>NZ_SCNB01000036.1:0-10869 GCF_005502825.1 Kocuria sp. 2SI | reverse complement strand
AACGGGAAGACACCGCAAGCGGGCCAATTGCTTCGAGAGTCACACCCGGTTCGATACGACCGACATCCATCCTGACCGGCCAGTCCCAGACCAGCCAGATCCAGACTCACAGATTGCCTTGGCAGTGAAGTCGCGTTCGACGAGGTCGTCACACACTGGCGGGCCGGGCTTCTTGCCGTGTTTCCGGGCTCGTTTGATCGGGTGCGAGAACAACTGCTGCTGCGAGCACAATCGCCACACACGACGCTCTGACGTCTGCAGACCCGCGGCGTGGAGTTCATCGGCGATGAACCGGTGCCCGAACTCAGGATCGTCCGTATGAACGTCGTAGGCGGCATTGATCAGATGTGCCTCGTCCCAGTCCCGAGCTGAGACCGGATGAGCGCACCACTTGTAGAAACCCTGCTTGGTAAAGCCGAGCACCCGACAGGTCACTGCCACCGGCACCCCGGTGGCAGCAAGGTCAAGGACCAGCGGGTACATCATTTTGGGTGATGGCCACCGAGCTTCAAGTTCGCTTGCGAGAGGTACGCTGCGGCCTCGCGGAGGATCTTGTTCTCACGCTCGAGCTCGCGAATGCGTTTCAGCGCTGCCGCCTGGGCGCGAGACTCCTCGACATCACGGGAGGGCTCGAGTCCGTGCTCGCGTAGCCGCGAGTCACGCACCCAGGCCTGGAGAGCTGACTTCGAGATACCGAGGTCGGCACACACCTGCTTCTGGGTCATTCCATCGTCCAAGAGCTCGAGCGCTGATTGCTTGAACTCATCGGTGTAGATCTTTGGCATGACTTCTATCCTTCCTGGAATTTATCCAGTCGTGAAGTCAACCAAACCTTCAGCAGTCCCAGTGGGCGCATCAGGCGGGGATCTTCACGGGGAAGGACACCCGCGCTCAACGAGCACGGTTTGAGCGGTTGCGTGCCGACGGTGTCAGTCGGGCGGATGCTGCGAGACGGGTCGGCGTGGACAAGCGCTCTGCGCAAGATTGGGACAAGGGCATCAAGCAGATAACGGGCGGACGCGTTCACCCCGACGGTCGTGTAGTTCGCTACCGTCAGGCGGCGATACTGGCGAATGTGAAGAGCCCGCGTGATGCCTATACGAGAGGCGCCCCGGTTGATCTGGCGCGTCTTGAGACTGTTATCGATTCTCGCTACCTGAGTTTGATCGAACGAGAGCGTATTCACGATCTACGCAGCCGCGGGGACTCGATAAGGTCGATCGGGCGTGCGCTGGGGCGGAGCGCGTCGACGATCAGCCGGGAGATCGCCCGCAACACGGCCACGACAGTCGGCTATCTTCCTTACGCGGCGCACCGGATCGCGGCGGCGCGCCGGCCGAGGCGACGTGCATGCAAACTCGAATCTGCTGGCGATTTGCGCGCCTATGTGGCAGCGAAGTTGCGTAAACGATGGTCACCAGAGCAGATCAGTCACCGGCTCGTGAAAGACTTCCCGGACGATCAAGGGATGCGGGTGAGCACCGAAACGATCTACCAGGCGATTTACGTCCAAGGACGCGGCGCTCTGAAACGCGAGATCGCCGCGTCGATGAGGCGCGGGCGGACAACACGAAAACCACGGCGCGATCCAGCGAAGAGAACCAGTCGCTTCGTGGACCCTATGGTCTCCATCGCTGAGCGACCCGCGGAAGCTGAGGATCGTGCAATCCCTGGGCATTGGGAAGGGGACCTCATCGTCGGCACGATGGGACGATCAGCAATCGGAACACTCGTCGAGCGATCAAGCCGCTTCGTTACCCTCGTGCACCTTGAACATGACCACACGGCCGAGACCGTGCGCGATGGCCTCATCACCACCGTCGCTGATTTGCCAGCAGCGCTACGCCGCTCGCTGACCTGGGACCAGGGCACCGAGATGTCGGGGCATGTGGGGTTCCAGACCGCCACCGATATGGCGGTGTACTTCTGTGATCCGGGCAGCCCCTGGCAGCGCGGCAGCAACGAGAACACGAACGGCCTCCTACGCCAGTACTTCCCGAAGGGCACCGATCTCTCCCGCCACACGCCCGCAGAATTGCGACGCGTCGCAGAGGACCTCAACGAACGTCCACGCAAGACGCTCGACTGGGACACTCCAGCCGAACGACTCCATGCTTTACTGAATGCGAGTTGAACCAGTGTTGCGACGATGGCTGGAACTCAAGCCGACGAGGGCAAGCTCTACCTCTGCGCCATCAAGGACGTGTTCTCCGGCCGGATCGTGGGCTACTCGATGAGCGACCGGATGAAGGCTTGTCTCGCGGTGAATGCCCTGGACAGCGCGGTATCTCGACGCCGTGACGCCGCCGGTTGCATCGTGCATTCGGATAGAGGCTCCCAGGGCGGATTCAATCGGTGGTTGCAACACCGGTGTTATCGAGCGAGTGTAGCTGGTTGGCGAAGACCTCAGCGGGAGTTCTCCACCCGAGGACTTTCCGGGGCCGGTTGTTCAACGTGTACGCGACGGCTTCGAGCTCCTGCGCGCTCCAGCGTGCGAGATCCGTACCTTTCGGAAAGTACTGACGGAGCACCCCGTTCGTGTTCTCGTTCGTCGGGCGTTGCCAAGGCGCATGGGGGTCGGCGAAGTACACCTGCGTGCCTGTCTCGAGCGCGAACTGCGCGTGACTGGAGAGCTCTTTGCCGCGGTCCCAGGTCAGGGTCTTGCGCAGCTGTGCCGGTAGCCGCGTGACTGACGAGGTCAGCGCCTGGGCCATCGCGCTGGCTCCATAGCCGGCCAGGGCCGGACCGTTCTTCGCTCGCGGCTGCTGCCCGTAGCCTGGCAATCGGGGCAGGTGCACGAGCATCGTCGAGCGGCTGCTGCGTTCGACGAGGGTGCCGATCGCCGATCGGTTCGTGCCGATGATCAGGTCGCCTTCCCAATGGCCTGGCACCGCCCGGTCAGCGGCTTCGGCAGGCCGTTGGGAGATGACGACATCGGCGGTGACGTGTCCCTGGGGCTTGTTCCGTGTTCTTGCTCTGGGCTTGCGTAGCGACCGGCCGGTCCGCAGCGCGGCGACGAGTTCGCGTTTGAGCGCTCCGCGCCCTTCGATGTAGAGGGCTTGGTAGATCGCTTCGTGACTGATCCGCATGCTCTCATCTTCGGGGAAGTCGACCTTGACTCGCTGGGCGATCTGTTCCGGGCTCCATGCCAGCGACCACTTCCGGTCGCCCCGGCGCGGCTTGTTCCGGCCCTGCCACGCCGCCACCTGGGGTCCGTCGACGAGAGTCCCGTCGGGCAGGTGCAGGCTCCCGTCGAGGTGCTCTTGGACGTACTCGCGCAATCGCGGGTTGCGCACGAGCTTCGCGGTCTTCGGGCGACGGGCGAGCAGCTCGGCCTTCCACTGCGCGACCGAGGCTCGGTACTCGAGCTTCCCGCCCCGCGTCGCCGCATTCCGGCGCAGCTCTCGTGAGATCGTCGAGGGATCCCTGCCGAGCCTGCGAGCGATCTCGCGGACCCCGAGACTGCCGGAGCGCATCAGCGCGATCTCCTCACGCTCGGCGAATGACAGGTACCGGCCCCCTAGCTGGGACAACGTGATCGTCGGCATGCCGCCACCTTGACGGAACCAGCGGGTCCCGACCGCTGGTGACACGCCCACCGCCGCAGCCGCGTCCTCTGACGAGACGCCAGAAGCGATTTCCTTCCAGAACTCTCGCTCGATGCTCCGCCTGCTCGACGGGGCCCCGGGCGAGATCATCGGATTCCTTCCCGTGAGGTCCCTCAACCATCCCGCTGGACGTCCCATCACTACCCTCTCTGTCAGGGTGTTGCGACGACCAGTTGAATCCGCCCAGTTCCGGTCACGGAAGTTCGTGCACGCCCTGAACCGTCACCACCTCATCGGATCCATGGGCCAGGTCGGTGCTGCCGGCGATAACGCCACCATGGAGTCCTTCTTCGCGCTGCTACAGAAGAACGTCCTGGACCGTAAGCGTTGGCAGACCCGAGAAGAGCTCCGAATCGCAATCATCACCTGGATCGAAAGGACGTATCACCGACGCCGCCGACAGACCCGTCTGGGCCGATTGACCCCCATCGAATACGAGACCATCATGAACCCGGCCGTGAGCCTCGCGGCCTGACACCCCCAACTGTCACCTAAATGTGCGGCAGTCCCAACCGACGCCCTGCAGCCATGGCTAAACTTTTACAACAACCACCGGCCACACGGCAGCCTTGGAGGCAACCCACCCATCAGCAGGTGCAACCAACCTACTGACTGAGTACACCTCGGCGACGTGCTCCGACGTCCGCACTTCCCACATGCGGATGCGAGGCGGCAGTGGCGTCGGCGCGACGGAGCCTTTCGGCATCGGGCTGAGACCCAGTTGTTGAACTTCCATTGCGCCTCCATGTTCATTCGACATTCCATGAACATCGAACAACATGACCGGCGGGTCGCGCAAGTCGAGTCGCGACGTGTCGCGTCAGGCCACCCGAGCAATATCCACCGGCCGAGGCGCAAGCATGGAACGGCGTGTCGCGCTGCCTGACGGCGCTGACCACTGGCGGCTCGTTACGAAGCTCCAGGTCACGTAACATACGGCGTAACTGAGGCGGTTTGACGATGCCTCCCCCTAGAGGCCCTGTGTTGGTCGGACGCAACGAGGCGATTTCGGGTGGGATGCTCCTCTGGAAGCTGTCGTTGCCTGGTGCGCGGCTGCTGCTCGATCCTGTTGGGCGGCCGCCTGGCACCTGGTCGCCTCATGTTGAAGGCTGCCGGCTGATACTTCGCCGCATCACGCCGGACTCTCTCTAGCCGTGGGAGCCGGGCCAGTAGAGCGAACTAGTCACGGTGGTGCCGCGCACGCAGGCCGACGCGGTCTTGGCCGACCTGGTCGCAGCTTCGTCTGCCTCGATAACTTCGAGGGGCTCCTCTGCTTGATGGCGCGCGACTCATGCCGCCGATGCATCGTGGTCCTCGAAGCCCCCGGCGATCGTGCCTCGCTCCGTGGAGAGACGACTACGAAGTGCCCGGGCTTGCTAACTGGAGGTCTCACGCTCGCGCTGGGCGCGCTGTCTGCCTAACCAGGCTGCTGTGCTTGGCCGGACGGAGACATTACCTTCGCCCGCGACGGCCTATCGTTGTCGGTCAGACGGGCCGACGTCGTGGCGCACAACACCTAGAGACTCTGCCGCGGTGCCTCTCGGGTGGGTGCCTGGGTTCGCCCCGGCGTATTGGATTGCTGGGATCGCAGTCGTGAGTACGCGGCCTGAGCAACCCGCCGCTCGGCTGCCTGCTGCGGGGAACTCACGCCGCCCGGCGAACCCAGAGGTGTGGACTCTCGGACGTCATAGCGGTGGCGGTACAAGGTGATGCTCACTGCCAGTCCGCGCCACTGCTGGCGTTCACGCGGAGTCGGTCCTGGTTTCCGGAGCTTGGCTGCCCAGGAGGCCCCGTGCTCTATCGCCTCATCCAGCGACGCCGCGGCCGCGGTGGTGATCAGGTCTTCCCGCTCCTGCAGGGCGACTCGCATGTCCTCATCCAAGGGCCCGGCCGGACGCGCGATCAGCCCCGCCACCCGCCCGGGTGCGGCCGCCTTGCGACGTGGCATCTGCGTGGTGGCCGCGTCGATCATCGACGCCAACCCCGCCGCAGGATCCCTCTCCCCGGTCCCCGACTGCAGGCGCGGGGCAAGACGGCTCAGGATCCGGGTGGGCGGATGCCCGGCGGCTTCGTGGCGGATCACCGCGGCCTCGAGCTGCTCGTAGTGCGGGCTGGTGAACACCGCATCGGCGATCCCCTCCGGGAACGGGGCGACATCGAGGTAGGCGGCCACCCGCTCGACCTGCGCCTCCCGGGCCAGCACGTCATACTCCGCCAGCAGGGTCTCCAGGGAGGCATGCCGGTCGAGCTCCTGCTTCAAGGTCTCCGTTGCCGAGAGGTCCGCATCACTGCGGGTCAACACCCGGTGCAGCTGACCGATCCGGGTCAGCGGCTCCGGGGGCTCCAGGTGGGTCTCAACCTCGTGCGGGTCCGGCTGGATCACATAGGCACTGTTGCTCTGCTTGCCGCGGGTCATCGCGACATAGAACAGCTCCCGGGACGCCGTCTCCGGGTCGACCAGGGCATGCGCGGTATCCACACTGGCCCCCTGCGCCCGGTGGACCGTGGTGGCGTAACCGAGTTCGACGTCCTCAGCCACGTACTCCGCCGGCAGGACCAGCTCAGGACCAGCAGGCTGGTCTCCGGGGTCGAGGCGGCGCACGGCCAGCGCCCCGTTCTCGAGGCGGCGGGCGACGGCCCAGCGGTCTCCGTTCTTTACCCAGGACCGACCGAGACTCAGTTGTCGGTCGTTGCGCCGGGTCACCACCAAGTCCCCCACCCCGGCAGTGGTGCCGTCATGCAGCCCGGTCCCGTCGCGCTCGACGCGGCCGTCCTCGATGAGGTCGTCGCGGGCGCGGGTGTTCAGCTCGGCGACCATCTCGGCGTTACCCGCGATCATCAGTGTCGCCAGCCCTTCGTCGCGGTCGTGCTGCCAAGAGGTGTAGGCGGCATCGAGCATCCGCTTGATACTCCCGTCGGCCAGCCGGCTGTGGTTCTCATAGTCCTCGAGCACGGCGGTCTTGCCTCGACGCAGGTCGAGGCTGGCGGTCTTCTCCCACTCGTGGACGAACCGCCGCGCATCGGTCAACGTCGGCGGGGCGGCGCGGTGGCGCACGAGCATCCCGAACGCCCCGCCGGTTTCCACAGAACCGAGCTGGGCCGGATCACCGACCAGCACCAGCTTCGCCCCGGCCTGCCCCGCGTGCTCGGCGAGCCGATCCAACGTGAGCGTCCCGGCCAGACTGGCCTCATCGAGCAAGATCAGCTGCCCGGGCTGGAAGTCCCACCCGCCTCTCTGGTGCTCGTAGAGGAACTTCGCCGTGTTCTCGGCCCGCACGCCCAACGATTCCCCGAGGACTTCCGCCGCGGCCGCCGAGGGAGCCAAACCGATCACGGAACCCTGCCCGTGGCGGGCACTCCAGGCACGGTGCAGCCCGCGCAGCGCGGTGGTCTTCCCCGCACCGGCCGGGCCAACCAGCAGATCCAGGCTCCGCCCAGACTGGGCGATGCGAGTCACAGCGGCGGCCTGATCCTCGGCCAGCCTCACCCGCTGGATCTTCCGAGAGACATGCCGGGCAACCATCCGGGACGGCAGCCGAGGCCCGGACGTGTCCTCGGCGTGATCCATCAGGCGGTGTTCGGCGTCAAAGATCTCCTGACTGGAATAGGCGACCTGGTCGCTGGACTGGAAACGGTTCCCGGTCCCGTCGACATAGTGCCCCGGCACCGGACGGTCATACTCGGGTGTCAGGCGCAGCGACTGCGCTTCGGCGACGGCCACGACCTGATCCAGCACGGCGGTGCGCTCGGCCGGCGTGGTGAAGCGGATGGACATGAGCTGGCGCATGGCTTCGGCGTGCAAGTTCCACCTCGTCCAGGTCGAGCGCCGATCCGCGACCGTCATCACCACAACCGCTGCCAGATCCTCCACCTGTTGCGCGCCGAGGTCCTCGGCACGCAACCGGGACGCCCCGGGTGTGTGGGCGAGCACGTCTTGCGCCCAGGTGGTTGCATCGGTGCCCAGCACCCGGGTTGCACGCTCCCGCCAGTCCGCGGTGAGCTCGGCCAGCGAATGCAGCTCCTTCTCGGGGCGGGTTTCGAGGGTTGCTTGCTGGCGCAACCGTGCGATCGTGTCCGGGCTGGGCGCGTGCCCGTGGGTGTCCTGGTAGTCGCGGATGAGCCGGTTCTTCGCCTGCTCGATACCCTCCACACCGACGCTGCCGGTGGTGCGGCGGGAGAACTCCGCGATCAGCTCCGAGGGGACGTCGGTGATCTCCCAGCCGGTGTTCCGGTCCTTGCCTCGGTCGACGGGCTCCCAGGTCAGGCCGAGCAGGTCGGCGGTATGGTCGATGAGGTAGGCGTTGTAACTGGCCGAGAGAGCGACGGTGGCCTTGTGCAGCCGCCGCGAATCCAGGCTCCTCCACTTCCCGTCCTCGCCTTGGACCTTGTTCGAGACCACCAGATGCGTGTGCAGCTGCGGGTCGGCGGCTCTCGAGTCGTAGTGGTCGAAAGCGGTGGCGATGACACCGGTGATCGGCATCCTCGCGATCCCTCCCTTGCCGACCCGGGTCGAGGCCACCCGCTCCTCGAGCAACGCAACGGTATCGCGCATCGCGGCATGATGGGCCTGTGCCAGCAGCTCTTGCGTCAGTGCATCCGCAACACCCCAGAGAGTGCTCAGGGACTTCGGCGGGGAGAACGTCAGGTCGAAGCCTGCAATGGCGCTCTTGGGCTTGCGTGCAACCTCTTCGTCGCGAATGTCCCGGATCGCGACCTCACGTTGCGCAACCGGCAAGTCCGGGTCGAGCTTCGCAACCCGGTCGGCAATCCGCTCACGCGGTTCAGGCAAGGTCGGGTAGGCGTGGCCGAGCTTTGCGCCGGTCGCCGGGTGTACGCCTTGCCCGAGCAACCGGACCAGGTGCTCCTCCGTCACCGTCGACCCGTCGGCGATACCGGTGCCGGTACCGTCGTCGAGGGAGGCCAGGCCGGTGCCGAGCCAGGTGCCCGGTGGGCTACCGGACTCGGTGTAGTAGCGGGTCAACGGTGTGCCCAGCTCTCGGTCGCCGTCACCGGCGGCGACGGTTCTCAAGAGGTACTCGTAGCCACGGCCGGCAGACATGGGGCGGATCGTCATCACCACGATGGCCCCTTCCTGAGACGGGCTCAGGAAGGGGCCGCCTCAGCGGGCAGGTGCGCGCAGCGCGCCGAGTCGCACCCTGGTGCCAACCGTGTGTGTGGCCTATCCGGCGACTGTCGATCAGGGATCTACTGGCAAATGCGTCCTCGGTGCGCGGCGAAGGCCTTGATCCGCCGTGGAACTCCTTAGGCCACTGCTGCCTTCAATAGTGGGTCCGGCCGTGAGCTAGTTGTGATGTCCAGGGACGTTGTTCTGCCCCCGCGCGCAATGACACCGTGATGATTCAAGAAGTATCTGTCCAGACCGCTCACCATTGAAGGCGTGTAGAGTTTGGGGCATGTGGAGTCCCGAATCAGACAGGTCAGGGGTTGTCGGTCACACCGCCAGCCCCTTGAACCACTAGTTACGACGCCCACGATCTGTGTGGGCGTATGTCTGGCGTACCCGGGGCACTGGCCGTGGTGACAAGAAGAACCATTTTCTTGATCTCACACCTCGGAGTACTCGATGCCTTTCGCTCTCTACATGCTTGCCCTGGCGGTCTTCGTCATGGGCACTTCAGAATTCATGCTCGCGGGATTGCTCCCCGCGATCGCGACCGAACTTGACGTCTCGGTCGGCACTGCGGGCCTGCTGACCTCCGCATTCGCGGTCGGTATGGTCGTCGGCGCGCCAGTGATGGCGGCATTCGCTCGCCGTTGGCCACCGCGGCTCACATTGATCGTTTGCCTTCTCGTGTTCGCGGGAAGCCACGTCATCGGAGCGATGACACCAGTGTTCTCTCTCCTGCTCATCACCCGGGTGCTCAGCGCTCTCGCAAACGCAGGATTCCTCGCCGTAGCACTGAGCACGGCCACTACCCTCGTGCCAGCGAACCAGAAGGGGCGTGCACTGTCGATCCTGCTCTCCGGCACGACGATCGCAACCGTCGTGGGCGTCCCCGCCGGGGCACTGCTCGGCACAGCGCTGGGCTGGCGAACGACGTTCTGGGCGATCGCCATCCTCTGTATTCCCGCGGCCGTTGGAGTCATTCGTGGCGTCACGAACAATGTTGGTCGGAGCGAGACTAGCGCGACCTCACCAAGGCTCCGTGTCGAGCTCAGCCAGTTGGCGACGCCGCGGCTCATCCTGGCCATGGCACTCGGAGCGCTGATCAACGGAGGGACCTTTGCGGCATTCACCTTCCTGGCTCCCATCGTGACCGAGACCGCGGGCTTGGCCGAAGCGTGGGTGTCCGTCGCGCTGGTGATGTTCGGCATCGGATCGTTCCTTGGCGTCACGATCGCAGGACGACTATCAGATCAACGACCTGGCCTCGTGCTCGCAGTCGGTGGACCGCTATTGCTGACAGGCTGGATCGTGTTGGCAGTAGTCGCATCTCATCCCGTTGCGCTTATCGTCCTCGTCCTCGTTCAGGGATTCCTGTCGTTCGGCGTCGGCAGTACTCTGATCACGCGTGTGCTGTATGCAGCATCGGGTGCGCCAACGATGGGCGGTTCGTACGCAACCGCAGCATTGAATATCGGAGCTGCCGCGGGGCCCGTGCTTGGTGCGTTCGGGCTCGCGACCGGGCTGGGGCTGCTCGCGCCGGTTTGGGTCGCTTCGGTGCTGACAGCGATCGCTCTCGTCATCATGCTTCTCACCGGACGCGCGCTTACGAAGACCGCGGCGGAGGCCAATTGATGACCCATCCGAACGCTCTTCTCACTCCTCGTGCCCGTCTCCGGTTAGCCCGGCTGATTGTCGAAGACGGCTATCCGGCCACGATCTCCGCAAAGATGTTCATGGTCTCCCCGATCACTGCCCGGAAATGGGCCGGCCGCTACCGGGAAGAGGGTGAGTTCGGGATGCAGGATCGCTCCAGCAAGCCGCACCGGATCCCAGGCAGGACGCCCGAGTATGTCAAGAAGAAGATCATCAACCTGCGCTGGCGGCTTCGACTGGGGCCAGCCCAGATCGCTGCGCGACTTGGTCTCTCGACGTCGACTGTTCACGCGGTCCTCGTCCGTTGCCGCGTGAACCGCCTCTCGCATATCGATCGTGTCACTGGCGAGCCATTGCGGCGATATGAGGCCCTTCACAGATGAGTGTGGGTTGGCTGCCGAGATCGGGTCCTCTGGGTGATGCGCAGGATCGGCGTGGTCCTGATGCGCGTTGTGCGCCGAGGATCGCGGGGATGTCACA
>NZ_SCNB01000035.1:0-12938 GCF_005502825.1 Kocuria sp. 2SI | reverse complement strand
ATCGCCATCCTCGTGGCTCGCTCGCGTAGCTCGTCGGGGTACTTTCGTGGTGCGACCATGCCGCCCATCCTTCCGGGTTATCGATGTCTCCATTAAACCCGGGGCGATTCACCTCCTGCCTGTCCGAAGTCCCTGACATCAACGCCCTCGACGACGGTCCCGCTGCCGTCGGCCACCCCCTCGACGGTGCCGACGTGCGCATACTCGATACCCACGGTGCCCCGGTAGCCGACGGTCACAGCGGAGACGTCGCTGTCTCCGGGCGTCTGGCATTGGGCACCACGCACGGAACAGCCGGCCTCGACCCGCTGCCGACCGTCACGCTCGAGGGCCACCCTTTCTACCTCACCGGGGACACCGGCAGCCTGGACCCGGATTCCGGCCTGCTCATCACCGGGCGCGCCGACCGGCAGCTGAAGATCCGCGGCTTCCGCGTCGACCCGGAAGAAGTCGAGAACATCCTGCGCAGCCACGACGCCATCGGCGACGCCGCCGTACTCGGCGACAGCGAGAGGACCCGGCTGCATGCCTTCTACACGGTCGCCCCAGGACGCCCCGACCCCGGCAGCAAGGCCGCACGGGAGCATGTGAGTGCCGCGCTCCCGGCGCACGCCGTTCCCAATACCGCCACCGTGGTGGACTCACTGCCGCAGACCGCCCACGGCAAGACCGACTACAAGGCCCTGGCCGCCGACCTCGACGCGCGCCCTGCCGAGACCTCAGACACCACCGTCGAACTGGATTTGGCGATCGAGCACGCGGTGGCAGGCATCTGGACCGAGGTCCTTGGCATCGCCCGCCACCAACTCGGGCTGTCCTTCTTCGACGCCGGCGGCACCTCCATCGCCGCTGCCGAACGCGTCGCCCGCACCCGGTCCAGCCTCGGCATCCACGTCCGATTCGTCCGGGCCCTGATCGAGCGGCTGCTCAAAGACCCGTACTTCACCAGCTACTGCCAGGCCGTCGCACACGCCCGCGCCGGAGCCCTCGAAGCAGGCACCGATCCCCGCACCACCATGCAGGCAGACCTGCAACGTTCCATCACTCTCGACGGCTCCGCTCCGAGCACGGACCCGCCGGAACTGGGAGAGACCTCCACCATCCTGCTCACCGGCGCGACCGGCTTCCTGGGCTCGCACCTGCTGCCACGACTGCTCGCTTCGACCCCGGCCCGGGTGGCCTGCCTGGTGCGCGCCTCATCCGAGGACGCCGCACGCCAGCGACTGCGTACCGCCTGGAAGACCTACGGCTCCGCCCCGGACGTTTGCGCCGAGGATGAGGACCGCATCGACGTCGTCCTCGGTGACCTCGCCCAACCGTGCCTCGGGCTGGAGACGACCGACTTCGAGGCGCTGACCGAGCGCACCAACCTCGTGGTCCACTCCGGCGGAACGGTCAACTTCATCTACCCCTATGCGCAGATGAAAGCGGCCAACGTCGATGGCACCTACGAGCTGCTACGACTGGCAGCAACACATGGCATCGCGTTCCACTACGTCTCCACGATGGCCGTCGTCGCCGGCCAGGGCGTCGCCGGTACACGCACCATCAGCGAGAACGCCCCGCTGGATCACCTCGACCAACTCGGTGTCGGCTACGCCGAAAGCAAGTGGGTCGCTGAACACCTGGTCCACGACGCCGCACAGGCGGGGCTGCCGGTGGCCATCTACCGGGCCGCCGACATCTCCGGGCACAGCACCCGGGGCACCTGGAACGCCACCACCGAGATGTGCTGCATGAAGCGGTTCATCCGTGACATCGGTGCCATCCCGCACGCCGAGCTGCCAATGGACTACACCCCGGTCGACGTCTTCGCCGACGCCCTGGTCCACATCGCCACCCACGAACCGGCCACCGGGCAGGTCTACCACCTGACGAACCCGCACAAGGCCCCCATCTCGCTGCTCCAGCAGCGTCTGCAGGCTCGCGGCACCACCGTCACCGAGATCCCCTGGGCGGACTGGGTCGCTCAGATGATCGACCTGGCGGTCACCAACCCCGAACACCCGATGACCCCGTTCGCGCCCCTGTTCATCGACAAGTGCCCCAGCGGACAGATGAGCGTGGCCGAGATGTACCTCGAGGACACGTTCCCCGCCTTCACCCGAACCAACGTCGAGCAGGCCCTGGCCGGCACCGACATCACCTTCCCCGATGTCGACGCCGAGCTGATCGACCGCTACCTCGACTTCCTGGAGCGAAAGGAGTTCCTATGAGTCTCGACTGGACCGCGCTCAGCCGCGGCACCCTCCCAGCCACCGGGCCCGTGGCCTTCGACGCTGACCTGTCAGCATCGAACATCCACGCCGCGGCCTCCCACGGCTTCTACTGCTTCCCCGCCTCCTCCTACGAGGAGACCATGCTCAACGAGATCCGCTACGCCGATGATGCCGACAGCGGCAGCCTCGTCGTCAACGAGCAGTCATCCGAGCCCTACTCGGTCGCCTGGCTCAACCCGGACCCCCGACCCGTGGCAAAGCTGACCACCCGCCGCACCGGACGGACCATGCGCCGCCTCGCCCGACGCCGCGCAGAGTGGCGCACAAGCATCAATGCCGCCTTCGACCAGGTCGTCACCGCCTGCGCCCAGACACACCAGAGCACCTGGATCACCGACACCCTCCACGCGTCCCTACAGGAACTCCATGAGCAGGGGCTGGCCCACAGCTGCGAAGTCTGGCACGACGGAGAGCTGATCGGCGGAGTCTTCGGCCTCCAACTCGGTGCGGTCTTCTCCGCCGACTCCCAATTCACCCTCGTCGAGGGTGCCGGGAAGATCGCCGTCGTCGACCTCATGACACGCTTCCTGCAAGGTGGAGGCCGTCTCTTCGACTTCCAGTACGACTCCCAGCACGCAACGAACCTGGGAGCAACCCCGATGCCTCGCGCCGCCTATCTCGAATCCCTGCATCGGCTCGGCGAGAATCCAGTCCACATTCCCCACGAGCGGCGCTCCGCCGAACACATCGCAGAGTTGGTGACGACATGACAGACCCCATCCAGACCTTTTCCCTCGCCCAGCGCCCGGACTTGCTGCCGGCATTCTTGGACCTGGACATCCCCTGGCCGGCGTTCATCGAACCCACCCGGCTGCTGGTGGAATGGGGCATCCATGCCCATGCCGAGCACCAGCTCATCGTGCTCGACGGCGATACCCCGATCGCCCGCGCCGCCTCTCTGCCCCTGCACTGGGACGGGGAGGCGCAGACGCTTCCGCGCCGCGGTTGGGACGGAGTCATCGAGCAATCGGCGACCGATACCTACAACCGGGCCGAGCTGAACACGCTGTGCGCGCTCGAAGCCGGCATCGACACCGGTTACACTGGCCGCGGCCTGTCCCAGGCCGTCTTCACCGCCTTGCGCGATCACGCTCGCACTGCCGGGTTCGAGTACTTCATCGCCCCGGTCCGCCCCAGCGGCAAGACCGAGTTCCCCGAGATGCCCATCGAGGACTACGTCGAGCGTCGCCGAGACGATGGGCAGCGCGCCGACAACTGGCTGCGCATCCACGAACGGATCGGCGGGCGCATCATCGCACTCAGCCACACCTCCATGACCATCTCCGCACCCCTGGCGACCTGGCGGACCTGGACCACGCAACCCTTCACCACCACCGGACTGACCACCGTCGATGGCGGCATCGCCCCGGTCTACGTCAACGCAGACCTCGACTACGCCGTCTACATCGAACCCAACGTCTGGGTCAGACACCGCCTCACCGACACCCCCGCCGAGGAAGGACAGGGATCATGACGAGCCTCCAAGAACGCGACACCGTCATCCGCCTCATCGGCGGCTACATGGTCTCCGACGCCATCCGCGCAGCAGGACACCTCGCCGTCTTCACCCACCTGGATGAGGCCCCCGGGATGACGCTGGAGGAGCTGGCCACCCGGACCAGCGCACCGGCCGAGCACCTCGCCCGTGTCCTGAACCTGCTGCGCTACGCCGGGCTGATCGAACAGCGCGGGCCTGCGCTGCACAACACTCGCTTCGGGACCGTCCTGGTGCCCGGCAAGCCCGGCTCTTTGGCGGCCTTCGCCGAGAACTTCACCAGCCCCTTATTCCAGCGCGCCTGGGACCACCTCGAGACTTCGGTCCTCACCGGCGAAGCTGGGTTCGACCGCGAATACCACCAGCCGGTCTATGACTATCTCGGCCAGGACACTGCCGCGAACTCCCTGTTCAATCAGGCCATGCAGGAAGAAGCCACCGCCACCGCCGAGTCCGCAGCTGCGCTGACCACCATCGGGGAGGACGAGACCGTCATCGACATCGGCGGTGGGGACGGCACCTTCCTGACCACCGTGCTGCAGAGCGCACCGACGGCGACCGGCATCGTCTTCGACAGCCCCGCCGGGATCGCCGCCGCCAACGACGTCATCACCCGTGCCGGCCTGACCGACCGGTGCACCAGCATCGGCGGAGACTTCTTCGCAACGGTCCCACCGGACGGGACGACGTACATCATCAAGAGCGTCCTCCAAGACTGGGACGACGAGCACGCCCTGGCCCTCCTCTCCACGTGCAAAGAGCAGATCCCGGACGGAGCACGCCTGATCATCATCGGCAACTTCCTGCCCGACGACTACACCGACGAGGCGGCCGTGGGGTATCTGACCGATGTGTGCATGCTCGTCATCAGCGGCGGCCGCGAGCGCACCCTCGCCGACCTCACGGCACTGCTCGATCAGGCAGGGTTCGACACCGCAGAGCTGCGCCACCAGCGGCTCGGACCGCTGACCGCCGTCGAACTGGGACCGCGCCGATGACCACACCGACCCGAGACTACGACCCGAACTCCGTCATCGACCAGATCCTCAGCGGGCACGTCCCCAACCCGGACCAGCCGCACACCCGCACCACGCTGTCACCCGAGGAAGCCCGCTTCGTTGCGCGCATCACCGACTGGTGCTCCCGACAGGATGTGGCAGAGCGCATCGAATCCCGTACCCAGGTACCCGCAGATCTCCTTGAGGAGCTTGCGCAGCTGGGAGCTTTCCGGATCACGATCCCGACTCGCTACGGCGGGCTGGGGTTCTCCGATGCCTGCCTGCTCGCCGTGCTCTCCGTACTCACCTCCGCGCATGCGAGCCTGTGCGAGGTCATCGCCGCTCACCAGGTCATCGGCGCCGTCCGGCCCCTCTTGGAATTCGGCACCGAGGCACAGCGTGACCGCTACCTGCCGCAGCTGACCGAACAAGTCTCGGCCTTCGCGCTCAACGAGCCCGAGCTCGGCTACGGCAGCGGACCCCTGCGAACCACCGCCTTCTTCGATGCCGAGGCGGGCACCTATCGGGTCACCGGCACCAAGACGTGGATCACCAACGCCACGATTGCCACCCACATGATCGTCCTGGTCGACCTCGCCGCCACCAAGGACTCACCGGGCGGGATCACTGCCTTGCTGATCACCGCCGATGACCCCGGAGTCGCGCGTGGCCCCCAGAGCCGCTTCGCCGGCATGCACGGCCTGCCCAACGGCCGACTGGCCTTCGAAGACGCCCGCATCCCTGCCGACCGGGTCATCGGCGGGGAGGGCAACGGCGTCGAGGTCGCCCTGACCTGCCTGAGCCAGTGCCGTGCCGCCCTGCCAGTGGCGGGACTGACGACGATCCTCGCCTGCCTCCAGCAGGCCGTGGCGTGGGCTGGCGAAGACCGGCAGACCCGTCGCGGACTGCACACCCACCCCCAGACCCAGCACCACCTCTCCACCCTAATGGTCGAGGCACTGATCGCCAACGCCGTGACCTGGCATGCCCTCGATGAGCACTGCGCGCCGACCGACAGCGAAGCCGCCAAGCTCATCGTCAGCGAGGCAGCGAACCGCGCGACCGACACGGTGATGCAACTGGTCGGCGGACGCGGCTACGAAACCGCGGCCTCGGCACGATCCCGCGAGGCCACACCCTGGCCCATCGAACGACTCTGGCGCGACACCCGCGTCACCCGCATCTTCGACAGCTCCACCGAGATGCTCAAAGACCTCCTCGCCCAACCCCCGAGCACCACCTCCACGACGGCGCCGACGACGGCCACCGGGGGTATCGCCGAACAGGTGTCCCGCCTGCACCACGCGATCGCCCGCGAGCCCGCCGACCCATGGGTGAGAGCAAGCGCCGTTGACTGCGCTCTGGAGCTGTTCGCCCTCGCTTGCCTGGATCGGTACCGACGGCACCTCGGCGAGGACGACCATGCGGCCACCACGGCATGGGAGACAGCAGCCGAGGAGCTACACCGCCGCATCGACGCCCACCTGCACACCCTCTCCAACCCCTCCCACCTTCAGCGGAAGCGCACACTGGCCACCGAGCTAGTTGTACTGACCGGACACGTTGGTTGAGGAGCGAAACGCGATTCGGTCTCGTCGTGCGGGAGAACTCCTCACCGTCGGACGAGGAGTTCCTGTGATGCGGCGCAGGCTTGGGTGAACACCTTCGGGTCTCCTTGGATTGACGCGCTGACCTGTGCGCCTTCATAGAGCAGGTGCAGCAGGGTCCCCGTGTTCTGGTCGCCACTAGCAATCTGCGTAAATAAGGCCAGCATCCAGGCCTTCTCCGCCCGGATGAAATCGGCGGCCTCATGGTCGCTAGCGCCGATCTCGGCCCATGCGTTGACGAAAGCGCAACCACGGGGGGTGCCGGTCGCCCACTGGGCAGTGTGCCGGTAGACGACGTCCAGGCCTTCGGCTGGGGATGCGCCGGTCAACGCTTCCAGGAGTTCGCCCTGCCAGGCGTGCGCGCGTTGTTGCAGGTAGCAGGCCACCAACCGATCCTTGGATCCGTAGCGCTGGTACAAGGTCCTCTTTGTGGTTCCTGCACGCTCGACGATGCTGTCGACACCGGTGGCTGTGATCCCGCGGTCACGGAAGAGCTCGGCAGCAGCATCGAGGATGCTATGACCGACCGGTGTGGTGTCGACAGGCTCGAAGACCTCAAGGTCAATGTCCATGGTCTCGTCCCCTCAGCTGGCTTGAGTGCACTGACAGTATACCGACCGGTGTGTTTATCTAATCGGATGCGATGGGTCATGTGTGTGGCGTTCGTGGTGGCGTGGAGTTCCGGGTTCGTCGGGGCGACGCTGGCGGACCGGATAGGTGTGGGGACGTGGCCCCTGCTGGCGTGGCGTTATCTGGTGACTGCCCTTGTTCTGCTCGTCGGGTGTTTGCTGGTTCCTTCGCTGCGTCATTCTTTCCGCGCGTTGAGTCGACGCGAGTTGTGGCAGCAGGTCGTCCTGGCCGTCCTGTCTCACGTGGTCTTTCTGGGCGGTGTCTTCCTATCCGCTGGGCAGGGGCTGGATGCCGGCTTGTCTGCGCTGGTGTGTGCACTTCAGCCGCTGATCGTGACCGCGGCGGGACGGATCATCTTCGGCGATCGGGTCCGCATCCTCCAGTGGTTTGGCCTGCTCATCGCCCTGGGCGGCGTCAGCCTGAGCGTGGGAGGCATCAGCACGGCAGGGGCGGGAAGCGTGGGCCTGGTGGCGATGAGCCTGCTGGGGCTGTCCATGGCTTCCCTACTGGAACGCTCGTGGAAGCCCCAGGTGCCAGTGGTGATCAGTCTGACCGTGCAGGTGAGCGTGGCCGCCGTGATCTTCAGCGGCGCCGCCCTCCTGACCGACGGGCTTCGTCTCCAGGTCACGGGGACACTGGTGCTGGCGATCAGCTGGCTGGTGCTCTTGTCCGGCCTCGGTGGCTACGCCACGTTCATCTGGTGCCTCCGCCAGGTGGGAGCCACCACGACCAGCACTCTGCTCTACCTGACTGCGCCCGTAACGATGCTGTGGGCGTGGTCCATATTCGGCCAGCAACCCTCGACCCTGCAATGGATCGGGCTCGCGGTCGTCCTGAGCGGCGTCGGCCTCGCGGCCAGACGCACCAACCGCCGTGAGCAAGACACGGCCTGACCACGGGCTCCAAACCGGGCGGACTCGGTACACCTCGACACCTCGTCAACACCAGGAACAAGTCTTCGATGACCCACACGAATGCAGCTCTCACCCCCCGGCACCGACTGATCGTCGCTCGTCTGGTCGTTGACGAGGGCTGGCCGATCAGTGAAGTGGCCGCCCGCTTCCAGGTCTCCTGGCCGACCGTGAAGCGCTGGGCCGACCGCTACCGAGCCGGCCAGTCGATGCAGGACCGTTCCTCACGGCCCCACCGGTCGCCGAACAAGACCAGCCACAGCACCACGAAGCGCTGCATCCAGCTCCGGCTGCGCCTGCGCGAAGGCCCGGTCCAGTTGGCCTGTCGACTGGGGATCGCCCCGTCCACTGTCCACCGGATCTTGGCCGACGCCCGCCTGAACCGGCTCTCGCACGTCGACCGCGCCACCGGAGAGCCCGTCCGCCGCTACGAGCACGACCACCCCGGCGCGATGCTGCACGTCGACGTGAAGAAGCTCGGCAACATCCCCGACGGCGGCGGCTGGCGCTACGTCGGCCGACCACAAGGCGTCCGCAACCGAGCCGCCACACCGGACAAGCCGCGCAACAAGTGGCGGGACCCGTTGATGGGCAAGGCCTACGTCCACACGGTCATCGACGACCACTCCCGGGTGGCCTACGCCGAGATCCACGACGACGAGACCGCCCTCACCGCCACCGCCGTCCTCGTTCGGGCCGTTGAATGGTTCAACCAGCGTGGCGTCACCGTTGAGCGGGTCCTGTCGGACAATGGAAGCGCCTACCGCTCACACCTGTGGCGAGACACCTGCGCCGAACTGGGCATCGGGCACAAGCGCACCAGGCCGTATCGGCCGCAGACCAACGGGAAGATTGAGCGCTTCCACCGCACCCTGGCCGACGGCTGGGCCTACGCCCGCTGCTACACCTCCGAGACGGAACGCCGCGGGGAACTCGAAGGCTGGCTGCACTACTACAACCACCACAGGCCCCACACCGCCTGCGGCAACCAGCCGCCGTTCTCGCGCTTGACCGGCACCCAGGTGCAGCGAACCTAGTTGGCGATCTGGTCGACCGTTTGGGACTCGATCCCGAGTCCCCGATAGAGCCCCTTCAGGAGGCCTTGGGCTTGTTCGAGCGGCCTGGTGTCCACGCCCTGGACCACCGTGGTCTTGATGTATTCGTCCGCTGTGAAAGTGGGCATTTGATTGAAGACGTCGTTGTTGTTGTAGATGGTCCCGCGAGTCTTGGTCACCCGAAGACCGATCCGCCATGGCCCGGTGTATCCCCAAGTCAGTGACCGGCTTTCGATCAACTGCAGGGTCTGCACTGCCAGTGCTGAGATGAGCCCAGCGAACAGGAACTTCGCCGGTCTTCCTGGCTGGGTCTCGTACTCCGCGGTCCCACCGCCGGACACCACCTCGATGGAGCTGTCGTCCTTCAACAAGACGTGGCAGAGCCCACGCTCGTACTGGCTTCGTACAGGATCGCCATGCGCGGGGATCGACGCATACGCCTCACCCTTGGGGTCGAAGGCCCGATACGTGCAGTCCGGCACCGTTCCGGGCCAGCCACTCGGCCGGATCCCTTGGCGCAGAGCGGCCGAGCCCTGAGGCTCCTCGCTCCGCACCACCGGCACACAGGGTTCGGCCACAAGGTAGATGTGTCCGTTGCCAGTGGGGTGACCCTCGATGTAGTCAACCAGCGGGTCACGAGCCTCCATCCCTGTCAGGCGGGAGAGGAACGCGTCCTCGCCCCGATCACGCTGCAGCAAGAGCCGACGCACCTCTGCATCGTCGAGCTTTCGCTTGCCGTTGCTGCTCCGGCCCCAATAGCTGCCGTCGACCATGTGGGGAGCCAAGGGTGATGGGGGAACCTGGACGACCAGGACCGCCCGGGCGTCATCGTCGGGATGGACCAGTGCAGGCTGGATGGTGGGCGAAAGCGGTGGGTGGATCCGAGTCGCGGACACTTGGGCAATCCGGTCGGCGAGTCCGGCAGTGTCACAGCCGACGACCTCGAAGTCTCTGTCGCGCACCCCGTAGATGAGTAGCCCTCCGTCGACGCTGAGCGAGGCAAGGTCGCGGGCCATCTCCAGATTGGCATCCTTCTTCGCAGTTCCGGCCGGGGTCGCCATCTCCTTCAACTCGCACCAGACCGACTCCTCGAGAAGACCGCCCGCGGCTGCTTCAACGAGTTCCGACCAGGTAGAGAAGGAGACCACACCCATCGCAGGGCCGAGGTACTGCTGAGCCATGCCTGCTCCAATCGCCGCTGACAAGGTCAAGATACCCGGCTGACCAGACGGAGCCAGAAGACATCCTCAGAGATTGAGGCGGAGCCGGCTCTCCGCGATCTGACAATCAATCAACGTGTCCGGTCAGTACAGCTAGTCAACATCCCCCAGACAGGCCTGCCGGGCGCGTTCACCCGTTCCCTCAGCGACCTCGGAGTGCACCGATGACAGCAGCAATCCCGGACGCCGTCCTGGCCGAAAACCCGCTGGCCCGCGCCATCAGCTCCGGCAGCATCACCCCCGGCGATCTTGGCCCGCTGGCGGCTCATCTCGACGCTCTCGTGGCTTCGAACGTCGCCTCCACCCAACTCATGACCGACCGCCACCACAACACCGCGGTCGCGGAGCTCTATACGCTCAGCCACCAGTCCGAACAGGAAGCACACCGCCTCCTGCAACCGTTCGTCAGCGCCCACCCCCGCCCCTCTGAGCCGGCGAGCGGGTTGGACGTCTACGCCATGGCTTACCCCGCCCACATCGCGCGTATCGCCGTCATCGGTAGCCCCTGGGACTATCCGGTCTGCTTCCGCCACCTCGTGCACGCCTCCACGCGCTGCTACCGGCAACTGCGTGAGGTCCTGGCGGAGACCGGGGTGTTCACCGACGAACAGCTTGAGCACTTCGTCTACTTCGGCCACGTCGATGACGCCGAGATCCAGGCGATCGATGCCCTGCTCGCCACAGCACCGCCGGCGGCACTGACACCGGCCCTGGAACTGGCCAGGCACCTTGCCGTCTTCGAAGACCTCTTCTGGCAACGCATGCTCGCCCTGTGCGCCCCGGACCCGACGGACTAAGGAGATACTCATGCCCATCCCGTTTCACACCGCCCCCGTGACCACTCTGCCCAGCAGATCCGGTGCCTGCATGTACGCCAAGACCGAAGAGCTCCGAGACCTCGGCCCCGCCGTGCCCGTCGAACTGCCCGACGGGCTCACCGCATGGTCGGTCGTGCGCGGCGAGACTGTCTCCTATCTGCTCACGCACCCGGACGTCTCTCGCGACGTCACCCGTGCTGTGCCCACCTATGAGAGCGGCGAGGTGCCCTGGCTGGCACCGTGGATCGATCTGCAGAACATGACGACCAAGGACGGTGCCGACCACGCCCGACTGCGCCGGGTCGTCGTACCGTCGCTGACATATCGTCGCATCCAGCGTCTGCGCCCGGCCATCGAGAACACGGTGCGTGGCCTCCTCGACGACCTCGCCCGCCACGTAGGCGACGCCCCGGTCGATGTCCACGCTGCGTACTCCTACCAGATCCCCACCCTGGTCATCTGCGACCTGCTCGGCATCCCCGGGCACCAGCGGTCCGAGGTGCTGCGCGTGTTCCGCCTGGTCGCCCGCACCGACGATCTCAGCGAAGACGAAGCCACCCAGCTCAATTCCGATCTGCTCACCGCCATGCGCACTCTCATCGACGAGAAACACTCCCATCCTGGCGATGACCTCACCAGCATCCTCATCGCCGAGAGTCAGAAAGAGGACGACCCCCTCACCGAGGACGAACTCATCGCCACATTGCTGCTCATGATCGGCGGAGGCAGCCAGACCACCATCAACCTCATCGACCACGCCCTGGCCGACCTCACGGCCTGCCCGCATGCCCGCCACGCCCTGCGACAGGGTGCTGACCCCAGGCCCATGATCGAGGAGTCTCTGCGCAAGGACTGCCCCGTGATGAACCTGCCCATGCGGTGGGCCCTGGCAGACATCGACCTCGGCGACGGCGTCATCATCCGTGCCGGCGAACCCATCTTGCTCAACTACGGCGGGCAGGGCAGAGACGAGAACATCAACCCTGACCCGACACGCTTCGACCCGGACCGGGAGACTCCTGAGCATCTGGCGTTCGGCCTCGGCGTGCACCGCTGCCCGGGCTCGCACCTGGCCATCCTCGAGGCCGAGGTCGCCGTGACCTTGTTCTTCGAAGCCTTCCCCGACGCGGTGGTCGTCGGTGACATCAACGATTACGCCGGACCGACCTTCATCGGCAACGACCTGCTCGAACTGCCCATGCGACTCGGAGCCACCCATGACCGGGCACAGCACTGACCGCGAGATCGTTGCCCGCGCCGCGCGAATCATCCGAGGTGCCGGCTACCTGACCATGGCCACCGCCGCACCGGACTCGGGCCCCTGGGCGGCGCAGCTCCAGTACGCCTGGTTTGCCCATCCGCTGCGACTCGTGGCCGGTTCCGGGGTCACCGCGCAGCACACGCGGCACGTCCTCAGTACGGGAGTCGCCGCAGCGACTGTCTCCACCTTGCCCGGCAGTGCGCACGGTCTTGACGGGCTGCAGATGGCTGGTGACTGCCGCGCGTTGTCCGGTACGGAGCTGGCATCGGTGGTGGAGCCGTTCTACCAGCAGATGTTCGCCGATCCGGCAGAAGCCCAGGCCCAAGCGCTCCCGCTCACACAGCTGGACGGAGGAGGCCCGCAGCGCCTGCTGGAACTGCGCCCGCTCGAGCTCTGGATCCTCGATCTCGACCGATGGGACACGGACGAGATCTCGGCACGGCGGGCTGTTGACATCGAGGCCGTCGAGAGCGCCCTCTCCACACCATCCGCGAGCGATGGAGGTTACTGATCAGCCCGTGTCGGCACGACGACTGCGCTCAGCAGACGTCGGGCCTTGACCCTGAATCTTGGACACGGTGTCATTTCGGTTATGCCGCTTCCGGGAGTGTAGCGGAGGCGGCGGCTTCGTAGGCGTTCGGAGCGATGTTGCCGATCGCGCAGT
>NZ_SCNB01000034.1:0-13030 GCF_005502825.1 Kocuria sp. 2SI | reverse complement strand
CTGCGCGATCGGCAACATCGCTCCGAACGCCTACGAAGCCGCCGCCTCCGCTACACTCCCGGAAGCGGCATAACCGAAATGACACCGTGTCCAAGATTCAGGGTCAAGGCCCACGATCCACGAGGGCGTGACCTTATCGGCGAGCTGGATCGCCGTGGGACTGACGCTGGGTGCGTACCTCAACTGGCTCATCGTCGCGCCGCGGCTGCGCGCGTGCACGGAGGTGTCGCGCAACTCGATCACCGTGCCCAGCTTCTTCGAGAACCGTCTGCGCGACCGCTCGCGCCTGCTGCGCATCGTCTTGAGCGTCATCATCCTCGTGTTCTTCACCCTCTACATCTCCTCCGGCATGGTCGCCGGCGGCGTCTTCTTCGAGAGCTCCTTCAACGGCGTGCAATACGAGATCACGTATTCGCAGTCGGCCCTCAAGTCGTTGCGCAAGCTCGACCGGGTTGTCGCGCAGCGCATGGTGCTCGCCATTGGTCACCGTCGCGAGGTCTACCGCTGACAGCGGCCAGCCGCGCCCGTGCACGATCGACGCCCGATCGTGCCTGATAAACCACGTCCCCACCCCATGGGCTAGAGTCGACGGCGAACAACAGACGCGGGAGCTCGGTGAACCGGGCTGAGAGGACGGCTGACTGGCCGTCGACCGCACGAACCTGTCCGGGTAATGCCGGCGAAGGGACACGTCGATGCTCAGCACCACTGTCACAGCACTCATTCTCACCCTCACCCTGGCGAGCTTCTTCGTGGTGGGCCTGCGCACGGGCGCGGACCGATCCGTCGAGGAATTCGCCGTTGCCCGCGGCACCCAGTCCGGCGCGGCCCTGGGCCTGTCGTTCTTCGCCTCGGGCGTGGGCTCCTGGATGCTCTTCTCCGCCCCCGAGGTCGGCGCCACCGGCGGGATCGCCGCCGCCGTGGGCTACGGGGTGGGCGTCGTCCTGCCGCTCGTGGGCCTCCTGCTGGTGGGTGGCCGCCTGCGCCGTCTGCTGCCGGAGGGCTACGACCTCGCCCAGTTCGTCCGCCTCCGTTTCGGTCCCGGCATGCGGGGCTACGTCCTGCTCATCTCGATGCTCTACATGTTCACGGCGCTGGCGGCCGAGCTGACCGCCGTCAGCAGCGTGCTGGGCCGCATCTCCGACCTGGATCCCCGGATCGGCATCATCGCGGTCGCGGCCGTCACCGCCGCCTACACCGCGGTGGGCGGGCTGCGCGCCTCGATCGGCACGGACCGCTGGCAGTCGTGGCTGCTCTTCGCTCTCGTCATCGTCATCGGGGGCTGGCTGGTCCTGCGCGGCCTGGGCCTGCTGGAGACCGCACCCCTGACCACCGCCGAGGCCGGGGCCAGCACCCCTGCCCTGCCCGCCTCCGCATTCCTCACCGTCGACTGGACCGGCATCGAGGCTGGTGTCACCGTCGCCATCGCGGTCACCGCGACGACGCTGTTCCACAACGGCTACTGGCAGCGCGTGTGGGCCGCCCGCGACCTCACCGCACTGCGCCGCGGCGCCGTCCTGGGATCGCTCACCCGCTTCCCCATCGTCGTCGCGGCTGGGTGTGTGGGCATCGTCGCGGCAGTCCTGGGTCTGGATCCCGGGTCTCCCCCGGCACCGTTCTTCGCGCTCGTGGCGGGCGGGCCCACGTGGCTGCTCCTGGCGATCCTCGTGCTCACGCTCACCCTCATCGCCTCAACCGCGGACACGCTGCAGAATGGCATCGCTGCCGCGATCGCCGTGCGCGCGCCACGACTGGGAGTCACGGGGGCACGCGTCCTCACAGTCATCGCGACGCTCATCCCCGCAGCGATCGCCTTCCAGGGGTTCTCCGTCCTGCGGCTCTTCCTCATCGCGGACCTCTTCTGCGCCGCGACCCTGGTGCCAGTCCTCCTGGGGCTGTGGAGCCGCACGACGCGGACGGGTGCGCTGACCGGCGCGGTCGCGGGCCTCGTGTCCGCCGCCGGGTACGGGCTGGTCGTCACCGGGTTCGATCCCGGTCATGCCCTGGCGGTCACGACGTTCGCGGACGGGCTGACGCTGGGGCCATTCGCCGCAGCACTCCTGGGCTCGGGGCTCGTCACGCTGGTGCTGAGCCTCCTCACCCGACCCGCCTCTCCGGCACAAGGCGACACGCGCGCGACCGCGCCCGCCGCAGCCGGCCTGCTCGATCGCTGAACGAGAGGATTCCACGATGACGACAGCCTCGTACTCCACGAGCCACGACACTGCAGATCTCTCAACACTCGATGCGGACATCCTCGCCTTCATCCAGTCCGAGGAGCCTGATCCCGCCACGTTCGACGCGCTGGCGCTGCGGCTCTTCGCCCATCAATTCGAGGCCAACCCCGCGTACCAGCGGTACTGCCGCAGCCGGAAGGCCACACCCGACCGGCTGCGGCACTGGAGCGAGATCCCCGCTGTGCCACTGACCGCGTTCAAGCGCCTCACGCTCACGACCGTCCCAGAGAAGGATGCCGCCGCTGTCTTCATGACCTCCGGCAGCACCGATCCCGCCAGCCGAGGCCGCAACCACCACCGGCACCTGGCGCTCTACGACGCCTCGCTCCTGCGCGCCTTCTGCGACCGGTTCCTGCCGGAGCAAACCAGTCACTCGAGCGACGCATCCGCGGGCCGCGACCGGATGCGCATCGTCGTTCTCAACGCACCGCGCGAGCAGTCGCCGCATTCGTCGATCGCGCACTTCTTCTCCACCCTCGTCGATCATCGGGGCACTCCCGACAGCCTCCACCTCGTGAGCGAGGACGGGCTCGACGTCGACGCAGCTCTGAAGGCCTTCGCGCACGCCCAGGACACCGGCGAGCCGTTGGCAGTCCTGGGCACGTCGTTCTCCTTCGTCCACCTCCTCGACGCGATGGCCGACGCGGACAGGACGTTCCAGCTCCCTGCACGCTCCCGTGTCCTGGACACCGGCGGCTTCAAGGGGAAGTCGCGCGACGTGACAGCCGAAGACCTGCGCCTGGCGTTCCGTGTGCGGCTGGGTGTGCCGGAGGATCACTGTGCGAACTACTACGGCATGACGGAGATCAGCACGCAGTACTACGACCGCACTCCTCTGGGCACAGGTCCGGCAGACCGAGCGCACGCCACCCCCGCGACGGACTCCGACGCGTCCACAGCCGCCACGACGGCCCCGGCCGGCGACGACGCCCCGGGCGAGCACGCGAAGGTCGTCCCCCACTGGGCGCGCCTGGTCGTGGTCGATCCGCTGACACGCGCGCCAGTCCCCCACGGCGAGTCGGGCCTGCTGCTGCACCTGGACCTGGCAAACGCGAGCTCCTGCCTGGCCGTCCTGTCCGACGACATCGGCTGGGCGGTCGGCTCCGATCCGACAGCCCGCGCCCACACCTCACCAGGACTGGGAACTGCGGACGTGGTCCTGCGCGGCCGAGCCGCAGGGGCAGAGGCCCGCGGATGCTCGCTCGCACTCGATGAGGTCCTCAGCGCCAATCGCGCACCAGTCGCCCCCGCCTCCCGCCCATGACCCTCGACGTCTCCTTCCTCCCGCAGCTCACAGACGCGGAGCACAGTGCCCTCACGTGGACGACATCCACGCGCGGAGGCGTCGCGCTGCAGGCGCCGGAACCCACCCCGGCGCTCGTCACCACTCTCACCGAGCGACTGCGAGATGCCCAGCAAACTCACCTGGCCAACCGTCCTGTGCTCGATATCGTCGACGCGCTGGGCCGCGTCCAGGCACTGTGGGCGAACCCGGACTTCTCCCTGCGGCGCACGGCGGAGGACGCGCTCCCCCGCCTCACCGGGTACGCGCCCCTGCATGTGCGCCGCACCCTGCGCGACTACCTCACGACGTTCCGCCGCGATCGGCTGCTGCGGTTCCTGGCGCAGGACTTCCCGGATCCGGGCGTCCTCGACGGCTTCCGCCCTTCTCCTGCCGGTGGCCGCCGGCGCGCTCGGGGCCCCGCCGTTCTCACACAGATCTTCGCGGGCAATGTCCCCGGGCTGCCCGCCTGGGATCTGGTCTGCGGACTGCTCGTGAAGTCCGCATCTCTGGGCAAGCCCGCCTCAGGCGAGCCGCTGTTCGCCTCGCTCTTCGCCCGGTCCCTCGCCGAGGTCGATGCCGACCTCGCCTCCTGCCTCGCCATCCTGCCCTGGCCCGGTGGGGACGACGCGATCGAGACCGCCGCGTTCGCAGGATCGGATGCCGTCGTCGCCACGGGTTCGCGGGCTGCACTCGCGGACCTGCGCACCCGCGTGCCCGCGCGCGTGCGGCTCATCGAGCACGGCGCGACCGTGAGCGTCGCGGTCCTCGCCGCCGAGGCCCTGCGCACCGACCACTTCCAGGAGACCGCCCGCAGGCTCGCCCGGGACATCGCCCACTACGACCAGCAGGCCTGCCTCTCCCCTCACGTCGCATACGTGGAGACGGTCAGCCCGCACGAGGACCGCCCGCCGGTGACGTCTCCGCCTGCAACGGTCGTGCAGTCGGCACCTGTGCCGACAGATGTCCCGGACCAGGGAGTCCCGATCGACGTGTTCGCCGCGGCTGTCGCGACGGAGCTCGCTGCGATCGAACGCCGGAATCCGCGCGCACCGCTCACGCTCGAGGAGGCCGCTGCGTGGACGAGTGCGCGCGAGGACACGGAGTTCTCCACGTGGGACGACGAAGCACAGTCGCTGTTCACTGCCGGCGACGACTCTCCCTGGGCTGTCTCGGTCGAGACTGTCAACTCACCGTTCCAGGCGTCCCCGCTGGGACGTTTCGTGCGCCTGATCCCTGTGACCGAACCGTCAGCGATCGGTCGCAGCCTGGCTGGGGTGACACGCATCGTGCAGTCGGCAGGCCTGGCCACCGCACCGGCCAGGGCGGAGGAGTTCGCAGAGGTGCTGGCGGCCTCGGGCGTGGACCGGGTGGCCGCGCTGGGACGGATGGGAGCACCGGCGGCCGGCTGGCACCACGACGGGCGCCCTGGCCTGGGCGACCTGGTGACATGGACGGACCTCGAGCCGTCTGTCGATGCGGAGCTCGAGCTCTACGACCCGGACGACCGGTCCGGCGCATGAGACAGACAGGAGACGGGATGCTGGGAACCAGCCGGATGCTGGAGGGGCGGACGGCGCTCGTGACCGGCTCGGGCCGAGGAATCGGCGCGACGATCGCTCGCGGGCTGGCGCAGCACGGAGCGGATGTCGCGATCAACTGCCTGCGCGACACGGAGTCCGCCCAGCAGGTCGTCGCGGATGTCGAGGCGGCAAGCGGTCGCGGGATCGTGATCGCTGCGGACGTGACGGATCCGGCCGCGGCGAGGCGACTGGTCGAAGAGACCCGAGAGCAGCTGGGGCCCATCGACATCGTGGTCCACAATGCGCTGGCCGGATTCCAGTTCGATCCCCGGGGACGGCGTGCCGCGTGGAATCTGAGTGTCGAGGACTACACCGCGCAGGTGAACGCGGCGGTGGGTGCCGCGCACGCGGTCACGCAGGCCGCGCTTCTTGACCTCACGGGGCACGGGCGCGGGCGCATCGTGTCCGTGCTCTCCGACCTCATCGAGCGACCGGGCGTCCCGTACCCGGACTACGTGACGGCGAAATCTGCACTGTTGGGCTGGTCGCGGGCGATGAGCGCGGAACTGGGTCCACTGGGCGTGACGGTCAACTGCGTGGCACCCGGCCTGGTGCCGTCGACCGGCGCAGCGAGTGGGACGGATGACCACCTGCGGGACTCGCTCGAGGCGGCCACCCCGCTGCGCAGGCTGGCGGAGCCCGAGGACGTCGCCGGTGCCGTGCTCGCGTTCGCCTCCGACTGGCTGGGCTTCGTGACCGGCGCGTGCCTGTTCGTCGACGGCGGCCTCGTCATGCGGTGACGCAGCTTCATACCCACAGCCGCTCGACCGGGAGACTGTGGATCCGGTCCTCCACCGGATACCCTCTGCTGCCGAGGTGAAAGGCGATGCCTCCGACAAACGCGGCGCCCAGACGGTCCCGAAGCTTGCGCAAGCCGGACAGTTGTTTCGAATCGATATGGTCGCCCGCTTTGACCTCAATTCCCAGCACCGCGCCATCCTGGCGCTCGAGCACGAGATCGACCTCGTCACCGTCCCGGGTGCGCCAGTGTCCCGCAGTGATGACGTCATCCATCCAGGTTGTCTGGCGGATGATCTCCTGCACGACGAAGGACTCTGCGAGGTGGCCGAACTCAGTCAGCGCTGAGGGGTCGCCTCGTTCGAGCTTGGGCCTGCTCAGCCGCAACAGGTGTGCACCGATTCCCGAGTCCACGACGTGTATCTTCGGTGCCGCAACACTTCGTGATGAGACGGTCGTCCCCCACGCAGGGAGAGAGCTGATGAGGAACAGCGCTTCCAGCAGCTCCAGGTAGGACGACACGGTGCTTCGAGAGATCTCCAACGTCGCGCTCACCTTCGAGATGTTCAGAACCCCAGCCGTCTGCCCGGCCATAGCGGTCAGCAGCTTCGGCAGCGCTGCAGAACGCTCGAGCCTTCGTAACTGACCCGCATCGCGCCGCAGAGATTGACTCACGCGCCCAGCGAACCAGCGGCCGCGCGCAGCATCCCCGGACTGGGCGAGCGCCAGTGGCATGCCCCCGCGAGAGATGCGGTCGATGTACTCCAATCGGTTCGCTGCAGCCGCATCGGCCGTACGGGCGATGTCGCCGTCGAATGCCCGCTCGATGAACCTGTTCCCAGTGCCGTCGATCTCGGTCTGGCTCAATGGCAGCACGGGCAGTCTTTGGATCCGCCCGGTCAGCGCTTGCGTACCGGAGGGCAACGAGTCATAACTCGCAGATCCAGCGAGTACGAACATTCCTGCCCGCGCCTCCGAGTTCAACCGAGTCTTGATCGACTGCAGGATGGAGGGCATCCGCTGATACTCGTCGAGGAAGACGGGCAATTGCTCATCGGTGATGAGCGAGGGACTGTGCCGCGACAGCTCAAGGACTGCGTCATCGTCGAAGTCGAACACGCGCGCGTGCGGGGTGGCTGCCGCGACCTCGGTCAGCAAGGTCGACTTCCCCACGCTCCGGGGCCCCTCCAGAAGCAGTACCGGAGTTTCAGTGATGCGCTGCCGAATAGCGGGCAGGAGCCTGCGATCAATCTGATCGATCATGATAAGACGATACCATCAGTCAGCAATCTGCCGAGGGTTGACTCGACAATCTGCCAAGGCAACAGTCGGCAATCTGCCGACATCTCAGTCGGCAATCTGCCGCGGCGTTCGCGGCAGTGAAACTGGACCGTCTCAGCACACCGAGTACAGCACGCGGAAGGTCTCGCAGACGACCGGCATCTGAGGATCGAAGCCGCGTGGGTCCTCCGAGTGATCACGCCAGAAGCGCTCGTGAATGTCGCGCCAGGCAGCTAGCGTCCTGTCGCCTTCGCCCTCCGCACAGGCATGGTCCGCTGTGACCTCGTCGAAGGGAACGACGTCGACGGTCATCGTCTCGATCAGGGCCCGCGGCGTGTCCCGCCCATCCAGGATGATGCTGAGTTCGCCCGGTACCGGGATGGCTTCGCCAACGTGCTCGCAGTCCCACATCGACGAGGCCGTGGCCCTCTTGGTGCCCACCAGCACGAGCTCCACGAGTCCGTCGGCATGCTCCGGGGTGGCCCCGAACGCCCACGCCTCCGGAGTCTCCGCGGGCAACGCGGGGAGGTGCGCACGGCACTCCCGCCAGAACCTGTCGATGGCTGAGTCCGTGTGCATTCCGCCAGACTACTGACAGTCGTGCGCCGCCAGGACTCGGCGCGCAGACCGGCCCGGCGCACCCTGCCAGCGCTCAGTACTCGGCTGCCCTCAGTACTCCGGCAGGTGCGGTGCGACGTCGCGCACCCACGCGAGGACACCTCCGTCCAGGTGCCGCACCGTCTCCTCCCGGTTCGCGAAGTCGGGCTGGAGCCGCGCGAGCGCACGCTCCGAGCGACCTCCCGCCTTGCAGTGCAGGACTACTGGCACTCCACGGGCCTCGACTGGCAGCGCCTCGATCCCCTGCTCGAGCAGCGCGTCGAGGGCGACGGGAACCGCGCCCGGGATACTCACGAGGCGACGTTCCCACTCCTCGCGCACGTCGACAAGGGCGAACTCCGCGCTGCCTGCAGCGCGACGATCGAGCATCGCTGCCAGCTCGCGTGCCTCAACCGTCGCCCCTGCCGCGTCCGGTCCCGCTCCCGCCTGCGCCGCCGCGCCGGAACCCCGCTCGCACACACCATGCCCGTCCGCACGCGTGACGCCGTCGGAGACCTCGGTGACAGGCGGCGCCGCCGGATCCGCGACCACGCGCAGCTCCCGCCACGTCATCGCCAGCGCATCGTGGAGCAGCAACCGTCCCAGCAGCGGCTTTCCGATCCCGGTGACGAGCTTGACGGTCTCGGCGGCCATGATGGACCCGATGGTTCCCGGCAGCATGCCCAGCACGCCGCCCTCGGCGCAGCTGGGCACTTCGCCGGCCGGTGGGGGCTCCGGATGGAGGTCGCGGTACGTGGGACCGCAACCGGACCAGAAGACGCTCACACGGCCCTCGAACCGCAGGATCGATCCCCAGACGCACGGGATGCCGGCCAGCGCGCACGCGTCAGAGACGAGGTACCGGGTTCCGAAGTTGTCCGCTCCGTCCAGGACGAGGTCGTAGCCCGCGACGATGTCCCGGGCGTTCTGGGCGTCCAGCCGCACCGGGTGCTGCTGGACGGTGACGAGCGGGTTGAGGCGGGTGATCGCCCGGGCCGCGGATTCCGTCTTCAGGTCGCCCACGTCCTCGACTCCGTGGAGCACCTGCCGCTGCAGGTTGGAGACGCTCACGCGGTCGTCGTCGACGATTCCGATCGTCCCCACGCCGACGGCCGCGAGGTAGTGGAGGATGGGCGCTCCCAGTCCCCCGGCTCCGATGACGAGGACGCGGGCGTTCTTCAGCCTACGCTGGCCGGTCTCCCCCACCTGTTCGAGGGTGAGGTGGCGGGAGTAGCGTTCGATCTCCTCGACCGTGAGCTCCGGTCCCGGCTCGACGAGCGGAGGCAGCGCACTCGACTGCACGGTGGCGTTCACGGCTGCCCCACCTCCGGCCAGTCACCGCGCGGGACCCCGCCGACGGCCGCGCTCGCGTCGCCCGTCGACCCCGCCGTGGCGATCGGATCGATGAGCCCGTCCGCGGGCGATGACGCCAGCGCATGCCTGCGAGCGGGTATCCGCCCCGCCTGCGCGGCCAGCCGTCCCGCTTGGACCGCGGCCTTCATCGCCCGGCCCATGAGGACCGGGTTCTGCGCGCGCGTCACCGCGCTGGCCAGGAGAACGGCATCGCAGCCCAGCTCCATCGCGAGCGCCGCATCCGAGGCTGTCCCGATCCCCGCATCGAGGATCACCGGCACCTGCGCGCGGGAGGCGATGAGCTCGATGTTGTGCGGATTGAGGATGCCCAGCCCGGTGCCGATCGGGGCACCCAGCGGCATGACCGCGGTGGCGCCCACCTCCTCGAGACGCTGCGCGACCACGGGGTCGTCGGAGGTGTAGGCGAACACCTTGAAGCCCTCCGCCACCAGGCGTTCCGTCGCATCGATGAGTTCGACGGCATCGGGAAGGAGCGTCTCCTCGTCGGCGATGACCTCGAGCTTCACCCAGTCCGTCTCCAGGGCTTCGCGGCCCAGCTCAGCAGTGAGCAGCGCGTCGCGCGCGGTGTAGCAGCCGGCCGTGTTCGGCAGGATGCGGATGTCATTGCGCTCCAGCAGGGCGAAGAGCGAGTCGCCGGCCTGCTTCGAGTACCGCCGCATCGCGACGGTGGTGAGCTCTGTGCCGGAGGCCAGCAGCGCCTCCTCGAGGACGCTCAGCGAGGTGATCCCGCCGGTGCCCGTGATGAGGCGCGAGGTGAGCTCGACACCGTCGATGGTGAGCGAGTCCCCGGTGTCCGTGGGGATGTCCGCCGTCGTCTGAGTCGCAATCGTCACTGTCGTCAGCCTCCCTGCATCGCGGTGATGATCTCGACGGTCTGGCCGTCGACCAGGCGCGTGCCCTGCCAGCGGCTGCGCGGCACGACGGCGGAGTCGAGGGCGACGGCGACGCCCAGGCGCCCGCCGTCCGCCGGTGTGCCGTCCGCCGTGAGCGGTCGGTCGATCGTCTGGGCGACGAGGTCCAGGAGTGAGGCGTCATCCTCGATCGGATGCGCGGCCCCGTTGACGGTGAGGGTGGGCACGGAAGGTCCTTCCTGAGCGGTGTCCATGGTGTCAATCTGTCGTGTGGAAGCGGTACGGGTCGGTGGCGCGCAGAACGCCTGCGAGGTCGGTGCCCGGAGAGTCCCCGGTCACGAGCGCCGCGGCCGCATCCGCCAGCAGCGGTGCGAGGAGCACCCCGTGCCGGAAGCCACCGGTCGCGAGGATGAGGCCGGGCACGCCCGCGCCGTCGCCGTCGCGCAGTCGCCCCAGCAGCGGCACGTCATCCGGGGTGCCCGGCCGAGCACGGGCCATGACCTCGACCAGTTCCAGGTCGCAGACCGCAGGGACGAGCGTCTGGGCATCGCGGAGCAGTCGGTACACACCGCCCGCACTCGCGCCCGCAAGGTCGTCCTCGCGCGAGGTCGCTCCGATGACGATCTCGCCGTCGGCCCGCGGCACCAGGTAGATCGGCACTCCGTTCACGACGCCGCGGATCGTGCGCTCGAGGAGCGGCGCGGAGCCCTCCGGCAGCCGCGCGCGGAGGATGTCGCCATGCACCGGTCGCAGCACGGCCGCCGGGGAGGCGGGCAGGCCGGAGAAGAGGTCGCTGCGCAGGCCGGTCGCGAGGATCGTGTGCCTCGAGGCGATCCGGCTGCCGACCGCCAGCTCGACTCCCCCCGCCGTCGCCACACAGCCGGACAGCCGCCTGCGTGACGAGCGTGGCGTGCGCGCGATGCTCCCGCGACGACAATGCCGCAATCAGACCCGCCACCAGCCTGCGCGGGTCGACCTGGTGGTCGCCCACCGCACGGAACGCTCCCGCCAGCCGGGGAGACAGTGCCGGCTCCAGTGCGCGCGCCTCACGGACCGTGAGCGCGTCGACCTCCATCCCGTGCGCGATCTGGTGCTCGCGGAGCTCGGCCAGGCCCTGCCGGTCCGCTGGGGTGCCGGCGCACACGAGGGTCTCCGTCCTGCGGTAGCCCACGTCGTGGCCCGAGGCCGCCTCGATTCCGGCGATGAAGTCCGGGTAGTCGTCCGCGGCCTTGCGCATGAGCGGGTACAGCGCGTGCTGCTGGTACTGGACCTCACTGGCCGGGGCGATCATCCCCGCCGCGGCACGGGAGGCCGCTCCTCCCGGGTCCGGGTCGACGATCGAGACGGACAGTCCGCGCTCACGCAGACGCCAGGCCGTGGAGAGGCCGATGACGCCGGCACCCACGATGACGACATCGCAGTCGTGCGCATCCGGGTGCGACTGTTCCACTGCTCTCATCCTTCCCTTCGGCGGCATGATCCGCATCAGGTTCGACGGTCGGCGCTGGGGCCCTCTCAGCCCCGTAGGGCTCCCGCAGAGTTCGCGATCTCCACGAGTGCGTGCATCGTCGTGACTACACTCGTGGATCGTGAGCCATCATACAGACGCCCCCGCTGGGGAGGGCGCGCAGGCCAGGGCCGCGCGCATCGCCACTGCTCGCCTCTACCTGTGCACGGATGCCCGCACCGGCCCCGGGGATCTGGAGAGCTTCCTCCACGCCGCGTACGCCGGCGGCGTCGACATCATCCAGTTGCGCGACAAGTCGATCGGCACCGCCGATGAACTCGCAGCACTGGAGATCCTCGCTCGTGCGGCTCGCGCGCACGGGAAGCTCTTCGCGGTCAACGACCGCGCGGACGTCGCCTCCCTCATCGGCACCGATGTCTTCCATGTGGGCCAGCAGGACCTCACCCCCGCACAGGCCCGCAAGCTGCTGGGCGACGAGGTCGCCATCGGCCGGTCGACGCACACGGTCGAGCAGGCCCAGGCGGCACGGCTCGACCCGGACGTCGACTACTTCTGCACCGGGCCGATCTGGGAGACCCCCACGAAGCCGGGCCGTAAGGCCACCGGACTGAGCTTCGTCGAAGACGTCGCACATGCGGAGAACAACGATGCAGACCGCGTCACCAACGAGGACCCCGCGAAGCCGTGGTTCGCGATCGGCGGGATCGACGAGCAGCGTCTGCGCCAAGTCCTGGACGCCGGCGCACAGCGGATCGTCGTCGTCCGGGCGATCACCCAGGCCGACGACCCGGAAGCCGCCGCCCGCCGCCTCCGCGCAGCCCTTCGGTAGTCACGACTCCAGCCACGCACAGTCGCAGCTCGCTCCGGCGACAGTGCCTCCATTCGGCGGGACGCGACACTCACGACGTGGAATGGTTCGAGGCCTCTTCCTCGCGCTCAACTGAGCGAATCCGTCGTCGGTTGTCCGGACAAAACCCACAATGCGATTCACTCACCGGAGTGATGAAGCAGAAGAAAGCCCGCGTCGCTCCTCAGAACAACGCGGGCCCTCGACAGACCACGGGATTTAAGATCAGTCCAGTCCCGGCTTCCCGGCGTTGACCCATTCCTGCTCCCATTCGGCTTTGATCCGTCCGCGCTTCGGAACGTCATAGCCACGGAGGTCCAGGAACTTCCGCATCGCGGCCAGCTCTTTCTTCCGCTGAGCACCGCCTCCGCTCTTCTTCGCGCCCGCTGCCGGTGCCGCCGCAGAAGCCTTCCGACTTTTCGCGATGTAGACCTTCAGCGCCTCCTGCAGCTGCGTGTGCTCGTCAGGGGTGAGTTCGATCTCGTACGCACGCCCATCCAGCGCGAACTGAACGGTATCCACTTCGTCCGACTGCGCACCGGGGAAATCAGAGGTGAGCACTTCTACGAATTGCTTCGCCATTGCAGTCCCTTTCGATCGCTGATATCGGTCGAAACGCTACCAGGAATGGCCTGGCAGGACGATGTATATACGACGATTGTCCCGCGTCAAGTAGTTGGCAGGATTTCCTTGGTTTTGAATGTCGGGGTGGTGGGGTCGGCCAGGCCCAGGTGCACCTCCTTGGGCCGGTTCCATGAGACGGCCTCGTGGG
>NZ_SCNB01000033.1:0-15755 GCF_005502825.1 Kocuria sp. 2SI | reverse complement strand
TGCGCGATCGGCAACATCGCTCCGAACGCCTACGAAGCCGCCGCCTCCGCTACACTCCCGGAAGCGGCATAACCGAAATGACACCGTGTCCAAGATTCAGGGTCAAGGCCCATGAATGACCGCTTCGGTGTTGATCGCGAATGCTTCTTGCCAGTCTTCCCAGAACGATTCATCCAGGATGCTGCCTTCCCACGCGACTCCGGCGTTGTTGACGAGCCCGTCGATCCGCCCGAATGCATTGTGTGCTTCCGCGATGAGGTTCGTGCACGTGCCGGGATTGCTCAGATCCCCGGGCACGAGCACCGTGCGGTCCCGGTCGAGGCTCTCGGCCAGAGCCTGGAGTTTCTCGTGGTTTCTGCTGGCCAGGACGAGGGCTGCGCCCTCGTGGTGCAGTCTGCGGGCGGTTGCGGCTCCGATGCCTCCGCTGGCGCCGGTGATGATGACGGTGCGTCCGTCGAATCGCTTCATGACAGCTCCTTCGGTGAGGGTTCGCCTACTGGGCGGCGGCGCGCAGGTCCTCGACACGGTCGGTGCGCTCCCAGGTGAACTCGGGCAGCTCCCGGCCGAAATGCCCGTACGCGGCGGTGCGGGCGTAGGTCGGTCGCAGCAACTTGAGGTCGCGGATGATGGCTCCGGGCCGGAGGTCGAAGACCTCCCGGACGGCGCGCACGATCGCCTGGTCCTCGACGGTGCCGGTACCGAAAGTTTCGACGTAAAGCCCTACGGGGTTGGCTTTGCCGATGGCGTAGGCGACCTGGACTTCAGCGCGATCGGCGAGACCGGCGGCGACGATGTTCTTCGCCACCCATCGCATCGCGTAGGCCGCGGAGCGGTCGACTTTGGATGGGTCCTTCCCGCTGAAGGCGCCGCCGCCGTGCCGCGCGGCTCCACCGTAGGTGTCGATGATGATCTTGCGCCCGGTCAACCCTGCGTCGGCCTTCGGACCGCCCATGACGAAGCTGCCGGAGGGGTTCACGTGCAGTTTCATGGGTGTGAGGTCCAGCCCGGTCTCTTCGACGACGGGTCGGATGACGGCGTCGTCGAGAGCCTCACGGATTTGGTGCTGCGTCACGTCGGGTTGATGCTGGGTGGAGACCACGACAGTGTCGACGGTGCAGGGTACAGCGCCGTCGTAGCCGAGCGTGATCTGGGTCTTGCCATCGGGGCGCAGGAACGGCAGTTGTCCTGATTTGCGCACGCTGGTGAGGCGCTCGGCCAACCGGTGTGCGGTCCGGATCGCCATGGGCATCAGTTCGGGGGTCTCGTTCGTGGCGTAGCCGAACATGATGCCCTGGTCTCCTGCGCCTTGCTGGTCGTAAAGATGGGACGCGGTGCCGTCGCGGGCTTCTTCGGAGCTGCTGACGCCGTCACCGATCTCGGGTGATTGTTCCCCGATCGATACGGTCACGCCGCAGGAGTCTCCGTCGAAGCCCATCTCGCTGGAGGTGTAGCCGATGTCGTTGATGACGTGGCGGGCGATGGCGGCGATGTCCGCGTATCCGCTGGTGCGGATCTCCCCGGCAACGTGGACCAGGCCGGTGGTGACGAGCGTTTCTACGGCGGTGCGTGAATGGGCGTCCTGGGTGATGAGTGCGTCAAGGATGCTGTCGCTGATCTGGTCGCAGATCTTGTCCGGGTGGCCTTCGGTCACCGATTCCGACGTGAAGAGCCGTAGGGTCATGGTCTGTCCTTCTTCTCTGGTGATGTCGCAGTCGGGGCGGCGGTGGGGTGCACCACTGGTGGTGCTCCCCACCGCCGGTGAGCGCTTAATGGGGTGAGGCCTTGAGAGCGGGAGCCCTGCGCAGAAGCACGGCCAGCCCGGCCAGGGCGAGCGCACATGCTCCGATGACGATCAGGAGTACAGCGCGGTAGCCGTCGGTACCGGATGCCGAGAGCGCGGTGATGGTGGTGTAGACGCTGCCCAGAATGGTCACCGAAAGGAGGCTGCCGAACTCGTAGGAGACTTCCTCGACGGCGGAGGCCATGCCGGCCCGTTCTGGGGCGACGTTGGTGATGATCGTCGAGGATGCCACCGTGATCAGCACGCCGATGCCAGTGCCGGCGACGAAGAGGCTGAGTCCCAACCAGGTGATGTGGGCGTTGAGCGTCAGCGTCGCGAGCCCGTATCCGATCCCTGCCAGGACGGTGGCGACCAGGAGCATCGCTCGCGGCCCGATGCGAGTCAGGAGTGAACCGCTGGCCAGGGAGGTGATCGTCGCGCCGACGGCGATGCAGCCCACGAGTAACCCGGCCTGGAGGGGGGTGTATCCGGCGGCAGTCTGGAAGTAGAGCGAGGTCACCGCTCCGATGCCGGCGAAGACGAAGGTGCTCAGCCCGGCGGCGAGGACACCGGCGGACACGGCGGCGTTGCGGAAGATGGCGAAGTCCAGCAGCGGCGTGTCCAGGCGGCGCTGGCGGGTGACGAACAACGCGAAGCCGACCACGGCGGCGAGAAGAGAGATTGCGATGATGGTGACAGAGGGCGAGGTGGAGGCGATTTCCTTGATCGCAGCGACGAGCCCCGTCAGTCCCACGAGCGCCCAGATGGAAGAGACCAGGTCCCATGGGACGGCGGATTCTTCAACGGCTTTCGGGGCGAAGATCGCGGTGAGGATGAACGTGACGATCACGATCGGCACGTTGATCAGGAAGACCGATCCCCACCAGAACCACTCGAGCAGGAGTCCACCGACGAGAGGCCCAAAGGCGATTCCACCGATGGACACGCTCGACCAGACCGCGATGGCGATGTTGCGTTCGCGTTCATCGTCGAAGGTGATGCGGATGATGGCGAGGGTTGCCGGGAGCATGAGGGCTGCTCCGACGGCGAGCAGGGCGCGGGAGAAGATGAGGACGCCCGGCGTCGGTGAGAATGCAGCGACGAGCGAGGCCAACCCGAACAAGGCGATCCCGAGGAGGAACACCCGCTTGTGGCCGTAGCGGTCTCCCAATGTGCCGGTGCCCAGGAGCAAGCCGGTCATGACCAGCGGGTACATGTTGATGATCCACAAGGACTCGCTTGTGCTCGCCCCAAGGGCGTCCTCGAGGACTGGGACGGCGATGTAGAGGATCGAGGTGTCGATCGTCGCCAGGAGCAGGCCCAGGGAGACGGCGGTGAGGACGATCCATCGGCCGCGTCGGGCGCGGGTTTCCGCGGCAGTGGAAGCCGAGTCGAGGGCCTCGTGTCGTGTGTGGGTGTTGTCGTGATTCATCCGGTGTGCTTTCTTTGGTCCCATTCGTTCTTGAGCATCGCGAAGGTGAATTCGTCGCCCCATTCACCCTTGAAGATCTCCAGCTCGCGGAAGTGAGCTTCCTTCCGCAGGCCGAGTCGTTCCATGAGCCGGGCGGAGGCGTCGTTCCTCGGGTCACAGCGTCCGATGATGCGGTGCAGGTTCAGCGTCTCGAATCCCAGACGGAGCATTTCCACCGCCGCTTCTGAGGCGAGTCCTTTGCCCTGGTGTTCCGGATGGAAGACGTACCCGAATTCGCCTTGGGAGTTGTCCTGGCTCAAGAGCGTGAGCAGCACGTAGCCGATGACGGTGCCGTGGTATTCGACGGCCAGCAGGAGGGTGTCCCCGTCCTTCTCGAGCGTGGTCTGGGTCACCCGCTTGGCCAGTTCTTCGGCGTTGTCTTCGCGCGTGCGGGGCTCGTTGAAGAGGTACCGGGCGACGTCGTCGCGGGATTCGAAGTCGAACATGTCGTCTTCGTCGGCCGGTGTGAAGGGTCTGATGATGAGGCGGGACGTGGTGATGGGCTGATCGAAGTGGAACATTACTTTCTCCTTCTGCAGCACGTGTGTGCGGTCATGGTCAGTGCGACGCTGCCGGAGGCATCCGAGGGGTCGCGGTAGGGGGCGAGCAGATCCGAGATTCGGTGATGGTGGCCGTCGACGAACACGTCTCGAATCCTGGCTGCATCGGCGATATCGGTCAGGGGGTCGCCGTCAATGATGAGCATGTCGGCATGTGCCCCGACGGTGAGTTGGCCGAGGAGTTCGCTGGCTCCGAGGGCTTTGGCCGCGTTGACGGTTCCGGTGCGCAGCGCGTCCACCGGGGTGAAGCCGTGGCGGACGAGGGCTCTGAGGTTGGTGTGGATGCTGACTCCGAGGTCGTCCAGAGGTGCGTCGGTGCCGAGCACCACGAGGCCCCCGGCCTCGTGCACCGACCGCAACAGGTCCACGTCGCCGCGGGTCCATGCCACGTTGATGGGGTCGGGGTCCGTGGCAGCTTGCTCGGCCCTGTCTCGGAGTCGTTGGTAGTCCCACCACGGGTACAGCACGCGGGTGCGTTCGTCGTCGACCAGGTCGCGGGAGTCCGCATGGACTTCCGCGGCGAATAGCAGTGTCGAGGACACCCAGAAGTCTCCCCCCGAGAGCAGGGACACGGTGTCGGCGGCGGTGAGTCCTTTCGCGGCGCTGAGCGTGCGGGAGTAGCCGAGCCGGTTCCCGCCACCGGTGTGCTCCATGCCGTGCAGGCCCGAGGCGACTGCTGGGTAGACGTAGTGGGAGATGACGGGGATCCCGTGGGCCGCGAGGCCGTCGACGAGCCGGCGCTCAAGGGAGACGGGGAGGCGCTGGTAGGACTTCACGCAGCTGTAGCCGAGGGCGAGGATGCGTTCGATCTCCCGGTCGACCTGGTCGGCCGAGGTCACGCACCGCATGAATCCGAACGAGCACCGGTTGCCGTCGAGAGGCTCGCCGTTGTTGAGGAATCGCGGTCCGACGCCGGTGCCGGCGTGGGTGGCTTCGCGTGTCTCGCGGGCTTCGTAGGCGAGATCGCCGGCCGAGCGGCTGGTGGTCACCCCGTAGGCGAGCCAGAGGCGGCCTTGCCGGTTTCCCCAGGCCCGGCCTCGCATGTGCCAGTGGTTGTGCATGTCGATCAACCCCGGCATCAGCGTGTACGACGAGGCGTCGACGTCCGCTGTCTGGGCTTCGTCGGCTGGCCGGATGTCGGTGATGGTGCCGTTGTCGATTGTGAGGTCGACGTTGTGCTGATAGGCGTCGTCCACCCCGTTCCAGAGTCGTCCGGCACGCAGCGTGAACCGCTCGGGTCGTGCCTTCCGGGTGTAGTCGAGGGCAGGCCGGACGTCGGTGGAGGCGCCGAGCAGATGGAACGTCCCCAGTGACAGGAACGCGACTTCTCCCGACGCGGAGGTGGTCACGCCGTCGGCGATCGCATCTGAGGCGACAGTGGCTTCGGCGGTGATTCGCCCGGACGCGTCGATCGGGGCGCGGTGCAGTTTGCTTTCGCAGACCGCGAAGAGTGCCGTTCCATCGGAAGCCCAGACGGGTCCATCGTGGTTGCGTGTCGCGATCGACAGGCCCGGTGAGAACGGCTGGGTGAACGTCTCACCGCTGGTGAGGTCGAGGACGAGAATCTCGTTGAGGCCGCTGTCTGAGCGTTCGGAAGATGGTCGGTGCACGGCCATCGCGATCTTCGTGGAGTCCGGCGACCACGTCGCCTTTCCCGGTGTCTCGTGTCCGGTGAGCAGCTCCGTGACCGTGCCGGAGGAGAGCTCGAGCCGGTGCGTGCCGCCGGCCTCATCGTGGAACACCACCGATGCGCCGTCTGGTGACACCGACGGCAGAAGCGCACCGTTCTTCTCGAACGTCAACTGCGTGTGCGTGCCGTCGGCGAGGACGTGGCGCCACAGGTTGACGACCCCGTTGCGGTCACTGGTGTAGATGATCGCGGATCCGTCGGGTTCCCAGGCGGGATCGGCGTTGAAGTAGCCGTCGTCTGCGATCACGGCGGTGTCACCGGAGCCATCGGTGAGCCACAAGGCGTTGAGCGCGCGAAAACAGAGCTGGTCACCGTGCGGGGATAGCGCCGCCCCGGTCAGCCCCAGTGCTGGACCGTGTGCTTCCAGGTCCAGGCGGGGCTCGATCGCCGCAGGAGCGGCGGCAGCGGACAGGGCGACCTCGAACGGCACGGCACTCGCATTGGTGCCGTCGAGTGTGCGCCGGCGGATCTCCCCGCTGGTCGCGTACATGAACTCCGTCTCCGACAGCCACGCCGCCGGCAGCGGTGCGGGCTCTTCGTCCGCAGGGTCGCTCAGGCGTTGCCCGGCGTGTTCGAGCCAGGCTTGCGGGGTGTTCGAGACGACGTAGATCAGCTTTCCGGATGGCGAGTACGACAGGCCCCGGATCGTGTGGCCCTCGTCGACAGAGTGGAGTGTGTCCGTGCTGCCGGTCGTGATGTGGAGCCGTTCGATGTGGGTGTCGTCGGCGACATAGACGACGTGCTGGCCGTCGGGATGCCACCGCGGCGAGTGGTAGGACCGTTCGTCGTCGGCTCCGATGAGGACGCTCCGATCACCGCCTTGCACGCCGATGCGGTAAACGGCGCTGGTGCCTCCGGCGTCGGAGATGAACATGATCTCTTTGCCGTTGGGCGAGACGTGGGGGTCCTGGTCGTCCTCAGCTCCCCTGGTCAGGCGTGAGACGGCGCCGGTGCGAAGGTCGAGCGCGCACAGATCGTAGGTGCCGTGCCGGAATGACTGGAACACAACGGTGCGTCCATCCGGGGTCAGGCTCGGCCAGGTGGCGTCTTCGATATCGTCGGTGAGACGCTGCGCCTGCCCGCCTCCGGCTGGCAGGCGCCACAGCACGTTACCGACGTCGATGATCGTGACGTCACTGCCGGGATTGGTGCTCAGCGTGATGTTCGTGGCCGTGCTGACGGGGGCGCCCGGCCCGCCTGTTCCTCCGGCATGCGCGCGGGGCGCGAGGGCGCCGGGTTCGAGCAGAGCGGCGGTGGCTGCGACAGCGACGCCGCCCTGGACGAATCCACGTCGGCTGATGAGTGCGTCCATCAACTCTCCTTGACCGCGAGGATGAATCGCGGGAGCTTGTCGTGGTCACGGTGACTGGCGATCCGTTCGAAGCCGGCGTCGGCGAGGATCGTGAGGATCTCGTCGAGCGCTGCGTCGTAGTGCTCGAGGGCGAACGTGCCTCCCGGGCGCAGGAGCCGGTGCGCGGTGCGTGCCACGAGGCGGGTGAGGTCGAGGCCGTCCGCTCCTGAGTACAGCGCCGTCTTCGGCTGGTACACCGACCATTCGCTGGGCATGTGCAGGTCCGTGGGAACGTAGGGCGGGTTCGCGGTGACGAGATCCGTCGTGCCGGACAGGTGATCGGCGAAGCTTTCGCTGCCGATGTCGGCCTGGAGGAACTCGACCCGCTCAGCATCGACGCTCTCCAGGCGGTCAGCGTTCTCTTGGGCGCAGGCCACGGCGGACTCGGACACGTCGGCTCCGATCACGCGCGCCTGGGGCAGCCGGGTCGCGACTGCCAGGGCGATCGCTCCGGTCCCGGTGCACAGATCGACGACCGTGGGTGCGGGCGTGGAAAGGTTCTCGATTGCGGCCTCGACCATGGCTTCGGAGTGCACGCGTGGGATGAACACGTCCGGACGGACGGTGAGATCGAGTCCGAGAACGCGGACGTGGCCGGTCAGGTACTCCACCGGTTCCCGGTTGGTGCGCCGGGCTACGAGGTCGAGGAACTGCTCACGTTCTGCCGCCGCCGGTACTTTCATGTCGTCGATGGTTCCGAAGGCGTGCTCGGCCAGTGCCTGGGCGTCGGCGGCGGGGGTGGGGACGTTCGCCGTGTGCAGCTGCCGCGTCGCTGTCCGGGTGAGTTCTGCCCGGGTGGGGGCCGGTGCGCGATCCGGGGCGCCGAACTTCTCGCGGGTGGCGTCGTAGTAGTCGCGAAGCCATTGCACCATCTGCGGGTGCAGGCGCGAGGAGGCGACCAGCTCGGGCGGTGGTGTGAAGTCGTCGTCGATCTGATCGGCCCAGTTCTGGTAGATGGGCTGGAGGTCGGCTTCGAGGTATTCCTGCCAGTCCGTGGGGATCGTCCAGTGGTGCTCGTAGCCGGTGGCGAGCATGTGCTGGACGGTGGTGTCGATGACGCGGGGCCGGCCTCCGGCCCGCTGTACTGGCGCGCGTTCGGGGGTGAACAGCGACAGGTCTGCTTCGCCACGGCCACCGGTGAGGCGGTCGGCGAACTCCTGGGCGATCAGCGGGGAGAGGAACAGGCCGTCGCGGTAGGTTCCGGTGGTCATCCACAGCCCTTGGACGGGGGTCTCGCCCAGCAGGGGGAACCCGTCGAGGGAAACGGGCCGGTTGCCGACGTTGATGCGTCGCACGCTGCTCGACCAGAGGTTCCGGCGGATCTGACGATGTGCGCACCCGAGGACGAATTCCAGGTCCCGCAGGACGGGTTCGGTCATCACGGTCGGGTTGATGATGTTGGTCGCCCCGACGTAGACCTGTCCCAGGCCGCGTGGCACGACGTGGAGGCCGCAGGCGAACGCGCGGTTCGGGGTCCGGATCACGGACTGCGGCTGGGTGCCATCATGGGTGGTCATCACCGCGGAGACGCCGTAGCCGGCGACCAGACGTGGGATGGTGGCGCCGAGGCTGGGCACGGAGTCGATGAGTGCCTGCGAGCCCACGCCGGCGGCGAGCACGACCTGGCCGGCTTCGATCACGTCGCCGTTGTCCAGGACCACGGCGCGGATGCGGCCTTGCTCTTCGCGCAGGCTCACAGCTCGTTCGTGGATGAGGGTGGCGCCTCGGGCGGCGGCGGCGCCTTCGAGGCGTGCTAGGAGGCGGCCGGAGTCGACTGCGTGCTCGCCGGGAATGTGGATCGCTTCAAGGGGACGAGAGTTCGGGTCGGCGTCGACCCAGCCGATGTCGTCGACGTCGACGGTGTCGAAGGGCTCGTTGTTCTCCTGCAGGGTGCGCTGGATGGCGGAGAAGTTCTCGGTGTCGATCTCGCGGGTGCCGACGGTGTTGAGGATGACGGTGGTGCCCGAGGCGGTGAACAGGTCGGTGCCGTCCAGGGGTGAGTGGTCGGAGATCTTCTCGACCCAGTCGGACCAGAGTTCTTTGGCTTTCAGATCGAGGGCGAACTTCGTGCGGCCGGGCTCGTCGCTGATGAGGTCGGCAGTGACTTCACCGAAGCAGCCGAGCATGGCTCCGGCAGCGGTCGATGCCGCGTACTGCCTGTTCTCGGGACCGATCAGCGCGACCGTGAGGCCGCGGTCGGCGAGTTCGACGGCCAGAGAGCTGCCGATGGCTCCGTTGCCGACGACGATGGCGTCGAATGTCTGCGTGGTCATGGGTTCTCCTGGTGAGTTAGGGGGTGTCGGTGACGTGGGCGGCGAGGTGGTCGATCTGGGTCGGGGTGTGCCGTGCGGACAGTGCGAATCTCAGCAGCCCGGTGCCGTGGGCGACGATCGGGTAGAACACGGGGAAGCACAGGACTCCGGCCTCCTTCAACGCGATGCCGGCGTCGAGGGTGGCCTGTTCGCTGTCGAAGGTGATTCCTCGGATCGGGGACCGGGAGCCGGCGTTGACGCCCTGGTGGCCGGTGGCGTTGTCGAAGTGAGCGACGTTGTCCCACAGGGTGGTCTGCAGCTTCTCGACCGACCCGTCCAGGTGCATGCGCGCGGATTCGGCGTTGACGGCGGTGTGGGGTGCCATGTTGGCGTGGCCGAACACGAGGGGGTTGGCCTCGCGGCGGATGACCGTGGCGTCGGCGTCGGTGTCGACGAGGACGAATCCGCCGGAGCCGCCGAAGGCCTTGGAGAGGGAGCCGACGAGGAGGACTTCGCCGATGATGTTCCCGGACAGGGCGGTGTAGGCGTATCCGGTTCCGAGGCGACCGTCGATCGAGGTGCCGTGCGCGTCGTCGATGTAGACGTAACCGCCGTGCTCTGCTGCGAGGCTGGCCAGGGTGGCGACGTCGATGAGGCCTCCCATCGAGCCGACGCCGTCGACGAGGATGATCGGGCTGCGGGAGGCGTTCTTCGCTTCGGCCAGCAGGGGTTCGAGAGTGCTCAGATCCGTGCTGTCGAAGCGATTGGTCGGGCCGATCTGGTCGAGGATGCCGCGCAGGCTCTGCATGGACGCGTGTGCGGTGCGGTCGAAGAGGAACTCCGGGCCGTTGCTGGCGATCGGGTAGCTGGGCAACAGCCCGGTGCCCAGCAGAGGCAGCACGCCCAGGTGGACGCTGCTGACGGAGTTGAACACGATGGCGCGGGATCCGCCGTACATTGTCGTCAGCGCCTCTTCGAGATTGCCGAGGTCGGTGGTGTGCATGCTGTTGCGCGAGGCCGACAGGTGCACTCCGACTTTCCGGATCGAGTCCTGGGCTGCGTGGATGAGGCGGGGGTGGGATTCGAGGCCGAGGTAGGAGCAGGAGACGAACTCGGTGTAGGTCTTCCCGTCGTCGAGGACCACACCGTTCGGTGTGCGCTCACGGACGCTGTGGTTCGTGATGCCCGCCTGGGCGGCCTGGTCGTACATGTCGGTCGTCCAGGCGGAGCGTCGTTCGTAGACGTTCCTCCGGTTAGTGGTCGTCGTGGACATCGGGAGTCTCCTTCGATGGCGGTGCGGTCGAGGTCTGTGCGTCGATGGGTTCAGACTGCTGCGCGGTGGTGTCGATGGTGGGGGCGAGAGTGGTCTGAGCGAGGTCGGCGAGAGGTTCGAGGTGGCTGCTGAACCATGCCCGGTTCTCCGCCAGGGACTGGGCGAATTCGTCGGGTGAGCCCTGCTCGAGGTCCGCGTCGAGCCGAGCCAGTGCTTGCGCCAGGGTGGCTCGTGCCGGAGGCCTCCCGGCGGCTGCGCCTTGGATGTCCCAGTAGGTCTCGGGTGATCCTGATGTCACGCGAGCGGCCAGGGCCATCAACAGGCGGGTTGGTGGGGGCGCGAACTCCAGGCAGCGGTCGACGTCGGCAGCGATGTGCGGCAGGCTGGCCGCGAAGGCCAGGAGTGCACTGTGTGTGAGGGCTTGGACGGCCACGAGCTCCTCGTCGTGCTCGCGGGCGGTCAGTGGGACGACGCGGCCGCCGGCGGTCTCGATGCAGTCCAGGAACCTGGTGATGGCCGGATGCGCGATGGGGTCGACGACCGCGACGCTGTTGCCGCGGAGCCCGAGGCCGGGATGGAATAGCGGGTTGATGCTGAGCATCGCGTTCTCGGGCACCGCCGCCGCGAGCTGGGCACGGAGCCGGTCTTTGCGGGAGAGCGTCTCGACGAGGAGCGCGTTGGCGGGCAGGAGCGGGGCGAGTGCTTCCAGCGTCGCGAGGGCGGATTCCTCGGGCACGGCGAGAACGGCCAGCGAGCAGCCCGTCAACGCCGCGGCGGCAGCGGGCGTCGGCTGTCGGGCGTCGACCTGGAGATACTGCTCCAGAGTGCTGAGGACCCCGTCATCGTCGAAGCTGTCACGGGGTCGAGTGTCGAGGGCGTGGATGCGCCAGTCGTGTGGGGCGAGGATGCTCGCGATCATCTGGCCGACGGGTCCGAAACCGACGATAACCGCCTGCTTCGACCGCGGTGGGCGCCGGGTGGGTGTCGTGCTCATGCGTTGGTGACTTTCGATTCGAGAGCGGAGAGGAGGGCGCTGGCTTTCACGAGGGTTTCCTCGAATTCGTCTACCGGATCCGATTGGGCGACGATGGCGCCTCCGACTCCGAACGTGGTGGAGGTGCGGTCGGCGACGAGGGTGCGGATGGTGATGCTCAGGTCGGCCGCACCGCTGAGGGAGAACCAGCCGATGGCCCCGGAGTAGAAGCCGCGAGCGCGGTGTTCGAGGCTGCTGATGATCTCCATCGTGCGGATTTTGGGTGCACCGGTCATGGAGCCGCCGGGGAAGGTAGCCTGCACGCAGTCCACGGCGGTCAGCTCGGGCCGCAGCGTGCCGGTGATGGTGCTGACGAGCTGGTGGACGTGGGAGAAGGTCTCGACGGTGAAGATGTCGTCGGCGCGGACACTGCCGACGGTGCAGACCCGGTTGAGGTCGTTGCGGAGCAGGTCAACGATCATCAGGTTCTCGGCACGGTCTTTGCCGTTGGTGGACAGGTCTTTGCGCAGCTCTTGGTCATCACCCGGGGTGTTGCCGCGGGGTCGGGTGCCCTTGATGGGTTTCGCTTCGACCTGGTGGTCGACGCCGACCCGGAGGAATCGTTCGGGTGAGGCGCTGAGGATGGCGAGGTCCCCGAGTCGCAGGAAGGCGCCGAACGGCACGGGGCTCGTCTGCCGCAGGGCGCGGTAGGCAGCATACGCATCGGCCAGGGGTCCGGCTTCGGCCATGTTCGTCAGGCAGATCTCGTAGGACTCGCCGTCGCGGATCTTCTCCAGACACGTCTGGATGCTCTCCAGATAGGCGGCACGGTCTTGGTCGAGCTCGAACTCGAGCCCGGCCGGCTCTGTCAGGATCGGTGTGTTCGGCGCCTCAGCCGGGCGGTCCTCAGCCTCCGCGACGGCATCACGGACGGTCTCGGTCGTCTGGGACAGCCAGTCAGCGGCGGCAATCCGCGTGCTCGGTCGGCTGTCGTCGACGAGGGCGAGCAGGTAGGTGTAGCACTCGCGATGGTCGATGACGACAGCGCGGTCGGCGAAGAGCAGTGCCGCATCGGGGTGGGGTGAGCGATGGGCGGGTGTTCCGACGGTCTCGTCTTTGAGCTCGTAGCCGAGAGCCCCGACATAGCCGAGATTGAAGTCGAACGGAAGGTCGTCGACTGCGGGAATCGCGCGCTGGTGCAACTGGGATCGCAGGTAGGTGTAGAAGTCCTGGTTGACGGTACGTTCACCGTCTTCGCCGCGAACGCGCCACTGTCTGGCGGTGACGTCGTACTGCAGGATCTCGGCGAGCGGTCCGGTGGCATCGCCCATGATCGTCAAGCGCTTGGAGACCGGGTCGGTGGTCGAGCTATCGAGCCAGAAGCTCGTCTCGCGAGCAGCGTAGAGATCCTCGAACAAGCGTTGCGTGTCGGGCTCGCCGTTGATTCGCTGCCATTCCACGCGCAGGCGCCGACGGCGAACCTGGCCGGCGTGCTCGGTTGTGTGGGTCCGGGGGTGGGCGTGCACGAGTTCCTGGAAGTTCATCAGCATCGCTTCGCCCCATTCGGTCAGCGCCGACTCGGGGTGGAACTGGATGCCCCAGTACGGCCGGGTCTTGTGCCGGACCGCCATGACCACTCCGTCAGGGGTCCACGCGGTCGGTTCGATGTCGGCGGGCACATCGGTGACTGCCAGTGAGTGGTAGCGCACCGCCCGGAACCCCTGCGGCACCCCGTGGAAGAGGTCGGTGTCGTAGTGGTGCACGCTGGTGACCCTGCCGTGCATGGGCTCGGGTGCGAGATCCACGGTTGCCCCCGAGGCGAATGACAGGGCCTGATGGCCGAGGCAGACGCCCAGCACGGGCAGCCGGTCCTGTTCGAAAGCACGGCGCGAGATTCCCAGGTCCACAGAGTGCTGGGGGCGGCCCGGGCCGGGCGAGACGATGATGCCGTCGTAGTCGTCGAGAGCGATGTCACTCCAGTCGGCGTCGTTGGTGACGACGACTGGCTCAGTTCCGAACACGCGGTGGGCGAGATCGCGGAGGTTGTAGGTGAACGAGTCGAAGTTGTCGATCAGTAGTGTTCTCATCGGCGGTGCTACCTCGACGCGGTGCCGTCGTCCGTGGCGGGGGCGTCGTCAATGATGAGGTCTTCGACGCGGCAGGTCTCGGTGATGATCACCTCGTAGAGGCTGCGCAGGAAGTCCGTGTTGATGCCGTGCTCCCGGCCGAAGGCTTCGGCCCTCTGGTGCACGACACCCACCCGGCCCGGCTGCATCATGGGGATGTCATGTTCTCGTTTGAGCTCTGCGATGCTCACGCAGCACTCGATGCGTCGCCGCAGGACGTCCAGAAGCTGCACGTCCAGCGCGTCAAGTTCATTGCGCCGGTCGCCGAGAATAACGTCCGGGTCGACCGCTTTGGTGTCCACAATGTGCTCCTGCCGTGTCAGAGGTCTCGCGGTGGGATCGGGCATCGTCTGCCACCTGATACCGCATGACTCTCACGCTACGAACGGCAGGGAGCCTCTGGCTTGTCATCATGTGCCAGAGACTTGACATGGGAAGTACTGCGCGCCCGCGCACACTGCCTACAGCGTCGCTCCGCGTAGTCAGAGGGATCGTGATCGATGCGAGAACCGGCAGCGTGCGTGCACGCAACGCGCATCAACAGCATCGGACTCGCAGATCCGCCAAAGGGAACCTTCCTGCGAAAGAAGTAGCAGGGACCCTATGGGTGATTTAGGCGTCTGGGAGGAAGCTTGTGCGGTAGTCGCGGGGCGGCATTTCGAAGCGCGTCCGGAATGCTCGGGAGAAAGCGCTGGGGTCTGGGAATCCCCAGTTTGCACCGATCTTGCTCACGGGTATGTGCCGATAGGCAGGATCGATCAGTTGCCGGCTCGCACTTTCAAGACGGCGATTGCGAATCCATTCCCCCAGAGTAGTGTCTTCCTTCTCGAACAGCCGGTGGAGGTAGCGGAGGGAGATGTGATGTGCATCAGCGACGAGTTGCACGGTCAGGTCCGAGCGTGAAAGGTTCTTTTCCACGAACCGATAGATTGATTCCAGAAGCCCAGCCGCATACGTCTCCGGTGGCGGCTCCGTGCCGCCCTGCGCTTCCAGGAGTGCCACCGAGAGTACATCGATGAAGGCACCAGACAGCCGGGCGGCGGACGTGCCGCTGAGCCATCCGGTCTCCAAATTGGAGGCAAGACCGACGACCATGGATGACAAGAGCTGTCCGGTGCCGGATTGTCCGTCGATGTGGACTGCGGTGATATCGCGGAGATGCGGCACCTTCTCGACGAGGAGGCTCCGTGACATCGACGCGGTGACAGCGCGAGCTGAGGAGTCGGGCGGGCAGTACAAGGTCGAGGGGATGGAGTCATCGAGCACGCTGAAGTCTCCAGGGCGCTCGATCGTCGACTCCCTGTCCTTCTGGCTGAGTCCGATCTTGCCGCCGCCGAGATGGAGTTGAAGGAGGAAGTCATCGGTCTCCTCTTGGCGGACGTGCCGGGAGGTACGGGTGATCTCGTACCCGCTGCTGGCTTGGTACTCCGCGAGGGAGAACGTCACCGGCCCCAGGTTGCCGGTGACCATACGTCCATAGAACGTCTCGTCAGTGTTGCTCACGCGGACCGCGCAGCGCGCGAACGAGCCGGTGACGACGTCCTGCCAGTAGTCGATCCGGCGGTAGAAGGCCACATCGTCCGTGCTGAAGCTCTCGACCTGCACGCCTCGACCTCCTCCCGACATGACCACAAGACCAGTCATCTCATAGTATCTGACAGCGCTGTTCCCGGGGGGCGATACCGTCGCATCTCACAGTTGTTCACTCGCCCTAAGTGTTCCGCAATGCCAGCTTGCTTTTTCGGAGTGCCAGCCACCGAAGCCGATCACTCCCGGTGGCCTTGCGGACATATTCACCGGTGATTTCATATCGAACCATGGCAGACGTGAATTTTGACCGATCGGACACCTTTGCGTGTGGGTGACGCCGGGGAATGGTCGCCCGTTGTCTACCGAATGGGAGGTGACTATTGTTTCATCTTTCGATAAGGCGTCGAAGTCGTCGGTCTGTGCGAACAAGTTCTTGGACCGCAGGGAGGCGTTCTTGCTCGTACGCGCTCAGGGCGGCAGGGGCTCCGCTTTCCGCAACTTCGCGCATTCGTCTATTAAGCACCTCGATATCTTCAAGGGACATGGAGAACCCCCGACCGGAGAGCGATGTCGTGGCATGGGCTGCATCGCCAATCAGTGCGATTCGCCCCTTTCGTGAGCTTCGCAGGCAAGTAGTCAGGGCCTTCACAGCTGAGTGTGGGTAGCGGTCTTCCGCCAGGGGCGATGACCGCCTGCGGCGAGCAGGGCCCGTAACCGGTAGTTGTCGAAGTTACGGAAGCCGCGGGCGA
>NZ_SCNB01000032.1:0-17700 GCF_005502825.1 Kocuria sp. 2SI | reverse complement strand
GTCCGGGGCATCCAGGAGACGGTCACCCAGATCGCCTTCCGCACCTACAGCAGCCACGACCTCGAGGAGGCCTTCTCCCTGGGCATGGACTGATGCCGCACCAGGGCCGGCGCGCCGGACGAGCATGAGGCCCCGGGACGATCACCCGATCGTCCCGGGGCCTCATGCTCGTCCGGCGCTGCTGCGCTGGCGCCGCCCTCGATTCAGCAGCGCGAGTGCGCGATCCAGCGATCCAGCACCTGCTGAGCGGCACCGGTGTCCAGGGACTGCGCTGCGCGCTCGATCGCCGCGGCCATGCGCTCCTGGAAGGAGCCGTCCGGAGCCTCGTCGAGCGCCATCAGGGCGGAGGCCGCATTCAGCAGGACCGTGTTGCGGACGTGGCCGGTCTCCCCGGAGAGGATCCGGCGGGCCACTGCCGCGTTGTACTCGGCGTCCTGACCGCGCAGGTCCTCGACCGTGCCGCGCGGCATCCCGAAGTCCTGGGGCTCGAGCACGTGCTCGGTGATCTCGCCGTCTCGGACCTCCCAGACCTCCGAGGACTCGGTGATGGTCAGCTCGTCGAGCCCGTCGCCGCCGCGGAAGACCAGGGCGCGGTGGCCGCGATCCCGGAACACGCCCGCCATCACGGGCGCCAGCGCGCGGTCGGCCACGCCGATCGCGGAGGCCTCCACGAGCGCCGGGTTGGAGATCGGGCCCAGGAAGTTGAAGGCCGTGGCCACGCCCAGCGCCTTGCGGGCGCCGGCGGCGAAGCGCATGGAGGGATGGAAGGTCTGGGCGAAGCAGAAGGTGATCCCGACCTCCCGAGCACAGGACTCCACCATGGACACGGGCATGTCCAGCTGCACGCCGAGAGCCTCGAGGCAGTCCGCCGAGCCGGACTTGGACGACGAGGCGCGGTTGCCGTGCTTGACCACCCGGGCGCCGGCGCCGGCGGCCACGAGCGCGGACATGGTGGAGATGTTCACCGAGCGCAGGCGATCCCCGCCCGTGCCCACGATGTCCACGGCCGGGCCGGGCACATCGAGCGGGCGGGCGTGGGAGACCATCGCGTCGGCCAGCCCCTTGAGCTCGTCGACGCTCTCCCCCTTGGCCCGCAGCGCGACCAGGAACCCGGCCAGGGCGATGTCCTGGACGTCGCCGCGCATGACCGCGTCCATGGCCGACCATGCCTGCTCCGCACTGAGATCGCGACCCTGGATCAGGGAGGTGGTGAGCTCGGGCCAGTCCAGCGGCGCTGAGGGGTGCGTGGGGATCTCGCTGTTCGAAGTCACGGTGCGACTCTATCCCCGGGCCCCAGCCGGCACAGCCCACCCCGAGGCAGGGTCCTGCCCAGCTCATGCATTCCCGGAAGGGAACGGAATCCCATGGTTCTCACCGGGGTGTCTCAGTTGGTTCGCAGGACCGTTTGGCGACATAATGTCGATCGTGACGACTGCAACCCATGCCCCAGCGCGACCCGCCCCGGTCATCAACCGCCCGAACCTCACCGCAGTGGGGACCATCGTGTGGCTGGCCTCCGAAGTCATGTTCTTCGCCGGCCTGTTCGCGATGTACTTCACGCTGCGCGCCACGGTTCCCGAGGTCTGGGATGAGGGCGCCTCGCTGCTCAACATCCCCCTGGCCACCGTGAACACCATCGTGCTGGTGCTGTCCTCCGTGACCTGCCAGTTCGGCGTCTTCGCGGCCGAGCGCCTCCAGCCCCGACGCACCGGCGGCCTGTTCTCCGTCGCCAAGTGGGGCATGGTCGAGTGGTTCATCCTCACGTTCCTCATGGGCGCGTTCTTCGTCTCCGTGCAGGTCTTCGAGTACGCCACCCTCTGGTCGGACGGCCTCGGCATCGCGTCCTCGGCCTACGGCTCGGCGTTCTACCTCACGACCGGCTTCCACGCCATCCACGTGACCGGCGGCCTCGTGGCCTTCCTGGTGATCATCGGGCGCGCCTTCCTGGCCAAGCGCTTCGGTCACTACGAGGCCACGTCGGCGATCGTCGTCTCCTACTACTGGCACTTCGTGGACGTCGTCTGGATCGCCCTGTTCGCGATCGTCTACTTCCTGCAGTGACTCCGGTCCACCGCGCCCACCGGCGTCACCGCCAGCTCAGCACCACACCGAATCGAGGACTCCTGACGTGAAGGCTCTCTCACAGAAGCGTCGCCATCCGCTCGCCATCCTGGCGCTGCTCCTGAGCGCCCTGCTGCTCACCGGTGGTCTCTACGCAGTCGCCACCACCTCGAACCAGGCCCAGGCCGCGGACGAGTACACGGCCGAGGACGTCGAGCAGGGCGAGGCCCTCTTCCTCGCCAACTGCTCCACCTGCCACGGCCTGGACGCCCAGGGCACGGACGCCGGCCCGTCGCTGATCGGCGTGGGCGCTGCCGCCGTGGACTTCCAGGTCGGCACCGGCCGCATGCCCATGCAGATGCAGGGCCCGCAGGCCCAGAAGAAGCCGCAGCAGTTCAACGAGGAGCAGACCAGCCAGCTGGCCGCCTACGTCGCCTCGCTCGGCGCCGGTCCTGCCGTCCCCGAGGACGAGTACCTGGACGTCTCCGAGGGCGACGCTGCCAATGGCTCCAAGGTCTTCCTGGCCAACTGCGCCATGTGCCACAACGCCGCCGGCGCCGGCGGCGCACTGACCCGCGGCAAGTTCGCCCCGTCGCTCATGGGCGTCGAGGAGAACCACATCTACGAGGCCATGCAGACCGGCCCGCAGAACATGCCCGTGTTCAACGACGCGAACATCACCCCCGAGGAGAAGCGCGACGTCATCACGTACCTGAAGACGGTCGAGACCAACACCGACCCCGGCGGCTTCGGCCTCGGCTCGCTCGGCCCGGTCTCCGAGGGCCTGTTCATCTGGACCATCGGTCTGATGATCATCATCGGCTTCACCGTCTGGCTCACCACCAGGTCCGCCTGATCCATCCGCTCGCCGTGTCCCGGCGGTCCTCCGATCGCCGGGCCCTGCACCACGTTTCAAGAAAGTTTGAGGGACCACATGGCCAGCCATCGTGATGAGCTCCCCGAGGGCAAGAAGGGCAACGTGCTCGATCGCAGCGCCGCGCCGCAGCGCTTCGAGAACCCGGGCATGCCCCCGCACTCGCCCCGGACCACGGACGTCGATCCGCAGGCCGCCAAGCGCGCCGAGCGCCAGGTCGTGCTCCTGTTCGTGATCTCGATCCTCGGATCGATCCTGTTCTTCGTGGGCTACTTCGGCATCCGCGTCGAGGGCGACATGTACGACGTCATGAACCCCGAGCCGACCTCCCAGCTGCGCCTGCAGAACCTGCTGCTCGGCGGCGGCATCGCCCTGGGCATGCTCGGCATCGGCGTGGGCATCGTGCACTGGGCCAAGACGCTCATGCCCGATCACGAGATGGTCGAGTCCCGCCACGAGATCCGCACCGAGGCCCAGCGCGCCGAGGCCGCCGAGATCATGGACACGATCGTCGACGAGTCCGGCATCAAGCGCCGCCCGCTCATCCGCAACAGCCTCATCGGCGCCATGGTCCTGGCTCCCCTGCCTTTCGTCGGCCTGCTCAAGGACCTCGGTCCCTGGAACCTGCAGACCATGAAGCACACCCTGTGGGACGAGGGCGTCCGCCTGGTCCGCGACCCCTCGGGCACGCCGATCAAGGCCTCGGACATCACCCTGGGCTCCACCTACCACGTGCTGCCGGAGAACATCCTCGGCCTGGGCCACGACGAGGGCTACCTCAATGAGAAGGCCAAGGCGGTCGTGCTGGTCATGCGCCTGGACCCCTCGGAGGTCAACGTCTCGGAGGAGCGCACCGACTGGAACGTGGACGGCATCTTCGCCTACTCCAAGGTCTGCACCCACGTCGGCTGCCCGGTGGCTCTCTACGAGCAGCACACGCACCACCTGTTGTGCCCCTGCCACCAGTCGACGTTCGATCTCACCAACGAGTGCGAGGTCATCTTCGGCCCGGCGTCCCACCCGCTGCCGCAGCTGCCCATCACGGTCGACTCGGAGGGCTACCTGGTGGCGCGCAGCGATTTCCACGAGCCCGTGGGCCCGGCCTACTCGCAGCGCATCATGCACCGCAACCAGCTTGAGGACGAGACGGAGAACGCCTGATGTCCGCACAGACCACAGACACGCGCCGTCCGCAGCAGGACGACTACCGGCCGGACACCGCCGTCGGCTTCATCGCGAACTACGCCGACACCCGCGTGGGACTCTCCCCGCTGGTCAAGGAGTTCGGACGCAAGATCTTCCCGGACCACTGGTCCTTCATGTTCGGCGAGGTCGCGCTCTACTCGTTCATCATCCTGCTGGTCTCGGGAACCTTCCTGGCCCTGTGGTTCGACCCCACGATGGTCTCCCAGGAGTACACCGGCTCCTACGTCCCCATGCAGGGCGTGGAGATGTCCGGGGCCTACGCCTCGTCCCTGCACATCTCGTTCGACATCACCGGCGGACTGTTCCTGCGCCAGCTGCACCACTGGTCGGCGCTGCTGTTCGTGGTGGCGATCTGCGTGCACATGATGCGCGTGTTCTTCACCGGCGCGTTCCGCCGCCCGCGCGAGCTCAACTGGGTCGTCGGCGCGCTGCTGTTCGTCATGGCCATGGCGGCCGGCTTCACCGGCTACTCCCTGCCGGATGACGTGCTCTCCGGCAACGGCCTGCGCATCGCCGACGGCATGGCCAAGTCCATCCCTGTGGTGGGCACCTACATCTCCATGATGCTCTTCGGCGGAGAGTTCCCCGGCCACGTGGTGATCCCCCGCCTGTACATCCTCCACGTCTTCCTGATCCCGGGCGTGATCCTGGGCCTGATCGTGGTCCACCTGTTCATGGTCGTGACCCACAAGCACACCCAGTACCCGGGCCCCGGTCGCACCGAGGACAACGTGGTCGGCTTCCCGGTCGGCCCCGTCTACGCAGCCAAGGCCGGCGGCTTCTTCTTCATCGTGCTCGGCTTCCTCTCGGCCCTGGCCGGGATGGTCCAGATCAACGCGCTGTGGAACTACGGCCCGTACGATCCCTCCCCCGTGCAGGCAGGCACGCAGCCGGACTGGTACATCCTCTTCGGCGACGGCGCCCTGCGCCTGTTCCCGGGCACCTGGCCCTGGAACTGGGAGTGGAACCTGTTCGGCCTGGTGACGATCCCGCTGGCCGTGTTCATCCCGCTGATGATCATGGGCGCGCTGATCGGTGCGATCTTCGCCTACCCGTTCCTGGAGCGCTGGATCTCCGGCGATTCCCGCGAGCACCACGTGCTGGACCGCCCGCGCAACGCCCCCACCCGCACGGGCCTGGGCGCAGCTGCGGTCGTGTTCTACTCCGTGATGATGGTGGCGGCCACCGGCGACCTCATCGCCACGCACTTCCACGTCTCGCTCAACGACGTCATCTACGCCCTGCGCACGCTGTGGATCGTCGGCCCGATCATCACGTTCATGATCGTCAAGCGGATCTGCCTGTCGCTGCAGCGCAAGGATCGCGAGATCGCCCTGCACGGCCGCGAGACCGGCCGCGTGCAGCAGCTGCCGCACGGCGAGTTCGTCGAGGTCCACGAGCCGCTGAGCCCCTACGCTCAGTACCGCCTGGTCAGCTTCGAGGCTCCCACCCCGCAGGCACCGCGCCGCAACGCCAAGGGCCGGATCTCCGGCCCCGAGAAGCTGCGCTCGCGCCTGACGCGCTTCTTCTACGAGGATCGCGTGGCGCCGGTGACCCCGGCCGAGCTCGAGGCCGCGCATCAGGAGCACCAGGAGGACCTGGGCTCCCTCGATGCCGGGCACAACACCTCGGATCGCGAGATCGGCAGCTGATCGGCTGTCCCTGCTGCAGAGGCCCCCGACTCCCCCGCGGAGTCGGGGGCCTCTGTCGTCGAGGTGGGATCCACGACCGTATTGCCACCGGACGGTGTCGGTGCTCACGACAGCCGCCGGGGTGTTCGGTACCCTGAGACCCAGACCGGTAACCAACCGGGTTCCCCCGCCCGACCCCGTCCCGTCGAGTCGTCAGAGGCCGCTCCTGCCCGAGCCGCACTGCCGCACCGGCACCCCCGCAGGCCCTAGGGCAGGCGGGGCCGACGGTCCGCACACCGCACTGAAGATCTGGAGACACCGATGACTGGGAAGATCGTCCTCGTGGGACGCACTGCAGACCTCGTCGCACGCTCTGGCAAGAGCCTGCTCAACACCCGCCCGGCATCCTCTGAAGACATCCCCGCGCTGGCCGAGCTCTATGCGGCCGCCTATCAGGCGTCCTCGACTCCGGATGACTCCAATGTCACCTCGCCGGAGGAGGCCCGGGAGGTCCTCACCAAGCTCTTCGACGGCGAGTTCGGCCGCCTCCTGCCCGAGGCATCGCCCGTAGTCGCCGACGAGGACGACGACATCGTGGCCGCCGCCCTGGTGGTCGAGCAGCGCACGGGAGGAGGTGTCCCGGAGGATCCCTACCTCTTCGAGCTGTTCACCCACGCCTCGCACCGCCGGCAGGGTCTGGCCGAGCAGCTCGTGCGCAGCAGTGCCGCCGCACTGGCGGAGGCCGGCCACGAGCGGCTGAGCCTGCGGATCCCGGAGGACAACTCCCCCGCTCTCGCGCTCTACCTGACCCTGGGCTTCAGCCGCTGGCAGGAGGCCGTGGAGGAGGACGAGATCTGATCTTCGATCGGCTCACGTCTCGCAGACCAGGGGCCCGGCCACGGCGATCGCCGTGACCGGGCCCCTGGTCTTGGCCGCACTCTGCCGGCTCTCGGCCGGTGTCCTCACCCTGTTTCGGTCGCTGACGCGGAGGCCTCCGCCGTCGAGGGTGACGGCGCTTCCGGCTCAGAGGCCCAGCCCGCGCAGCGTGAGGGCGGCATCGACTGCGGCGACGGCCGCGTCGTAGCCCTTGTCCTCGCTCGAGCCCTCGAGACCCGCTCGGTCCAGCCCCTGCTGCTCGTCATCGGTGGTCAGCACGCCGAAGCCGATCGGCACCCCCGTGGCCGTCGAGACGTCGGTGAGGCCCATGGTCGCGGCCTGGCAGACGTAGTCGAAGTGCGGTGTGCCGCCGCGGATCACGATTCCCAGGGCGATCACTGCGTCGAAGCCCTCGGCCAGGCGCCGAGCGGCGACCGGCAGCTCGAAGGACCCGGCCACCCGCACGATCGCGGGGTCCTGCACGCCTGCCTCGGCCAGGGCCCGCTGGGCGCCGTCGAGCAGCCCGTCCATGATCTGCTCGTGCCAGCGCGAGGCCACCACGGCGACCCTCAGCTGCGATCCCTCCAGATCGGATGCCGCCAGGGTGGGTGCTCCGTGTCCGCTCATGATCTCGTCCTCTCCTTCGACGGCTCCGGTGCCGGGGCCGTCATGGTCCTGTGTGGTGGATTCGGTGCCGTCAGTCGTTCAGTCGTCGACGTGCAGGAGCCTGTGCTCCATGCGGTCGCGCTTGGTGGCCAGGTAGTCGTGGTTCTCGGGGCGGGCGGCGACCTCGTGGTGGACCATGTCGGTCACCTCGATGCCCAGGCCTGCCAGCTGCTCGGCCTTGAGGGGGTTGTTGCTCAGCAGGCGGATCCGCTGCAGGCCCAGCTCGTGCAGGATCGTGGCGGCAGCACCCCAGTCGCGGGCCTCGGCCGGCAGGCCCAGCAGCTCATTGGCCTCGACGGTGTCGGCTCCCCCGTCCTGCAGCTGGTACGCGCGCAGCTTGTTCACCAGGCCGATCCCCCGGCCCTCATGACGGCGCAGGTAGACGAGCGTGCCGCCCTCGGCGGCGATCCGCTTCAGGCCCAGGTGCAGCTGGGGCCCGCAGTCGCAGCGGTAGGAGCCGAAGACGTCCCCGGTCAGGCACTCCGAGTGCAGCCGGACCAGCGGGGCAGTCTCCGATATGTCCTCCCTCCGCCCGGAAGCCGTCAGGCTCAGGTGCTCACCGACGGTGGTGCCGTCGGCATCGGGGATCTGCCAGGCGCGCACGAGGAAGCGGCCCTCGGCCATGGGGATCATGACCGGCTCGGAGGTCGCGAGGACCGGCCGAGGTGCGGTTTCGTCATGCCCTGCCGCCCCTGTCATGCCGTCTCCCGAGTGCGCAGGTGCTGGGCCAGGTCCTCGATGCTGATCAGCGGAAGGCCGTGGCGGCTGGCGAACTCGCGCAGATCGGGCAGGCGCTGCATGGAGCCGTCGTCGTGGACGATCTCGGCGATCACCCCGGCCTGCGGGAGCCCGGCCAGGGCGCACAGATCGACGGCCGCCTCGGTGTGCCCGCGGCGCTCGAGGACCCCGCCGCTGGCCGCCCGCAGCGGCAGCACGTGCCCCGGGCGGGTCAGGTCGCCGGCGGTCGAGGCCGGGGAGGCCAGCACGCGGGCGGTCAGCGCGCGGTCCTCGGCGCTGATGCCGGTGCTGGCGACCTCGCGGGCATCGCAGGTCACGGTGTAGGCGGTGCCCTTCGCGTCCTCGTTGACCGCGGTCATGGGCGGCAGGCCGAGCTCATCGGCGCGCTCACCGGTCAGCGGGACGCACAGCACGCCCGAGGACCACCGCACGGTGAAGCCCACGAGCTCGGGCTTGGCGTGCACGGCGGCGAAGATCAGATCGCCCTCGTTCTCGCGGTCCTCGTCATCGACCACCACGACGGCCCCGCCTTCGCGGACCTGGCGCACCGCCTCTTCGACCGTGTCCAGCGGGATCGGGGTCTGATCCGGGGTCTGGGGTTCGAGGGCCGGATCGGACCACGGCGCCGGGACCGAGCGGAACGACGACAGCCGTGCGGCGTACTTGGCCATGACATCCGTCTCGAGGTTCACTCTGTCCCCGCGGCGCTTCTCGCCCAGGCCGGTGGCCGCCAGGGTGGCCGGGATGAGCCCGATCTCGAACCAGTGCTGATCCAGCTCTGCGGCGCGGCCGGTGCTGAGCGGCCCGGGGCTCACGGCGGTGACCGTCAGCGAGACGCCGTCCACGGCGATGGCGCCCTTCTCCGCGAGCAGCTCGGCGATCTCCACCGGAACGCCGATGCGCAGCGTCTCCCATGTGCCGTGGTCGGTGCGCTCCAGGATCGTGCCGACGGCATCCACATGGCCCTGGACCACGTGCCCGTCCAGGCGGCCGTCGGCCGGGGTGCAGCGCTCCAGGTTCACCGCGCTGCCCTCTCGCAGACCGCCCAGGGTGGTGCGGCGCAGGGTCTCGCCCATGACATCGGCCACGAAGCGGCGCCGGGGTGCGGCGTCCGCGGTGCTGAGCGTCCCTGGGGCATTGGTCCCGGCTGCTTCCGAACCGGTGGGCGCGTCGGCGTCGACACCCGCGGCGACGGCCGTCGCCGCAGCGTCCGCAGCCGACAGCGGCGTGGCGGTGAGGCACACGCCGTCCACGGCCAGCGAGCCGCCCAGGGGCAGATCCTCGAGCACTGAGCCGGCCTCCAGGTGCAGGCGCACCGAGCCGGTGCCCTGGGCGGTCTGCTCGGCGGTGACTGCTTCCTCGCTGAGGCCCTCCGGGCTGGGCGGTCGCCCGGTGCCCACGGGCTCGATCTGCACGATCCTGCCGCGCTCGGCGACGATTCCGGTGAACATCTGCCTCTTCCTTCTCTGCCCCTGCCGGGGCGCATCTGATCCGGGGTCGCTGTCGCTCTTCCCGGCTGCTGCGGTGGTGCTGGTGCCGTCGGCTGCCGACGATCGGCGCGGAGTGCCGCTGGTGCCGTCAGCCACCGCCGCTGTTCTCAGACGGGGGCTCCGCTGCCTCTCCGTGCGGCCCGAGCGGCTGCAGCTGCCACAGCAGGTCGGTGCCCAGCCTCGTGATCGGCCCGCCACCCGCCGGATCCGGGGCGAAGCCCAGCGCGTGGGTGAGACTCGTGCGCCCGGGCAGCTCCACCGAGGGTCGACCGCCGCCCAGAATGAGCGGAGCCTGGTAGACGAGCAGCTCATCGACGGCATCGGCGTCCAGGAATGCGCTGATCAGCCAGGCCCCGCCCTCCAGGAGCAGGTGTCCGACACCGCGGGCGCGCAGCTCGCGCAGCGCCTCGAGAGGGTCGTGAGTGCGCAGCTGGAGGAAGCGGCCGTCCTCGCCGCGCACGGCCGCACGGGCCGGGATCTCGCGGTGCCCGATCACCACGCGCAGCGGCTGCGAGTCGGCCGGGGTGCCGTCGTCCCGTCGGGCGCTCAGGCGCGGGTCGTCGGCCAGGGCGGTGCCGGTGCCGACCGCGATCGCGTCCGCGCGGGCTCGCAGGCCATGGCCGTGCCGCCGGGCCTCGGCCCCGGTGATCCACTGGCTGGTGCCGTCGGCGGCGGCGATGCGCCCGTCGAGCGACTGGGCGATCTTGGCCGTCACGAACGGACGATTCTCTCGACCGGCTCGATCCCACCGGCAGTTCAGCGCCCGGGACTGCTCGGCCAGCAGCCCGCTGCGTACCTGGACACCGGCGGCGCGGAGGCGCCTGGCTCCCCCGGCACCGGCCTGGGTGTCCTCGACGGCGAAGATCGCCCGCGGGATCCCGGCTTCCAGGATGGCCTGGCTGCACGGACCCGTGCGTCCGGTGTGGTCGCAGGGCTCGAGCGTCACCACGATCGTGGTGTCGAGCAGGTCGGTTCCCGCCGCGCGGGCCTGGGTCAGGACGTCGGCCTCGGCGTGCGGGGTGCCCGCACCCAGATGCCGCCCCACGTGCAGGATCCGTCCCTGCGCATCCAGCAGCGCCGCGCCCACGAGCGGATTGGCGCCGCGGGGGCCCTCCAGCGCGGCCTCGAGCGCCCGCTGCATGGCGGCGGTCTCGGCCTCGGTGAACGACGGCTCGACGGTCATCGGCGGGCCTCGTCGTCGGCGGAGCTCAGCCGCACGGTGACGTCGGGGAAGGCGGTCTCGATCTCGACCCCGGAGGATTCCGTCCCGTCAGGGGCGGATCCCTCGCGACGCTGGACCCGCCACCAGATGAAGAACCCGAGAAGTGTGAAGCAGCCGTAGAACACGTACATGAACGCCGAGGCGTAGTAGCCGGCCGAGACGAGCAGGGGCACGCCCACGACGTCCACGGCCACCCACACGAGCCAGAACTCGGTCCATCCGCGAGCCATGCCCCAGGTCGCCACCACGGAGCCCACGAAGATCCAGGCGTCGGCCCACACGGGCTCATAGGACCCCAGAGCGCGGAACAGCGGCGTGAGCGCCACGGTGCCCAGCACGAGCACGGACACGAGCAGGATCCGCTCGCGTCCGGAGGCCCAGCCCGGGGAGACGGCCACGCCGTCGCCGGTGCGAGCCCGGCGCCACTGCACCCAGCCGTAGACGGCCACGATGATGAACATGACCTGGCGGCCTGCCTGCCCCAGCAGGTTCACGGGGTTCGGCGATCCGAAGACGGCGCCCAGGAAGACGGTGAGCAGCAGCAGATTGCCCACGATGCCGATGGGCCAGGCCCAGACCTTCCGGCGCATCCCGCCCAGGGCCGAGAGCAGCCCGAAGACGTTGCCGATGACCTCCCGCCACAGCAGGAAGCCGTCGCCGATGCGCAGCTGCGCGTTGAACAGCTGCTCGAAGATCTCCACCGTGGTGCCTCCCGGGCCGGTCTGGCGGGCCGGGGTCCCGGTCCGCTGCGGGGCCGATCCTGCGGGATCGGCGCGGCACGGATGTCCGGGAGGCGGACGGGAGGACGTGAGGCCGATGACGACTCAGCCCATGGGCGCACGGCACGCCGACGTCGGCGTGCGCGGGCCGCGAGGGCTCAGACGCGATCGACCGTGCTCCTCCCTTCCAGACTGTTCTGTCGGCACTGGAATCTCACCAGTCAGGCCAGGGCCGTGTCGTCGTCGAGGGCCCGGGGCCCCTTGAGGGCGCCGTGCGTTCTCGGCGACGACGACGGCCACCGGTTAGCGGGCTGTCACCGCCGGCTCGGAATTCCACCGATCTCGGAGCACGTCGTGTCGTGGACCTGATTATGGCACGCGGCGGCCCGGGTCCGCGGACGCGTCAGCCCTGGGCGGAGCGGGCGGCCTGGCGCAGAGCAGCGATCGCGGCCTGCGGGTCGTCCTTGCCGTACACGGCGGAGCCGGCCACGAAGACATCCGCCCCGGCCTCGGCGGCGCGCTCGATCGTCTCCAGGGAGACGCCTCCGTCGACCTGCAGGGCCACTTCCCCGCCGCCGGCGCGGATGGCCTGCGCGGCGCGGCGGATCTTGGGCAGGGTCACGTCCAGGAAGCTCTGCCCGCCGAAGCCCGGCTCCACGGTCATCACCAGGAGCATGTCGATCTCGGTGAGCATGTCCAGGTAGGGCTCCACCGGGGTGGCCGGGCGCAGCGCCAGACCTGCCTTGGAGCCGGCACCCCGCAGCTCGCGGGCCAGGCGGATGGGGGCGCGAGCGGCCTCGGCGTGGAAAGTCACCGACGCGCAGCCCGCCTCCGCGTAGCCGGGAGCCCAGCGGTCGGCGTCCTCGATCATCAGGTGGATGTCCAGCGGCACCGGGGAGACCGCCTGCAGCCGCTCGACCACCGGAAGACCCAGGGTCAGGTTCGGCACGAAGCGGTTGTCCATGACGTCGATATGCGCGGCGTCCGCCGTGGAGATCCGCTGCAGCTCGGCGTCCAGGTTGGCGAAATCCGCCGAGAGCACGGACGGGTGGATGCAGCAGCGGGACATGGTTCCTCCAGAGGGCATCGGGATCTGCAGACGACCTTAGGAGGTCTTGGTGAACAGGGCCATGAACATGGCATCGGTTCCATGCACGTGGGGCCACAGCTGCACGGTCCGAGCCCCCGCGGCCACGGAGTCCCCTGCGGCATGTGGGTTCGACGGATCCGCCCGGCCCTCGAGGGCACCGGGAAGAGCCGCAGCGCGCGCCGGCTCGGCGGCGTCGATCAGACGCAGATCTGGACGGGCGCGCAGCAGGTCGTCGACGGCCACGACCGTCTCGGCCGCATGCGGAGAGCAGGTCGCGTAGAGCAGCAGCCCGCCGGGGCGCAGGGCCTCGGCTGCGGCCGGCAGCAGCTGAGCCTGCAGCTGGGTCAGATCGGCCAGGTCCGAGGGACGACGGCGCCAGCGCGCTTCCGGACGGCGACGCAGCGCGCCCAGACCGGTGCAGGGGGCGTCGACGAGGATGCGGTCGAAGCCCTTGGCGGCCACGTAGTGATCGGGCTGCTCCAGCACCGAGGCGATGTCGCGGCCGTCGCCCCAGCGGATCTGCCAGGCCTCCTCGGGCAGCACGGCCAGGGCATCGTCGACCAGACGGGCGCGGTGCTCGGAGACCTCGTTGGCCAGCAGGGTGGCCCCGTTCTGCTGGGCCAGTGCGGCCAGCAGAGCGGCCTTGCCGCCGGGGCCGGCGCACAGGTCGAGCCAGTGCTCCCCCTCCTCCACGGGTCGTGCCGCGACGAGGGTGCGGGCCACGAGCTGGGAGCCCGAGTCCTGGACGCGGATCCCGCCGGTGCGCACTCCGGCGCGCCGGTGGAGATCGCCGCCGCCGCTGATCGCGGAGTCCGGGGTCAGCGGACCGGGCTCGGCGCCGTCGTCGAGCTCCTCCTGGATGTGTCCCAGTCCCGGAAGCGCCACTAGCTGGACGGAGGGCGGCTCGTTATCCGCCTCGAGCAGAGCCTCGATCTCCTCCGGGCTGCGCCCGTGGGCGCTCAGCGCCTGGCTCATGGCGCGCACGATCCACTCGGGATGCGCGTGGGCGGTGGCCAGGCGCTGCCAGGCAGTCGAGCCCTCGTTCAGCTCGGCGATCCACTGCTCCAGCGGGGCTGCCGCGACCTTCCGCAGCACCGCGTTGACCAGGCCCGACGGACCCGCGCCGATCTCGGCGCGGGTCAGCCCGACCGTCTGATCGATCGCCGCGTGATCCGGCACGCGCATGGCCAGCAGCTGGTGCACGCCCAGGCGCAGGACGTCGACCACCGGGGCGTCGAGCTGCTCGAGGGGCCGGTCCACGCAGCGCTGCAGGATCGCATCCCACGTGCCCTGATGCCGCAGCGCCCCGTAGGCGAGCTCGGTCGCGAAGCCGGCGTCGCGACGGTCCAGGCGCTGCTCCCGGATCTGCTGCGGAAGCACCAGGTTGCCGTAGGCGTCGTTCTCGGAGACCTCGCGCAGGGTCCGGTAGGCCGCCAGGCGCGCCGGGTCGGCCTGACGGGAGCGCTGCGACGGCGCAGAGGCCGAGTACGAGCGCTGATCCATCGAACGGCGATGGCGCTGGCGTCCGGCCTGGTCGCGGCGGTCCTCGCCGCGCTGCCGACCGCCCGAGCCGCCGCCTGCACGACCTCCGGCACCGCGGCCGGCACCGGGCCCGCCGCCACGGCGCCCGCCCTGGCCGGCTCCGCCGCGCGACGCTCCTCCGCGGCCCGAGCCGCGCTGTCCTGACTCATCCGCCGGGCTCATGCGAACACCGTCCTCGTGGTCTCGTCGTCGGCGCGGCCGAGCCGGCCGCGGGCCCAGTCGCCGGCATCCATGGCCTGCTTGCCCGCCGGCTGCACGCGCAGCAGCTCGACGGCGTGGGTTCCGGTGCCGGTCAGGACGCGGCCGTCGCGCAGCTGCACCTGTCCCGGGGCCAGATCGGTGTGCTCGGGGGCCTCGCGCACACCGGCCACGATCTTGAAGCGCTGACCGTCGAGCTCGGTCCACGGTCCCGGCTCGGGGGTGGTGCCGCGCACCAGGCGCGCGATCTCTGCTGCCGGATGCTGCCAGTCGATGCGACTGTCCGCGGTGGACAGCTTGGGCGCCATGGTTGCCTCCCCCTGCTGCGGGACGGGCTGCTCGCCGCGCTCCAGGCGCTGCAGGGCCTCCAGCAGCAGCGGTGCGGTCTCGTGCGACATTCGCTCGAGCAGCGAGCCGGCCACGTCGTCGTCGTGCAGCTGCGTGCGCGCGGTGCCCAGCAGCGGTCCTGTGTCCATGCCCTCGTCGAGCAGGAAGGCGGAGGCGCCGAGCTCGGCGTCGCCGTGGAGGAGCGAGTGCTGCACTGGTGCGGCTCCGCGCCAGCGCGGCAGCAGGGAGAAGTGGAGGTTGACCCAGCCCAGCGGCAGGGCCTCCAGCGCCGGGCGCTTGAGCAGCGCGCCGTAGGCCACGATGGCCCCGGCCTGCGCGCCGGTGGCACGCAGCTGCTCGACGACCTCGTCGTCGACCCGATTGGCCTTCAGCACGGGCAGACCGAGCCGCTCGGCGGCTGCGGCCACCGGCGACGGGGTCAGCACCTTCTTGCGTCCCACGGGGGCGTCGGTGCGGGTGAGCACCGCTGCGATCTCGATCCCCTCGGCAGCAGCCAGGTGCTCGAGCGGCGCCACTGCGGGTTCGGGCGTTCCTGCGTAGATGATTCTCACGGTGCCTCCTCAGCCTCCGAAGCTCGAGCCCAGGGTGCCGGCGCGCTCCTGGCGGACCTCGGCGACGGTGCGGGCGTAGTCCTCGGCGCGGATCCGCCGCCATGCCTCGCGGCGGGCCTCGCCCTCCAGGCGGTTGACGTACAGGGTGCCCTGCAGGTGATCGTGCTCGTGCTGGAAGCAGCGCGCCAGCAGGCCCGTGGCCTCGGCCTCGTGCTCCTGGCCGTGCTCGTCGAGCCCGCTCACGCGCGCCCGCTGCCGGCGCGGGGTGTCGAAGCCCAGCCCCGGCACGGACAGGCAGCCCTCGCCGCCCTCCTGCATCTCATCCCCCAGCTCGATCCTCGGGTTGATGAAGACCCCGGAGTCCTCGCCGATCTCGTAGACGAAGATCTGCAGGCCCACGCCGATCTGCGGGGCGGCCAGGCCCACTCCCTCCACATCGCGCATTGTCTCGAACATGTCGGCCACCAGGGTGCGCAGATCATCGTCGAAGCGCCTGACCGGGTCGGCGGCGGAGCGCAGGATCGGATCCCCGATCGTGCGGATCGGACGGACGGACATCGGAGGCTCCTCCAACTGGGACGAGAGGGTGGGGTGCTTGCTGGGCGGCCGCGGCCCGCGGACGACGTACGCCGGCTCAGGCCGGCGGCGGCGGGACGGGGCGCAGCTGCGACGGGCCCCGATCCAGCTTGGTCTGATGGGCCCACAGCCGCCGCAGCGAGCAGAACTTGTGCCAGTGCGCCTCGAGGACCTCGGGTGCGGCCTGCTGGGCGGAGACCTCGGTCTCCCCCACGGCCACGCCGAGCAGCAGGTCGGCCGCACCGAACTTCCAGGGCTCCCAGGTGCCGGCCTGAGCGTCGAGCAGCTGCTCCTCGGCCTTCAGACCCGCCACGAGCTGGGTCACGACCTTGGCATCCATGGGCTTGACCCGACCGGAGCGGTCGGTGCCCTTGGTCTTGTAGTCGATCAGGCAGACCTTGCCGCCGATGCGCGCGACCAGATCCAGCGTCCCGGCGTAGCCGACCGTGGCGTTCCAGACCGTGATCTCGGCGGCCAGCGGCTCCGGGCGGTAGAGCTGCCACCACTCGTCGAAGCGATCCGCGTAGGCGTGCTCGCCGTGCGAGGCCAGGACCTCCCGCGCCTCCTCGACCCGGGACTCCAGACCCATGGCGCGCAGAGCGGTCTGCTCGGCGTAGTCGTGGACCCGGTCTCCGCGCAGGGCCGCTTCGTCGCGGTGGCGTTCGGCGGCTCCGGCGGCGTCGCGGGCGATCTGGCGCAGCTTGGGCGCGGAGCCGATGGACTGCGGGAGACGATCGTCGGTGATCACAGCCTGTGCGGCCGACCAGCCGTGCCAGCCGCCCAGGTCCAGGGCCGCGCAGCTGAGCACAGTGGTGATCGAGGGGACCTCGGGGTGCCCGGACTCCGAGCGGGCGTACATCCGCCCGTGCTCGGTCTGGCGCGCCAGTCGCGGCTGGGTCATGCGGAGGCTCCCTCCTGGGCGTCCTCATGGGTGGGCTGTCCCCCCGCGGATCCGGGAGCACGGCGACCTCGAGGAGGCAGGACGACGGTCTTCATGCAGAAGGCCCCGGCCGGTGGAACCGGACGGGGCCTTCTGGTCGATCTTCCGTGCGCGATACTGGGATCGAACCAGTGACCTCTTCGGTGTGAACGAAGCGCGCTACCGCTGCGCTAATCGCGCCTTTCGACCTGGAAACCATAGCGCACCCTGACGCCGCTCGCCAATTCGGCCTCGCCGGCACCTGGTCGCGCCCCAGCTATCGCCCTTCGCGCGCTCGCGCAAGCAGCAGCGATCCGGGGCCTGGGCCTCAGACATGCAGACACCCAAGCCTCCAGTGACGTGCGAGCTGTCCTGCACCCCCGTCGGACCAGGGCACTGGAGCGGATTTGCGTGGCGCGATCCAGGTGGCCTAATGTCTACGCCTGTCGGAACGGCGAGCAGCCCGAAGGACGCAGAGCGACAGCCCTGCGGAGCGCGGATGCACGCACTGTCCGCAGCCGAGGCACCGGGCGAGAGCACGGAAAAGGCTGTGATACAGTTTCCGATCGAACGTCAGCCGAAAGGCAGATGATTCGCGGTTGTAGCTCAGCTGGTAGAGCATCACCTTGCCATGGTGAGGGTCGCGGGTTCGACTCCCGTCAACCGCTCGGAGAGCATCATCTTCGGATGCATGCGATCAATGAGAAGGCCAGGTCCGCAAGGACACAGGTCCCGGTGGGGTGGCCGAGTGGTTAGGCAGCGGCCTGCAAAGCCGTCTACGCGGGTTCGAATCCCGTCTCCACCTCGGTTCCCACCCAGCTCGCTCCCCCGGGAGCATGAGCGCGATTGGCGCAGCGGTAGCGCGCTTCCCTGACACGGAAGAGGTCACTGGTTCGATCCCAGTATCGCGCACCACCTCAGAAGGCCCCGACTGAAGCTTCAGTCGGGGCCTTCTGAGGTGGTGCGCGATACTGGGATCGAACCAGTGACCTC
>NZ_SCNB01000031.1:0-21676 GCF_005502825.1 Kocuria sp. 2SI | reverse complement strand
AGATCGGGCACGTGCCTCCTGTCGAGTTCGAAGTAGTCCACGCGCAGCTGCCTGCTCGGGCGTTGGCATCAATTTCCAGATAGAAATCCCTCTACAAAACTCGGGGCTTGACACGGATGAGTTGCAACGCGGCTCCCGCTGTTCGCCGACCTCGTGGATCACCACCACCGCCAGTGCCTTCGACCGGACGCTCTTACATGCCGCTAACCGGCATCGCTGCCGTATCAGAGCCAGCGCGAGTAGGCTACGAGCCATCGAGACGGAGCTACCTTTACTCCCCCAGGGTGTTCTCAGTTCGGGGTAGCAGCCTGGCCGGGTCGCAGCCCACACCTACCTGCAGCCGAAGCATGCGTTCGTTCATCCGTTCGTAAGAGTCAAGACAGGTCTGTCAGCGCTTGCGGCTGTAGGAGACGATTGCTAGCGGGCAGAAGACGATCAAGATTCCGACGGACCAGATGATCGTCTGGACGATCGAGTCTCCTGCCGGTGCTCCGGCCAGCAATGCACGAGCAGCGTCCATCGCGTGCGTGACGGGGTTGATGTTTGCCCAGGCTTGGAGCCATGCGGGGAGCGTGTCGATCGGGGCGGCGAGGCTAGAGCCGAGCATCAGCGGGATGAACACGATGAACGCGAAGGCCATGACTGCGCCCTCGTCCTTGACGAGCACGCCGAGGAAGACGGTCACCCAGCTCAAGCAGAACCCGAAGGCCAACACGAGAACGACTGCTGCCAGGGATGATCCGGCGTCGGTTTGGATGCGGAAACCCATGAGGTAGCCGATCCCGAACAGCAACGCGATGGCGATGATGTAGCGCACCATGTCGGCCATGATCGACCCGAGCAGGGGTGTTGATCGTCCGATCGGCAAGCTGCGGAAGCGGTCGAAGACACCCTTCTTCATGTCAATGTTGATGCTCAGGCCGCTCGAAAGCATGCCGGAGAGTCCTGCGCCCATGACCACGATTCCCGGAAACAGATAGAGAAGATACTCGTCGGTGGAACCCGCAACCGAGCCGCCGAAGAGATAGACGAACAGCAGCAGGAAGATCGCCGGGGTGACCACTCCGTTGACCAGCGCACCGGGGTTCCTCGCGGACTTGGCAAGGCTCCGACGGGCCAGGATCAGGCTGTGCCGTAGCAGCCCTGCCGGACGTCTCTCGGAGCTGGTTGCGGTGATGGTGTCGGCGCTCATGCGTGGCTCCTTTCGGCCTCGTCGTTCGTGTCGCCGATGGTGGGTGCTCCGGTGAGGGTGAAGAACACCTCGTCAAGGCTGGGGAGCCGTAACGCGAACTCGGCAACCTCAATTCCTTCCGCTTCAAAGCGATGGGCGATGTCGAACATCGCCCGATCGCCGTCCACCGGCGTGATCAACTCGTGTTGAGCGGTGCGCTCGACCGGGTGGCCGGAGACGGCGGCCAGGATGGCAGCGGCCCTCTCCACGTCGCCGGGGTTCTTGGGACGGGTCGCGATGGCTTGGCCCCCGACGATCTGTTTCAGCTCGGGTGGAGTGCCGTGGGCGATCACGCGGCCGTGGTCGATGACGGTGATCTCGTCAGCCAGTGCGTCGGCTTCTTCCAGGTACTGCGTCGTCAGAAGGACGCTGGCGCCATCGGCGGTGAGTTCACGGATGATCCGCCATAGCTCTTCGCGCTTGCCAGGATCAAGACCGACCGAGGGCTCATCGAGGAACACGACACGAGGGCGACCGACGAGGCTCGCGGCGAGGTCCAGACGTCGGCGCATCCCGCCGGAGTAGGTAGCCACCGGCTTCTTCGCGGCATCGGTCAAGCCGAAACGCTCCAACAGCTCGGCCGCCCTGCGGGAAGCCTCGCGTTTGCGCAGATCGAGCAGACGCCCGATCAGGATCAGGTTACCCAGGCCCGTGAGCTCTTCATCCAGCGTCGCGTACTGGCCTGTCAAGCCAATGATCCGTCGCACCTTGGCCGCTTCGCGGGTGACGTCCATGCCGGCGACTCTGGCGGTTCCGGCATCGAGGCCTGTCAAAGTCGCCAGGATACGGATCGACGTTGTCTTCCCAGCCCCGTTCGGGCCGAGGACGCCGAGCACGGTGCCCGGCCGGGCACGCAGATCCACCCCGTCCAGAGCAGTGTGCTTGCCGTACCGCTTCACCAGCCCCTCGGCTTCGATCACATAGTCACTCAATTGAATCTCCTTGCCTTCATCGCCGTGTTCAGGGGCGCCGTGTCTTGGGGAATCCCGTCCAATGCAGATCGGGGCGCAGGTGGCTCATGTCGTTGAACATGACGATGCTCGGTGGCACGCTCGGCCGGTGCTCGATCACGGTCAGCGCAGCGTTGGCGCTGCTGAGCCCAAGCCACCTGATAGCCGGGGCGTCCATGGCGTGACGGAGGAGCCACGCGATCGGGTAGGCGTGCGTGATGAGCACTTCGTGCACGTCGTCATCGCCCTCGGGTGCGGTGGCGAACCTCGCGGTGAGGCTCTGGGCGATCTGGTGCCCTGCTTCGGCTTCGTCGGTGTCGTAGCCGTCGAAGAACGGCACCCATGACGGCGGGGTCTCCTCCGGCTTCGGCACGTAAGGCACATGGTCGATCAGCTCGGCCGCTTCGCTCACCTCGGCGGTGCCGGTGAGGAAGATGTTGAGCTGCCTCGCGCTGTCGGCGGCTCGCGGCAACGGCGAGTGCCAGACGGCGTCGATGGGCAGATGTGCTAAACGCTGACCGAGAAGACGAGCTTGCTCGCCCCCGGTGTCGGTGAGGTTGCCGAACGCGTCGGCGTCACCGTGGCGTGCGATGTAGAGATACCTAGTAGCCATAAGTATGTCGGGGAGCACCACGACGATGCCCCGGCTCTCCTTTCTCTCGGGGTAAGGCTTCGGGTCAAAGGACGGTGACGGTTCCGGCGGTACCGTCGAGCGTGATTCGGGCACCGTCGTCAATGCGGGTAGTGACACCGGCGACGCCGAGCACGGCGGGGATGCCGTATTCGCGGGCGACGATCGCGGCGTGCGAGAGCGCGCCGCCGGTCTCGGTGACCACCCCGGCGGCGACGGCGAACAGGGGTGTCCAGGCTGGGTCGGTGTAGGGGCAGATCACGATGGCTCCGCGGCGGACGGTGGCGAAGTCGGAGGGGCCGCGGACGATTCGTGCCGATGCGGTGACCGTTCCGTGGGATCCGGGAGTCCCCCTCAACGCCTCAGCTGGGTGGGGCGGGCCGGGGGCTCTGGTGTCGGGAAGCGCTGCCGTGATCGGGCGTGCTTGCAAGATCCACACGGTGCCGTCTGCGACGGCCCATTCAATGTCTTGCGGCCCGCCGAGCACCGTCGCGATCCGGCCTCCCAGCTCGACCAAGGTCGCGACAGTGGCGTCGTCCAGGGCGCGTGCGGATTGCTGGTCGGGAGCGATCGCGCTGGTAACCACACCGCCGCGCTCACGGCCCAGGTCGATACGGGTCTGTTTACTTCCCACCGCGCAGCCGATGGCCCCGTCCGCGGCGACCTCGTAGGCGTCCGGCGTGATCGTTCCGCCAACGACGGCCAGACCGAGGCCCCAGGATGCTTCGATCCTGGTTGGCTGCCCGTGCTGCTGGGGTGTGAACATGACCCCCGACACATCCGCCTCGATCACTGGCTGCACGAGCACCGCCATGCCCGACGCGTGAGGCAACTCTCCACCCGTCCGAGCCCAGTAGCCATCCACTCGTGCAGCGCGGGCCGACTCCCAACAAGCCATGATCGCCTGACACACGTCGTCTGCGCCGCGAACCCCGATGACGCTCTCGTACTGGCCAGCTGCCGAAGCATCCCCGGTATCCTCGTTCATCGCAGACGAACGCACGGCCACCACCGGATCGCCCAGCCTCCCCAGCTCACCGGCGACGGCATCACGCAAGAAACGCACGGCCTCCGCGCCAGCCGGCTGATCACCGTGTGGCACGACGAACCCATCGGGCACCGGCAGCCCCTCCCGCAGCAGCACACCGAGCGCCGCCGCCTTGCCGCCCGAGCTCGCCCGGGTCGCTTCTGAGAGCGTCGTCAGCATCACACCATCCTTCAACGAAAGATTGACAACATTCTGTTGATCGTAGCAGGATGGACGGCATGGAACGCAAGCACGACGTCGAGCAACTCAGCAGTGCCGACCACGAGTCGACCCGACGTGAGCGCGAGGCCCAGGGCCGACTTCTCGACAAGGGCGCAGACCAGTTGGAACCGCGCCCGTGGCAGCAGGCCGCAGCCCCGCCCTCGGCGGTGGATCTGACGCAGTACGCGCTCTGGCGCTCATCCGAGCTGACCCCAGACGAGCTTCTGGGCGCACTCTCGCTGCTCCCGGCAGCACGCGCCGAGGTCGAGAGCGTGGAGATCGGCGTACTCTTCGCCGCTCGCAACGAGGGGCTCACTTGGGCGCAGATCGCCCAGGCGATGGGGTTCCGATCCCCGCAAGCCTGCCAGCAGTACGTGAACCGGCTCAGCGCCAGGCAGGACAGGCGAGCATGACGCATCAGTCCACGCCGGAACTGCTCGTGTTGCACGCCGTGCGCCTCATGGGATTCGCCGACAGTGACGCCGTCGCCGAGCGTGCGGGAACGAGCCACGTCGAGGCGCTGCGCGTGTTGAGTGAGGCGGAGCGTGAGGGGTGGGTGCAGCACGCCGCGTTCGCCGACCTCGAAGGCTGGTCACTCACCGACTCGGGCAAGACGGAGAACGAGCGCCAACTCGCGACAGAACGCGCGGACGCCGACCCCGCTGGCGTGGTGGCGGCTGTCTACCGCGAGTTCCTTCCGCTCAACGCCCGCCTACTCCGAGCCGTCACCGACTGGCAGATCAAGCCCATCGGAGCAGACCAGCTGGCCCCGAACGACCATGCCGACCGCGCATGGGATGGACGCGTTCTCGATGAACTCACGGCACTCGGCAGGAAACTTGCACCCTTGGGCGAGCGCCTCGCTGCCGTTCTCGCGAGATTCTACGGCTACACGGAACGGTACGAGACTGCCCTGCACAAGGCCAGGAACGGGGAGCTCGATTGGATCGACAGGACCGAAGTGGACTCCTGCCACCGAGTCTGGTTCCAACTCCACGAAGACCTCGTCGCAACACTCGGCATCGACCGTAGGAACGAAGCATAGATATCTATGCAAGCAGTCACCAAGCGGGCGAGGTCGCTGCCGGCGTCCGAGACATAGCGTGGATCCGCAAGTTCAAGCCGATCGAGACGCAGCTACTTTCACGACAGTACGCGGTGCCTTCAACGGCGTATGCTCGACGGTGTCGCAATCATGCACTTGCCCGGGCAGCTCCTACGGCATCGGCATCGTAGAACGTTGGGCAGGAATGCGGCCCCAGGCATCGAAAAACAAGGGTGAACGCTGACCAGGGGTCCGGAGACCAGTCAGGGAGGCGCTTGCCCGTAGGCTTGGGACTATGAGTTTTGTTGCTTCCGTGCTGCGCGTGATGATTGCGTCGCCCTCAGACATCCCCGATGCTCGCGATGCCGTTGAACAGGCCCTCTACGGGTGGAACAACGCCAACGCGAAAAACAAGCAGGTCGTACTCATCCCATGGCGGTGGGAGACCTCCTCGGTCCCCGTCTTGGGTGACCATCCCCAGTCACTCATCAACGCTCAAGGTGTGGACGAGTCCGACATCGTCATTGCACTGTTCGGAAGCCGCCTCGGGTCTCCAACACCGGCCGCGGCCTCAGGAACTGCCGAGGAGATCAAGCGTGCTGTCGACAGCGGCAAACCGGTCCATGTCTACTTCTCAACGGCCCCGCTGCCCCGCGATGTCGACACTACGCAATTGGACGGCCTCCGCCAGTTCCAGACTGATATCGGCCAGCGCGGGCTCCTCGGTGAGTTCGCGAGCCCGGAACAACTCAACCACGAGGTGTGGAAGGCAATCGAACACGATATCGCCGCAGCTGACCTTGGAACGCCCGTTCTGCAGCAGAAGCCGACAGGCGTCCGCCTGCGGGTACAGTCCGAGCAAGAGCGCGAAGCCACCGGACTCGATAAACGCGGAAAGATGAAATATGCGACCAAACGCCACTTCGACGTGTACAACGACGGTAGCGATGACGCTGTCGATGTTACGTTTGAAAGCGAATCTAACAACGGTGCTATGAGGATTACCTCGCCCTCCGAACCCATCACCATCCAGGCTGGCACGTCCTGGCGCATACCGGTCACATATTCGATGGGCGTCGAGGGAGCCAAGCTCAAAGTCTCATGGTCAGAAAATGACGAACGGCAAGAGAAAGTTTTCGACGTGCAGTAGCCCCTCGCGGGATCTGGGGTAGAGGACCAATGTATGAACCTCAGCGACCGAGGCTCATGCATGTGCCATCTCTGGCCAGGGCAACGAGATGACCGAGGAGCCCCCGTTCTCCGTCGATGATGGTCAAGTACGCCGACCGACCCATGCGAGGTGGCGCTCTGCAACCACGGCTCCTTGCCGTCTGCGCCCGCGCAGCACGCCGACTCGCGTGCGGCCCTCGACGAGCTGGAGACCCGTTGCCAGCGGGGTCAGAAGGGACTGCTCCAGAAGGATCGGCCAGCGTTTCCATGTTCCGTGCGTGTCCCAGGCCAGCCGTACGCCAAGGTGTGGGCCCTGGTGACGGACAGCGATCCAGTGCTCCGGATCACGAGCGAATTCTTCGATAGCACCAGTGTCCGACGGTCCCGTGGGCATGGCCATGAAGGTTTCAGTGGAGATGGCTTCGACCTGCCAGCCCATCTGAGACAGCTCGAGGTTGCCATAGTCCTGAAGGAAGGCTTCGTTGTCTGCATGATCGTAGAGCCACTGCTCAAGCACATCAGCCGGCCAGTGCAACTCGAGGACTGCCTCTTGGCGGAGGAATTCAGCGAACCCGTAGTCGCTCTCACGGCACCGCTGCGTGAGGGCCGCGAAATCAGAGAGTCGCATTCAGCATCCCTCCCCTGTATCTCAGTTTGATCTCGGATATTTGAGGTCTCAGAGCTGTTGGCTTCGGAACCCGTCGTCGAGGAATGGAAAGTACACCCGATTGGTGTGGAGGCTCCAGTCTACCCGCGCACCCGCAGCACCAAACGAGACAGCCTCCGGAACGAGCACCGAGGCAGGACCTTGTGATCCCCTCCACCACCGTATTAGGCCGCGTCGCAGCTCCGCTAGCACAGTCCCACCGGCGTGCTTGCCGTGACGTAGCGCAGATCGCTGGCTGCGATCGCGAGGGATAGCCGTTGGTGAACTTCCAGAACCGAAAGGATACCGGCACCCAAATTGGTTTGACCACGCTACTCTCGCGGGCTCGCGTCCCCGCTGAAGTAGGAATTCTATTGTGAGGACCCTGATGACAGGGTGCTGCGCCATGGCGCCTGAGAATCCGCCAAGGTGTCCAAGATGAGTTCGCACCACAGGGTCGCAGCATTGACGGCGAGCCTGGCATGGCGATCTGAGAGGCCGGTGCGTCGTCGGGCAGGACCGTGACCCGTGCCGAAGCTGTTCCGGAACTCCGCAAGCCCCGTGGCTATTTGCCGGGCGCCATTGAGAATCTGGCGGACGGCCTGGCGTGAGTCGGGAAGGTCTTTGCCCTTTTCGGGGAGGAGACCGAGAGCATCGGATGCCTCGTTGACCAGTTTGGTGAAATCGGCTTTGGGGAGAGATTCCTCGGTCCTGCCGGTCTCGATGAGGGTAACTTTCGCGGTACTCTCCATGAGTTCTTTGGCTCCACCGATGGCGAGTTCAGGGTCGGCCGGGAGAGCTGCAGACAGGCGCTCGAGCCCTTGCAGTATGGCGCTGGGGTCCTTGAGGCTCGCCAGTGATGAAGGGTTGAGCTCGGCACGATGTGGGATGCGGATGAGCCACTCGTCGTCGATCTCGAGACCATCTCGAGAGACCGCGCGGCGTACGTTCATGATCGCCCGCTCTCGGTACTGATCGTCACCGGCCCACAAAGCGAAGACATCAGTGAGCGCATCCTGGAACACCCGCAACGCCCTCTCAGCCTCAGATCGAGAGGTCCAATCGACTTGGCGAATGTAGGCCTCGAACAGTGTGACTCGCTGGCCGCCAACAGGCTCGATCTCGGGAGGCGGAGAGAAGCCCTCGGACTCCCACATCTCGGTAATTCTTCGGAGAACGGTGTCACTCATGAGCTCTCGGACGGCAGTGCGGGTGCGTCTGCCGACGAGTTCTTGGGGCGTGTTTTCGGTCATGTCTCCTCGTGGCTGCTGCATGCTGGTATACGGTGGCATCATTCTCTTACGCTTGACATGCTTGGCGGAAATGCTTCGACAGGTGCACGATGCCATGATCGCCATGTGTCCACGCAGTAGCGATCTAAACGATTCAGCCCAAGCCCACTGGTTCGCAACCTATACCGCTAGGGTTTCAGACCTTTCGCGCAGCGGTCGGGCCCGATTTGCTTGCGAGGGCCAGCAGAACGAGAGCTCCGAGCGCGAACGCCGCCGCGATGAGCGGGAGCACACCGATCCCGAGACTCGAGAGGGCAAGACCCCCGACCGCCGCTCCGGCGGACACACCGAGGTAGGTGCCCGACGTGTTGAGCGCGAGCGCTTGACCAGACACCGGGCCAGCGAGGACATGGAGGCGGGCCTGGATCGCCGGTGAGTTCCAGAACGCCATCCCGCCCCAGACCGTCGCCACGACAAGAACCAAGGGCAAGGAGGTGGGCCGTGCCAGCCACAGACCCCAGAGGCCGATCATGGCGAGGACGATGACCCCGATGCCGAACAGGAGCGCACGATCGGCTCCCCAACGGTCAGTGGCGATCCCGCCGAGCCAGATACCGACGATGCCTGCGATGCCGGAGAGGCTGAAGGCGAGGGCGCGTTCCTCCACTCCTGCACTGGTGGATGCGGCCAGATACGGGGCGAGGTAGGTAAGCATCATCATCGACCCGGTCATCAGTACGCAGTTCGCCACCAGGCCGAGCAAGATCGGACGCTGGCGCAGGGCGCGCATCTGCTCACGCAGCACCGGAGTCTCGTCCGGGCCCTCTCGCCGGGGCAGCGTGATGAGCGCGGCGAGCAGGACGAGCGCTCCGGCGACAGCCATTGCTGCGAACGTGGCTCGCCAACCGAAGACTCCGCCGATCCACGTGCCTGCGGGCACTCCCGCAGCGATCGACCCGGTCACTCCGAGAGAGACGACGGCAATGTAACGCCCCGTCTGCCCTAATGGTGCGTGACGGGCGGCGTGATCGCCGCGGCGACGTTCGCGGCGATGAACACCAGCAGAGCGAGTGAGAATAGGCGGCGGCGTTCCGCACGCGCCAGGACGACTGCCGCGATGGGTGCCGCCAGGGCGACGGACAGAGAGAAGACGGTGATCAATTGCCCCGCCTGTCCTTCACTGACGCCGAGGTCGCCGGCCAGTTCCGGCAGGATGCCGGCGATCACGTAGTCGTCGGTGTAGAGCACGAACGCCGCCGCAAGCAGCGCGAACAACCATGCAGGCATCCAGATCATCTCCTTCCTTCGGGGGCGAGCAGCAACCGCAAGTGCGCACGCAGAATCCCTTGCAGTCGTTCGACACTGAGCGCTCCATGCGGAGTGACGGCGTCGAGCGTCAGTCCGCCGATCATCGCCGTCACCTGGGCCGCGCCCATCTCGGGATTGGGTACCTCGAGCGCGTCGAGTGCCTCTCGGATCACGTCGGTGAGGTCTGCACCCATGCGCTGTGACATCGCACGGAACACGGAGCGGGTGCGTGAGGCTATGACGAGCTCGACGACGACGATCGCGGCGTCTCGCCGCTGGGCATCGACGGGCAGCACCTCTTCTATGAGCGCCTGCAATGCATCGAGTGCTTCATCGCCACTGAGGCCACGCAAGTTCTCGGCCGGGTGTGTGGCGAGCCTGCGCCCCATGCGGTCGCCGGCTTCTTCGGCTGCGGCGGCCAGCAGATCCTCGTGTCCATCGAAGTAGTGCCGTACCGAGCCGATGTTCAACCCGGATTCTGCGGCCACCTTGCGCAGCGAGCACCCGTCGATGCCCTCGGCGACGACGAGGCGGAACGCGGCCTCCACGACCTGCTGCCGCCGCAGCTCGGGCTCGATTCGTGCAGGCATAGGCTCGCTCCTCTCTCGCAGACGACCCCTGGACCGGGCGACGAATCAAAACTATCACAGTCGTGATAAATGGATGAGGTCGGTCCCGAACAGGCACCGCTGGTGCACTATCCGACCTATGTTAGTTTTAGGATTATGCTCAACTCACACTCCCTCCCTCTGCAGAGCGAAGGCGTGCAGCTGCGCCCGCTCCAGCCTCAGGATGCGACAGCGTTTGCCGAAGGCACCGCAGACCCCGCTGTTCAGCAGTACGGCCATCTGCCGGAGCCTGAGTACACGCCGGAGTCAATGCGGTCGATGATCGAGCGAGAAGCGACGCCAGGTCTGGAGCGTGGTGACCTCGCGGTACTCGCAATCGCCGATGCCGGAACCGACGCTTTCGCAGGCAGTCTTGTCCTCTTCGACGTCAGCGAGCACGCTGCCGAGGTCGGGTTCTGGATACATCCTGCTCATCGAGGATCAGGCGTCGCCGCAATCGCCCTGCATCTCGCCGCCCGGTTCGCTCGGGTCAGCGGATTGCGCGAGCTCACTGCACGGACCCTGCCTGAGAATCCTGCATCGCAGCGCACTCTCGCAGCGGCGGGTTTCACGCTCGAGTGTCGAGGACTCGACATGGCACCTTCCGGTGATCAGGTTGAACTACTGCACTACCGTCGTACTCTCGATGACGAGCAACCCACTCGCATGCGCCTGTAGATGCACACGATTTCGAAACCCGGCAGCGTTCGCCGACTCGTACGAACGCGTTTCCTTAGGCTTCGATATGAGAACGTAGAGCACTCAAGCCTGCTGTGAAGATGGCTTCGGCGTCGACGGCATGTTCTTCATGGAGGCGTGCGTAGTTCGGTGCGATCCCGGGATCGACAGGGGCCGCTCGCTCGTCTCCAGACATCGGAGCGGTCATGGCGCTACCGATTGCGAAGTTCGACAAGGTATACGCGGCGCCGAGCGGGTCGGTGGCACCGAGTGCATCGAGCAGGACGACCATCCGCTCCGAAAGGCGGAGATAGTTCGGGCCTCTGGGTGCGCGCATCCCGATGACCTGGCAGACCCAGCGATGCTGACCGAGATGCCGAAAATAGGCGAGCATCAGCTCCTGCAGCTCAGCGCCGGCGACGGCCTGGTCGAGGGCCCGGTCGTCACCGAGTGCGGAGTCGAGCGCGAGGTCATAGAGGTCGTTGACGGACTCCACTCGCGAGTACAGACTCGCGGGCGCCACATCCAGTCGCCCCGCGACGGCGCGCACTGTCAGCGCCTTGAGTCCACCTTCGTCTAGAACTGCGGCGGCAGCGCGGGCGACATCGTGCACGTCGACCGCACGTGCACGATGTACTTGCTTCGGATGTTCCCAGTAGCTCACATCCCTCAGGCTATCCGAACTAAGTTTGTGAGACTACGCGAACTAAGTTAGGTTAGTTGCATGTCCCACCGCGCCCCCGTTCTACTGCCGCTGACCACCGACCGGCTGACGCTGCGAGCACACGAATCGGACGACGCGGGCCGGCTGCACGGGATCTACTCTCAGCCCGAGGTCGCGCGGTACCTGCTGGATGAGCCCTGGACCGAGGCCGACGCAACTCGGCACGTCTCCGAACGGCTCGCGAAGACCGGCCTCGACGACGAAAGCCATGCACTCGCTCTGGTGATCGAGCACGAGGGCACCCCGGTCGGGGATGTGCTGCTGTGGCTCACCGATACCGAGCATCGGATCGCGGAGATCGGATGGGTCCTCGACCCCGCACATGGCGGGCAGGGCCTCGCTCGCGAGGCCGTTGGCGAAGTGCTGCGCATCGCGTTCGAGCACTACCGGCTGCACCGGGTGACCGCGCAGATGGACGCCCGCAACGACGCATCCGCCAGGCTCGCCGCGGCACTGGGCATGCGACAAGAGGCCCACTTCCGGCAGGACTGGTGGAACAAGGGCGAATGGACCGACACACTCGTCTTCGCCCTACTCTTCGGCGACCGGTAACCACCCCGCTCGCCTCACACCCCTCCACGGAATCACGCCCGCCGCCACAGGCGAGCGCCTCCGTCGTGATCCCACCTGCTGTCGGACGCAAGCCCGGCCACGGGCTGTCGTCCGCCTGCTTCCTCGAACGAGGAGAAAGGACGCCTGGACCTCATGATCCAGAAGGACTCAATCCAGACGAATGCCGACCCCAGGACGCGTGGACGGTGGCTCGTCCTCACCGCCGTGTCGCTCGGCCTACTACTGGCGACGATCGACACGTCGATCCTCTACATCGCCGTTCCCGTGCTCGAGACCGATCTCGGAGCTTCCACGAGCCAGTCGCTGTGGATCATCAACACCTACCCGCTCGTGATGACCGGACTGCTCCTGGGCACCGGCACCCTCGGCGACCGGTACGGGCACAAGCGTGTCTTTCAGATCGGCATTGTCCTGTTCGGAGCCGCGTCGCTGATCGCCGCGTTCTCACCGACGCCGGAGGTGCTGATCGTCGCCCGAGCCCTCCTCGCCGTCGGCGCAGCTCTCATGTTGCCTGCAACGCTCGCGATCATCAGGGTCACGTTCGACGACGAACGAGAGCGCAACATCGCCATCGCCGTGTGGTCGAGCGTGTCCATCGGCGGCATCGCATTCGGCCCGCTCGTGGGCGGGCTGCTGCTGGAGTGGTTCTGGTGGGGATCGGTATTCCTCATCAACGTCCCCATCGTCCTCGTCACGTTCGTGCTCGCCGCGGTCTACGCGCCCAAGGCCCGCGAGGACGGGACCGTACCCTGGGATCTCTTCTCCTCGGTACTCGCCCTGATCGGGCTGACCGGACTGGTCGCGGCCATCAAGGAGATCTCGCTGCCCGGCCCCTCCTGGACCGTGATCGTCGGTGCCCTCGTGCTCGCCGTCGTCGGGTTCGGTGCGTTCGTGAGGCGGCAAGGGCGGCTGGAGACGCCACTGCTGGACTTCATAATCTTCAAGAACCGTGCCGTCTCCGCCGGCGTCGTGGCAGCGGGGCTGAGCACGTTCGTGTTCGCCGGCGTCGGCGCGGTCACGAGCCAGCACTTCCAGACCAGCGAGGGGTTCACGCCGCTGCAGAGTGGTCTTCTGGTCGGCTGCATCGCGGTCGGAGCGACCGTGACGTCACTGCTGAGCGGGGCGATGCTCTCGCGTCTCGGTTCGCGGCCTCTGTTGCGCGGTGGTGCTGCACTTGCCGCTCTCGGTTACGCGGCCGCAGCCGTGCTGCTGCCTGTGAGCATCTGGGGCTTCGGTGCCGCGCTGTTCATCGCCGGCACCGGTATCGGTGTGCTCATCACCGTGGCGTCCTCAACCATCATCACCAACGTGGCCCCCGAACGCGCGGGCATGGCCTCCGGCGTCGAAGAGGTCTCCTACGAGTTCGGCAGCCTGCTTTCGGTCACCGTGCTCGGCAGCCTCTACGCCTCACTCGCTCTCACCACGCCGGCCACGGCGATCAGCTATCAGGGAGTGCTCGTGCTCGGCGCCGCAGTAGCACTCCTCGGCTTCATCAGTATCGCCTGGCTGGTCCGCAGAAGTAGGTTGGTAGGCGAATAAGGCAGAGCTTCCTCCGCGGATCCGCGGAGGACGACTGACCCTCGAGGAGCTCCATCGGGTTTCAGTCAACGCATTCGGCGGTGCCGCGGCGAACAGGATGGCGCGTAGACGGCGATGCTGGGGATGCGGGCACGCACCGGAGGCCGCTGGCGGAGATGCGACGGACGCTGACCGCTTGGCGCGACACCGGCGCGGTAGCGATGGGTGGGCTGCTGGTACAGCGCTCTCCTTGCCGCCACCAGTCGGTGGGGCTGAGGCGGCGCACAGCGATGCCCCGGTGTAGCCGCAGCATCTGCACAACGAAGTGAGTAACCTTGGAGAGCATGATGGTCAAAGGTACCCTGGGCCTAAACGCTCAGAGGCATGCTGGCGCAGCGCGGGCAGCGAGCCGGTCGGGCTCGCCTCAGCGCTTCATTGACGTGACCATCTCTACAGTAGTCTTCCTGTACGACCTCATGTTCCAAACGAACAATCTCGTTTGGGGTGAGACGTCAGCGTCAATCTACACTTTCGCAGTGGCCCTGTCGGCAGCAATTTCCTGCGCTTACGTGTTTCGGAAGAAGACGCAAATTCTCGCGTTTCTGATCGTCATAATCGCAGCGTCAGTGCAAAGCTTAATCGGCGCAAGTCTGTCTCCCGCCGCAGTTCTAGGAATTGGACTTGCGCTCTACGCACTGGGTTCCTGGACAAGCTTGTGGGTGACTATCACCGCTTTCATAGTTGCCGGAATGTGGGCCTCTTTCGCTGCCATCCCAGTGGTGCAAGCGGAACGTGCCCGCATTGGCGAGATCGGGATGCTCGTCCTGGCATACCTTGCGGTGGCCTTGGCTGGCCGTTTGGCTCGGAATAGACGCGAGCGGATCAAGAATCTGCAGGAACACGCGAGACAACTTGCCCGGGAACGTGACGCCCAAGCGGTGATAGCGGCGAACGAGGAGCGCGCCCGGATCGCTCGAGAAATTCACGTCATAGTTTCACACAGTCTCGGCACCATGGTTGTGATGGCAGACGGCGCCGCGCAGATTGCACGCGTCGATGCCGATCAGGCCAGCCATGCGATGGAAAGGGTGAGGGACACGGGGCGCGGTGCCATGAGTGAAATGCGAAGAATGCTGGATGTTCTTCGTGACGGCGATGCGGCGACGCGGGCACCACAGCCAGGGTTGGGTGAGCTAGACAAACTCGTAGAAGAGGTCCGGGCAACCGGTCTTAGGGTGGACCTGATAGTGAAGGGAGTATCAGTCGACTTGCCCAGCGGGATTGACCTTGTAGCTTACCGTATTGTTCAAGAGGCGCTGACGAACGCCCGCAAGCATGGCGGTTCTCTGATAAGCCTCGTGGCAGTGACCCTGTGTTACATGCCGGATTCGCTAGAGATAACCATCGTCGACGATGGAAACGGACCGGAGGGCGATTACCTACAAAGAACTGGTCACGGACTAGTTGGGATGCAGGAGCGAGTCTCGGCCTACAGCGGTTCGCTTGACCTCGGACCGCGGCACAACGGAGGATTCGCGGTGCGAGCGAGACTCCCTTTGGGAGGTCAGGAATGAGCATCAAGATTGCCCTGGTGGACGACCAAGAGATGTACCGAGCTGGCTTCCGGATGTTGTTGAGCACACGCCCGGAACTCGAAGTCGTGGGTGAGGCTGACGACGGCGATACTGCTGTCGAGATGCTACGGACGACGGACGCTGACGTCGTTCTCATGGACGTACGGATGCCGCGCATGGACGGAGTAGCAGCGACCCGGCGCATTCGCGAGCTGGGCGGTCCCGAGGTTCTGATCCTGACAACTTTCGATCTCGATGAGTACGCATATGACGCAATCCAAGCGGGCGCTGCAGGATTTCTCCTCAAAGATGCTCCGGTCGAAGAACTCATCCAGGCGATCCAGCATGTTCACGCAGGTGATGCTGTCGTTGCCCCGAGCACTACCCGGCGCCTACTGGATCGCTTCGCGACGCAACGGGCGAGCACTCCACCGAAGCTGGCCTCCGCGCACACTCGATTGCATGAACTGACGGAGCGCGAACGTGAAGTGCTACAGCTAGTCGCCCAGGGTCTCTCAAACGGAGAGATCGCCAGAGACCTCTTCATCGCTGAAAGCACCGTTCGCGTCCACGTGGGTCGGATTCTCACGAAGCTCGACGTGCGTGATCGTGTACAGATAGTGATCATGGCGTACCAGACTGGTCTCGTGTCGGCAGACGAGCAGTAAGCACCAACAGACGTCAAGATTGCCGGCACTCGGGCGGGACCCGGTATGCAGATTGCTTACGGCACCGACAAGGGTAAGCAATCTGCGTACCTCAAGATAGTCCTGTAGCTGGACGACTCGGGCGCTGCGATGGACGACAGTGGAGGCATGTCCTACATCGTCGCCACCGAGAAGTTGACCAAGGCCTACGGTTCCCGGCTCGTAGTCCAAGACCTCGATCTACGTATCCCAGAGGGTTGTGTTTACGGGTTCCTCGGCCCGAACGGCTCCGGGAAGTCCACGACCATGAAGATGCTGTTGTCACTCATCCGGCCGACAGCTGGCGAGGCCCACATCATGGGTCGACCAATGAATCGCGAAACTCGACGCGAGCTGCTGCCCCGAATCGGTTCTCTGATCGAGTCACCACCTGGATACGCTCACCTCTCCGGCGCGGAGAACATGCGTATCACGCAACGCCTCCTGGGAATTAGCAACGAGCAAGTGGAATTTGCCGTCCGTACAGTACGGATGGAAAACCAAATGAACAAGAAGGTTCGCGAGTTCTCACTTGGTATGAAGCAGCGACTCGGCATCGCCATGGCCCTCGCCCGCCAGCCAAAGTTGCTCATTCTCGACGAGCCGAGTCAGGATCCAGGGGGTATCCGTGATTGGTGCCTCAAGCCTATCGAAGTCGGGCTCGCAGCGTAAGAGTTCCGGCAGAAACATGGCGAAGCGGAAGGTCGCCGTTCGCAGGTCCAGACAGTGCAAGCTGTTTCGCGATCGAGCGAGGGGGTATCGGGACCATTGCGTCGGTGTAGAGGCATCGTATTGCTAAGGCATGAGCGCCGCTTCACGTAGGAGACGACGGATATATGGGTTGATACATCCCGATGATTCTCTAGAGCACGAACCACGAAAGCGCGAGCGGGATGGTCGCCACGCCCACTATGGAAGAGACCGCGATCATGCTGGACACGATCCGTGGATCGGCGTCTTCCTGTTGGGACAAGACATACGCGGTCGCAGACGTTGGCATCGCTGCCATCAGGACGAGTGTGCCCGACCAGAGCGACCCTAAAGAGGGGGCAAGCAGCGCCACGATGACGACGGTGAGAATTGGCAGAAGGACCATCTTGATGATGGTCCCAAGGATCAGAGGAAATGCTGGAACCGAACCGTCTCTGAGCCCCTTTACAGCAGCGGGCAGAGTCAGTCCGACCGCGAACATCGCTAACGGAACCGCCGTTTGCCCAAAAAGACCCAGGGTGTCGGAAACGGGCGACGGTAGAGGCACATCCACGAGAGCAACAACGATACCTGCCGCGACGCTTAGAGTGATCGGGTTGGTCAAGAGCGCCTTTTTGACGGCGATCCACATTTGCCTGGATACGGGCGAATCTTTGGAACCGCCTGACGAGAGAGCTCGCACTGCCGGATACCCAAGCATGAACATGAGATTGTGGATCAGCTGCCCCACTGCCGCCGCTAGACCAGCTTCGGGCCCTAAGATGCTCAATGCAATGGGCACTCCCAGATACCCGACGTTGCCGTAGCTCGCCGCGAGAGCCAGCGGTGCAGCGAGCGGCTGGGTCCGTCTTCCCGCGAAGCGACCCGCCGTCCATGTCAGGGTTGATACGAGAGCCGTCACACCGAAAGCGATAAGAGCGAACGACCAGGGGACGCCCTCGCTGACGGGGGCCGTCGCTACGGCGTCGAACAGAAACGCCGGCAACGCGAAATAGAGGACGAAAGCGGTCAGGGAGGACTCTGCCGCCCGGATCTTGGGCATGAGACTTGCTATCCCGCCGATCGCAAGGACAGCAAATAGAGGTCCGATTGCCCCTAACGCCTCAAGCATCATGCACTTTCGACCAAGGCAGGTCGGCGCCTCGAGGGACGCCTAGTCGGTGGCACGCGATCGGTGAGCGCGAACCCGCTCGCGGGTCTGACACCGTGGAGAGCAGAAGTGCTTGGTATGTGTCGGCGACTGATCGACCAACACGTCGGCGCAGGTGGTTGACTCGCAAGTTCCGAATCGATCCTGCGGCGCTTGGTTGACGTGGCCAAGCAGTGAGGCGACGAGGATCGCCGACATGAGCTGGTCGGGGTGCTCGATCGACCAATGCAGATGCACAGTGTCGTCGCCTGCATCTGCTCGAGGTGAGAGCCTGGTGTCGACGATGGCGTTGTTGAGATGATTGGCCGTTGCGTAGGGCCATGGAGCTGTGAAGATGAGGTAGACATCGTCGCAGGCATGGGCGATTGAGCGGTCGTCGGGCTCTATGATGCTCGACGGCCAGATATCCATCAGTTTCCGCCGCGGAGCGGAGTCCGGTGCGGGGTATCCGTTCCAGGGGCGTGTCGAGACCTCTTGTGGCGTGGTCGCCCACTCGTTGATGAGCTCGACCACGAGCTGGATGGGAAGCTGCGGAACATGCAGTGGCATATCGTCCAGGATAGACGGCCAGGCTGCGAGTAGACCTCATGGGTTTCTCCGGGCCTGCGCTTCACGGGGAGCCATCGAAGCATAGACGAGGTCCAGTACGGGAGTCGCCACTCCCACGCGTTGCGCCCGGTGGACGACGGCACCGACTTGGTCCTCGAGCTCGGAAGGGCGGCCCGCCAGGAGGTCGCGATGCATGGACGAGGTCGTCTGTGCAGAGAAGCCATTGAGGTAGATGTTCATGTCATCGGAGAAGTCGGACTCCGTGAGGGTGACTCCTTCGGCGTCGGCCACGGAGAAGACCTCAGACATCGCAGTGGTGACCAGTCCTCGTGCGCGGGTGTCCTCTCGTGTCTGTCCCACGTTTGCATCGAGGGTCGCCCCGATGCCTCCGTAGGAGCAGATCAGGGCGAGTTTCTTCCACAGCGCTGCGGCGATGTCCTCGGTCCATGTCACGGAGATCCCGGCCGCGGTCAAGTCGCTGGTGAGCTCGCTCGCTCGTGAGGCCGGCTGCTCGGCCGGGCTTCCCACGGTCAAGGAGGCCTCCGATCCGATGGTGCGGACATCGAGGGGGCCCGTGCGTTCCGCGATAACGACTACAGTGCTCGCGAAGACCTGGTCATTGCTCAAGAACGCGGTGGCCCGGGTCGGCGCATCGATTCCGTTCTGGGTCGTCAGAACGGGTGCGTCGGGCGGGAGCACTGCGCTCATGTCACGAGCGGCGTCTTCGACTTGCCAGGCCTTGGTGGTGATAATCGCCGCGTCGGCCTGGGTTCCTTCGAGTGAGTCGACGACACGGATGCCGTGCACTTCTTCGGTCGAGCCGTCACCGGTGATGCTCACCGGCTCGTTCTTGCTCCGCAGGGCAGCGTCGCTTCGGGCCTTGAGAATGACCTCCTGGCCGGCCTGGGCCAACCGTGCGGAGAAGTACAGGCCGAGTCCGCCGGCGCCGTAGACGAGGATACTCATCGGTGGGCCTCCACGAGTTCGGGGACCGTGACGGGCTGCTCCTGCAGCACTTGCTTGGCGGTCTCGATGACCTCAGGGAGCCTCACGATGTCATCGTGGAAGGCGCGGATCTGGGCGACCAGGCGCTCGTATTCGGCGAGCTTGGACGTGTACTGCCGATCGAAGCGTTCCTGCAGCTTGTTGTAGACCTCCTCGATGACCGCGGGGTTCAGTGCGTCTTCGTTGAGACCGCCCTCAACGAGGATCTGCCGCAGGTACGTGGGGAAGAGCCCGATGCGGTTGAGGAAGTAATCGACGGTCCGGGAGACGCCGAGGTAGTCGGGAACATTCACGATTCCGGCGTTCTCGTTCGTGACCAGGAACCCGCTGACAGGTCGGTACGGAGTGGGCACGGTCAGATAGATCTGTTCGGAGAATCTCGCGGCATCGATAACTCGGTCCACATCAACGGGGCCTGAGTCGACACGAATGTTGTTCTCCTCGAAGCATCGCGTGATCGATTCCAGTTCGGCGAGTCCTGCGCGGTTGCCGACTCCTGCAACACCGCCTTCGATGATCTGGAAGCCGTGCAGCACGCTCACCAGCGAGTTAGCCGTTCCAAGCCCGCGGTCGTTGTGACCGTGGAGGTAGAAGGTCGTGTCCGGGTTGTCATGGACCAGGTTGGCTGCAAGGACGGCCGTGGAGTCCGGATAGAGCGTGCCGACTGAGTCATTGATTCGGATGAGATCGATTCCGATGTTGCGCGCTCGTTCGATCTGGGACATGAGGTGGGCGTACTTGTCTTCGTCGATTTCCGTCGAGAAGGCGTTGAGGAGGCTGGAGCGGAGGCGACCGACTCCGATTTTCCGGAGCCTTTCGGCTACGTGCTCGAAAAGGTGGCGGTCTGAACCGATCTCGATCATCCCGATACTGACGTAGATGCGCTCCAGGAGCGCGCGCGGAACGTCCTTCTCCAGACGCTCAACGAGCGGCTCCCACGTCTTGAGGGTGAGGTTGAAGGAGAACGTAGTGTCGTCAGTGATGGAGTCGAAGGATTCCTGGGTGAGGAGGAGTTTGCGGAGGAACTCTGCCTCGTGCATGCCGGAGCCGACGTCGATGTCCTTGATTCCCGCCTGGGAGAGCTTCTCGACGAGGCGGATCTTGTCGGTGTCTGAAGCTCCGTATAGTGCCCGCTCTCCTCCTTCGCGGATGGTCTCGTCAGAGATGGCCTGGATCGAGAAGTCGCTGTAGCGAGGAGTGTGTCCCTTGGGGAACGTAAGCATGGTCTGCCCTTACTGCCGGTGGAGTGATGTAACGCACATACTGCCATATGAGCGTTACCTAGAGTCAAGCCCTGCTCGCGTTCGTGTCGCGAGTTCGTCCAGGGCCACCTGGCTTGCACGTGAGCAGTCGGTGCCTAGCGCTTGCATGCACCGTTCGTAGCGGGACGACGCGGGTTCGGCGGCCGTGGTGCTAACACGCAGTGCTAGGACGAGTATTGCTGTGTCGGTCCTTATGTATTACGTATAATGACGACATTTGATCTCTTGTAGGTGTCGATTCCCGCTTCGGTGCGGGGCAGACTGAACTCTCACGAGTTTTCAGACGTCGATGGAACGGCTCGCGTGCGCCGATGTGAAAAGGGGCCAGCTCCATAGGATCCTGGACGGTCGAGACGGCGGATCGTGGCGGCTGCAACGGGCGGAGAGACACCCATGTGGTGCCGGCCCGATAGGACTTCAGAACGACTGCGTATCAGTAACAAGTGCCCGGCTTGCAGGTTCCGGAACGGTCTGCTTACTCAAGTCAATGAAAGGAGTGCTCGGTCGCTGAAAACGCGGCAAGGGGACTGCTGAAGGTTTGGTTGACTCCTGGGTTTATGCCGCCAGGGCGACGGCCTTTTGGTGAACAAGCTCGTATTCAACCGGGGTCAGTTTACCCAAACGTCGCTGTCGACGCTTCCGGTGATAGGTCCGCTCGACCCAGTGGACGATCGCTGTGCGCAACCTCGCTCGCGTGTCCCAACGGCCCCGGTCGAGGACGTTCTTCTGCAACACGGCGAAGAACGATTCCATCGCCGCATTATCGCCAGCAGCGCCGACCCGACCCATCGATCCGACGAGCCCGTAATGCCGTAGAGCCTGCTGGAACTTCCGAGAACGAAATTGCGAGCCGCGATCCGAGTGAACGACACACCCGGCAATCATTCCAGACCCACCACGACGGGCCACAGCATCATCAATCGCCGCCACAGCCAGGCGAGATTTCATCCTCGAATCGATGGCATAGCCGATGATTCTGTTGCTGAACACGTCCTTGACCGCGCACATGTACAGCTTGCCCTCACTGGTGTGGTGTTCGGTAACGTCGGTCAGCCACAACTCGTTGAATCTCCTATGTCTGTCAAGCCCCGGTGAGCTCATTCTGAGCGGCGGTGTTGAGGCGGCGGTAGATGTCGCGGGCGAGGTAGCGCTTGAGGCAGCGACGGATCTCCCGGA
>NZ_SCNB01000030.1:0-23875 GCF_005502825.1 Kocuria sp. 2SI | reverse complement strand
CTGGTGCTTCAGCGTTCGACTTGCATGTGTTAAGCACGCCGCCAGCGTTCGTCCTGAGCCAGGATCAAACTCTCCGTTGAAAAACGAAAAACCATACCTGGCTGGAATCAAAATAATGATCGTCCAGCACGTCACGGGAACGAGACGCACTGACGCATCAGCTGATCCAACCAAACAAAAAATTGCTTGAACTGGTATCAGCAGACAATTTGGCACACTATCGAGTTCTCAAACAACAGACGATCAACCAGCCCGTTTCACCAGGCCCGCGAAGATCAGTTCCTTCAACCGCCGCAGCTCACGAGACCCGAACCTTTGTTCATCTCTCGTTCACCGTTGCGCGGCCAGATCACCATACTCGCTTCACCCGCTCTTCACAACCCGGCTCCTTCGACCCGATCCCCCGCGCCCATGCAGTGCAGGGCGAAGCGATCTGCTCGATCGAGCCGTTCAGTGGTTGTGTCGACGCAGGATCATCCGGATCGGTGATCCTGCCGCTGCGCCGCACCGGTTCGAACCGGCGGGCCGCTCGCGGCGACAGAGAAGAACATTACACACCCCCAGCGCCCCCCGCAAACCCGTGAGGCCCGCAGTGACGGGCCTCACCTGGGCCAAGTCCCGGTCTTCGTCGCGCAGCCGGCCGGTTCGCCCGCACCAGTACCGGGCCACGCGGCTGCGCGCTGCCCACTCGGCTTCTCCACCGCGATGGACGCCAGCCGGCCCTTGGTCGTCTATACGATGGATCCCGTGAAGGACCTGCTGCCCCTGGAGACGGACCGCCTCTTCTTCCGCCGCTTCAGCGAGTCGGATCTGGAGGCCATGCACGCCTATCAATCACGTGAGGACTACGCGCAGCACGCCTGGCGAGGACCTCGCTCGTGGGAGCACTCGGAGCGGGTCATCGCCGAGCATCGCGGGCCGAGGGCCTTCCTCCACGACGGGGACACCATCCGCTACGCCTTCAGCGCGCACGACGACCCGGAGGGGCTCTACGGGGAGATCGTGCTGACGCTCGTGGACGCCGAGTCGCGCCAGATCGAGATGGGCTGGGTGGTCAGCCCCGATCATGCAGGCAGAGGCTATGCAGGCGAGGCTGCGATCGCCGCGATCGACGCCTGCTTCGAGCGATTGGACGCCCACCGCGTGTTCGCGCGCCTGGATGCGCTGAACCACAGCTCCATCAAGGTCTGCGAGCGCATCGGCATGCGCAGGGAGGCGGAGCTGCGCGAATCGCACCTGCAGCTGGGCGAATGGCGCACCGAACTCATCTACGCCGCGCTGCGCTCCGACCGGATCAGCGCGGACTGACCTGCCGGTTCCCGCGGCCGTCGCAGAGGAGCTCCACCTGCGGCCAACCTCCTGGCCCGACATGGGCCCGTCCCGTGGATCGGGCTGTTCTACGCCCTCGGGCGCAGCCGCTGTCGGGCGTCGCCGCTCGGGTCCCCGGTCCGTCAACGCGCTGCGCGTCGGGATTCCATCTCCAGCAGCTCCTGCTTGCGCTCGATGCCGCCGGCATAGCCGGTCAGCACCCCTGTAGAGCTGAGCACCCGGTGGCACGGCACGATCACCGACCACGGATTCCGGCCCACCCCCTGTCCCACCGCCTGGGCCATCCCGGGATTGCCGAGCTGCTGCGCCAGCGCGCCGTAGGTGGTGGTGGTCCCGAACGGGATCTCCTGCAGCGCCTTCCACACCCGCGGGCGCAGGGGCTGCGGGCGGTCGTCGAGGGCCAGCGGCAGATCGAACCCGCGTCGCCGACCGGCGTACCAGTCTTCGAGCTGCTCCTGCGCCTCGCTCAGCAGGGCATGGTCACCCTCCATGCCGAGGGTCTCGTCGTCCGGGAAGTGCTTCTGATCCTCGAACCAGCATCCCGTGATCGCAGGCCGGCCGTCGTGCGGGCCGGCAGCCACGACCATGCGCCCGAGCGGCGTCTCCACCCAGCGGTGCATGCGCGCCACGGGCTCCGGCAGCTCCATGCCGCGCGGAGGCGCAGGAGTCGGCTCGGGGATTCGTCGGGCGGCGCGCCCGGAGATGTCGAAGTCGCTCATGAGCACCATGGTGCGGTCATGTCCCCGCACGCGCAACGGCCGGGCCCTCCGCAGCGGAGGGCCCGGCCGTCGTCGTGGAATTCCGGCCGCCGCGCACGACGGGTGCCGGAGGATCCGGTCTCAGCTGAGGATCGGGATCTGCATGGGGTACTTGTACGCCAGGCCCTTGTTCGCCTGCATGGCGCCGAGGACGGCGAACACGATCGACAGGATGCCCAGGACGGGAAGCAGGAAGAGGGCCAGGCCGAGGGTGGGAATGGCCAGGATCCAGATCACGACGTTGAGCGCGAACACGATGACGTTGAAGTTGAAGGCGCCCGCGGAGGCATTGCGCACCAGCGGGTCGCGGTCCTTGAAGATGAACCAGATGATCAGCGGTGCCGCGAATCCGATCCAGCCGGCCGAGAACAGGAACAGCACCGGAGCTGCGATGTGGGAGATCAGCGCCCAGGTCCGGGCGTCCGAGGGGCTCAGCGGCTGGCCGCCCTGCTGGAAGGTGGCCTGCCCGTAGTTGCCCTGGGCCGTGTACTGCTGTCCGCCGCCCTGCGGCTGGTCGTAGGCGCCCTGGCCTCCGTAGCCCGGATGCTGGCGCTGCTGCCCGGCTCCGGGGTAGCTGTAGCTCGGCTGCCCGTAGCCCTGCTGCGCGCCGGGGTCCCCGGAGGGCTGGCTGCCCGACTGGCCCTGGTTCGGGCCCCACGACGGCTGCCCGGACTGCTGGGGGTCGCCGCCCTGCCCGAACGAGGGGGCCTCGTGCTGCTGTCCGCCCGGGGCGTTGCGGCCGTCCGATCCGGAGGCCGGGTTCTGGGGATCCTGCGAGCTCATGAAGGCTCCTTCATATGGCGCTTGCATGGGGACCCGCGCGACGGCCGAGCCGAACGCGACGAGGCTGCTGCCCCCAGTGTAGGCAGAGCCCTGCGATCGCCGTCAGGTGACGGCGATCGCAGGGCTCTGCCGGAGCCGGGGAGGCCGCCGCGTCAGTCGCAGTGCCGGATGAGCGCGCCGCCTGTCAGTCGCCGAGCCGGGCGAGCGCAGCGCCCGTCAGGCGCCGAAGGCACGCTCCAGGTCCTCGAGGTGGTCGTCGAGGTCCTCGATCCCGACGGAGAGCCGGACCAGATCCACCGGCACCGCCAGCGGCGTGCCGGCCACGGATCCGTGCGTCATCTCGGAGGGCCAGCAGATCAGCGATTCGACCCCGCCGAGGGAGACCGAGAGCTTGTACATCTTCGTGGACTCCGCGAAGCGCCGGGCCGCAGCCTCTCCGCCGTGCACGCGGAAGGAGACCATGCCACCGAAGCCGTCCATCTGCCGTGCGGCCAGCTCGTGGCCGGGGTGCTCGGGCAGTCCGGGGTAGAGCACCTGCGCCACCTCTGGGCGCCCGATGAGCCACTCGGCGATCCGGCCTGCGGTCTCCTGATGGCGCTGCATACGCAGCGAAAGGGTCTTCAGCCCGCGCGCGGCCAGGAAGCAGTCCTGGGGCCCGGCGACCGCCCCGCCGGCGAACTGCTGGAAGCCCACGAGCTCGGCCAGCGTTCCTCCGGGCGAGAAGCCGCCCACGGCCTCGACCTCCCAGGCCCGGTCCGAGACGACGACCGCCCCGCCCAGCACGTCCGAGTGCCCGCCGATGTACTTGGTGGTGGAGTGCACGACGACGTCGGCGCCGAACTCCAGCGGACGCTGAAGGTACGGCGAGGCGAAGGTGCTGTCCACGATCAGCAGCGCCCCGGCATCCTGGGCGATCTGGGCGATTCCCGTCAGATCGGCGATGCCCAGCAGCGGATTCGTGGGGGTCTCGACCCAGATCACCCGCGTGCCCGCCTCCACAGCCCCGCGGACCGCATCGAGCGAGGTGACGTCCACCGGCGTGTGCCGGATCTGCCAGGGAGCCAGGACCCTGGTGATGAGCCGGTTGGTGCCCCCGTAGCCGTCGGCGCCCAGGACCACATGGTCTCCGGGGCGCAGCACCGAGCGCAGCAGCGCATCCTCCGCCGCGATCCCGGAGGCGAACGCGAAGGCCCGCTGCCCGCCCTCGAGCGCGCACAGCTGCTCCTCGAAGGCATTGCGGGTGGGATTGGAGCCGCGGGAGTACTCGTGGCCGTCGCGCAGGACGTTGATGCCGTCCTGGACGAAGGTGGAGGTCTGGTAGACCGGCGGGATGACCGCACCGGTCAGCCGGTCCGGCTCCTGGCCGGCGTGGACGGCGCGCGTGGTGAACCCGCTCATGCCTGCACCTCCTGGCGCTGGTCGCGGCGCGCGCCGCTCGGCTCGTCCTCGGAGCGCACCGGGGCGCCGTCCGTCGACGATCCCGGGGCACCTTCTGCGGCCGGGATCTCAGCGCCGCGCGCGGCCTCGACGCGCAGCAGCTCATCGAGCGAGGACTGCAGATCGGCGATCAGGTCGTCGACCGCCTCCAGCCCGATCGACAGCCGCAGGGTCTGCCAGCTGATCCCGCCGGCCAGTCGCTGCTCCTCCGAGAGACGGCAGTGGGTCATGGCCGCGGGATGGTTGATCAGCGATCGGACGTCGCCGATGTTGGCCACCAGCTTGAAAAGCCGCAGGGAGTCGACGAATCCGGCCACTGCGGCATCCGAGCACTCCAGCTCGAAGCCGAAGACCGACCCGACGCCCTGGGGGAAGTCGCGCTCGGCGATCTCCCGATCGGCGGAGCCCTCGATCAGGGGGTGGTGCACGCAGCGCACCGCCGGATGCGTGCTCAGGAACTCGGCGATGCGAGCGGCGCTGTCCGAGTGGCGGCGCATGCGCAGGTCCAGCGTCTCGAGGCCCTGGATGATCTGGGAGGCGTTGAACGGCGAGAGCGTCAGACCCAGGTCGTGCACGAACTTGGCCCGGCACAGATGCAGGAACGGCGAGCCGCCGCGCAGCTTCTCGCACAGGCTGATCCCGCCCCAGCGCGCTCGCGGCTCGGTGAACTGCGGCCAGCGAGCGGCCTCGGCCTCCCAGTCGAATCGACCGGAGTCGATCACGACGCCGGCCAGCGACGTCCCGTGCCCGCCGAAGAACTTGGTGGCCGAATGCACCACGATATCCGCCCCGTGCTCGAAGGGCCGGTACAGGATCGGCGTGGCCAGGGTCGAGTCGACGATCACCGGGAGCCCCCGCTCATGGGCGATGCGGGAGATCGCGTCCAGATCCGCCAGCGTGGCCAGCGGGTTGCCGATGGACTCGAGGAAGAAGCCCCGAGTGTCCTCCGTGATCGCCTCCGACCAGGCCGAGGGGTCAGCGGGATCGACGTAGGTGACGGTCGCGCCGAGATCGGCCAGCGTGTCACCGAGCAGGTCGACGGTGCCGCCGTAGATCTTCTCCGAGACCACCAGGTGCTTGCCGGGGCCCGTGCTGATCAGCGCGAGCAGGGCCGCGGCGACGGCGGACTGGCCCGAGCCCATGGCCACGGCCCCCACTCCGCCCTCGAGATCGGCGACCTTCTGCTCCAGGACGGCGACCGTGGGGTTGCCCGTGCGGGAGTAGGTGAAGCCCGGGGTGGTCTGGGCGAACATGGCGGCGGCAGCCGCGTGGTCCGGGAACTCGAAGGCCGAGGACTGGTAGATCGGCACCGGCAGCGTGGCCTGGACGGGGGCGGCAGGGGCGCCCGGATCGGATCCGGCCCGGCCGGCGTGGATCTGGCGTGTGGCCAGCGACGTCGAGCTCTTGAGCTCGTCGCAGGGCGAGGACGTCATGAGAGGTGTCTTCCGTGACGGGGTGCTCTTGACCTGCACGTCCCGCCGGAGCTTGTTCGTGCGCTGCGTCAGGTGCAGGCCGCTTCGTCATCCGAACCACCCTTGAACATGGGGTTGGTGCACAGCCAAGTCGGAGCTTGGCAGCTGTGTCTCGTGAAGCCGGTCCGATACTAGCACCACACCGATCGAGCCGTCAGGACCTCCGTGCGGGCGGGACCAGCAGCAGGACCGCCGCGACCATGGCCGCCGCGCCGCCGAGGGCCAGCGGGATGCCGAGCAGGAAGCGGACCTCCAGCACGGCTGCGGAGAAGACGAGGACGGCCGCGGCGAGGATGCGGACCCACGCCCGTCCGTCCGGCGATGAGGAGCGATCGGGACTCGAAGCTCGCAGCGGCGCGGATCCGTCGGCTCGGGGCGCGGTCGAGGGCCGCTCACCCGAGGGCGATCCTCCGGCTGCGGGCCCCTCCGGTTCGGGCTCGCGGGCGACGATCCGCCCCGCCACGGCCTCCAGGACGCCCAGCGGACGCACGACCAGCAGGACCATCGCCCAGCAGAGCAGCCCGATCGGCAGGCGCCACAGCCACCACTGCGCTGAGCCGGGCACCGGATCCGGGCCGCCGAGCAGCCACCACACCGCCATCACGGCCACGATCACCGGCAGGTGCCACAGGTACAGGGTCGCGGCCCGCGAGCCGACGACCCAGGCGACGGCCTGCGCGGGACGCCATCGCATGAGCCGCTCCAGAGCCGGCGAGCACAGCTGCAGGACGCAGGCCTGAGCCGCGCCGAGGGCGATCATGCACAGCGTGGGCGGGTTCAGGGCCGACAGCCCGTCCGCACCCCACCAGGGCAGGCTCGTCAGGCAGAGCATCACCAGGACCGACAGGGCCGTGATCCCGAGCAGTCTTCCTGCCGAGGCACGAGCGAAGGATCCGTCGTGGCGGAAGAAGCCGATCTGATGGATCGCCAGCCAGACCGGGGCGAAGCCGAGCAGGCCCCACCACGGCCGCTCCGCGGCGATGCGCAGCACCTCGATCGCAGCGCTGAGCCCCACCAGCGCAGCCAGGGTGAGAACGGGCCGGCGATCGTGCAGCCCGTGCAGCAGCGGCACACCGACCAGGCACGCGGTATAGGCGCCCACGAACCACAGGTGCATCCCGAGCCCCCGCAGCGCCATCGAGGCCCAGTCGGCGGGCATCCCCACGAGCGCCGCGAGGGCGCCGGCCAGCGCCAGGGCGACCCACACAGCGCTCGCAGGCACGACCAGGCGCAGCAGCCGGGCGCGCACCCAGGCCGGCCCGCGGACGCCCTCCGCCGACTGGCGCGACCACGAGATCGCCGAGGCGCACCCTCCCACCACGAAGAACAGCGGCATGACCTGCACGAGCCACGACACCGGGGCGTACCAGGAGGCCTCGGTGGGGGCCATGACGCTGCGCAGCGCGCCCGTGCTCGGATCCGTCGTGAGCGTGACCAGGAGGATGTGGAGCACGACCACGGCGATCAGGCAGGCGACCCGAGCAGCATCCAGCGCGAGATCGCGCTGCGCAGGGATGGTCTGCGCAGCGCGCCGGCCGCGGGAGGTGCTCAGCTTCGTCACGTCTCCGATCGTCACACGACGGCGGCATCGCAGGGGGCTCGGCGGGTGCCCGGGAGCGCAGCAGCGCGATTGTGACGTCAGAGCGTCTTCTTCCGCAGGTCGGGGCATCGGATCGCCCCGATGCCTTCTGCCGGAAGGCCTCCGCTGTTACGGTTACCCAAGAGTCATTTAGATATGGCGGATCGGGCATGGATCCGCCTGGATCCGCGCTGTGGCAGGGCTGAGAGACAGCTCCGCTTCCGCCGGTGGGTCTGTACGCGGCACAGCGGATCGCCTAATCTGGACTCGGGTCGCACCACGATGACGTCGGAGACCCTTCCCCCCGCAATTCCGACGATCAGCGCAGGAGCAGCAGTGACTGTCACGAGCACCAGACTGGGCCGGCTGGGATCTCCCCAGCACCACAAGACGCCCCGCTCCCCCATGTGCCATGAGTGCACCACCGATCTCTACCTCAAGTTCCGGGTCTTCCTGCCCTCCACCCGCAAGCGCAGCCGCGTCCCGGGGCTGCGCCGGATCATGGGCCGCGTGCTGCGCTGCGCGGTCCGCCCCGGCGGACGCGTCGAGTACTTCTGCCAGAAGTGCGGCACGCAGCAGCGCCACCTCATCCCGGAGGGCTGGGAGCCCACCTCCAAGGGCCTGACCCCGTGCGATGTCCAGGACCTGGCCTCGGTGTTCATCGCCCCAGGCGAGTCCCTGCCCACGGAAGAGGTCCGCCAGCAGCTCCTGGGCCCGGAGCCCGCACCGGCCGCCCGAGCTGAGAAGACCCTGAGCCTCCGAGAGAGCCGGCTCCCGGCCTGATCCGGCCCGCGCCGGAGCCGTCGCTCTGCGCACCCGTCGGAGGCAGATGACACAATCAGGAGGTCCCCCTCCCGCGGGCGGCTTGAGCGCACCCGCCCTCGCATGCCGCTCGTTCACCGTCGGTTCATTCCGGGGTTGCAGGGTGGACGACGACCTTCTACAGCACCAGCCCGCTCGGTTCGGCGTCGTGATCCTTCCGATCCCCGCGCCGAGAGGCGCACGGAAACGGAGATGACGTGAAGATTGCGATCCTCGGCGGCGACGGATTCTGCGGCTGGCCTGCCGCCCTGCACCTCTCGGAGCGAGGTCACGACGTCATCACCGTGGACAACATGTCCCGCCGTCGGATCGACGACGAGCTCGGCGCGCAGTCGCTGACCCCGATCCGCCCGCTCGTCGAGCGCCTGCGCGCCTGGACCGAGGTCTCCGGCAAGGTCATCGAGCACCGCCACCTCGATGTCGCCGAGGACTACGAGGGCCTGCTGCAGCTGATCAGCGAGGACCAGCCGGACGCCGTCGTGCACTTCGCCGAGCAGCGCGCGGCGCCGTACTCCATGAAGAGCTCGCGCACCAAGCGCTACACCGTGGACAACAACGTGTCGGCCACGCACAACCTGCTCGAGGCGATCGTCGAGTCCGAGCGCGACGTCCACGTGGTCCACCTGGGCACCATGGGCGTCTACGGCTACGGCACCGCCGGGATGAAGATCCCCGAGGGCTACCTGGATGTAGAGATCCCGCACGAGCAGCAGGAGCCGATCCAGCAGCAGATCCTGTACCCGACCAACCCGGGCTCGATCTACCACATGACCAAGTCGCTGGATCAGCTGCTCTTCGCGTTCTACGCCAAGAACGACCAGCTGCGGATCACCGACCTGCACCAGGGCATCATCTGGGGCACCACGACCGCCGAGACCCAGCGCGACGAGCGGCTGATCAACCGCTTCGATTACGACGGCGACTACGGCACGGTGCTCAACCGCTTCCTCATGCAGGCGGCGGTGGGCTACCCGCTGACGGTCCACGGCACCGGCGGGCAGACCCGCGCGTTCATCCACGTCCAGGACATGGTGCGCTGCGTCGAGCTGGCCCTCGAGAACTCCCCGGCCCCCGGCGAGCGCGTCAAGATCCTCAACCAGATGACCGAGACGCACCGCGTCCGCGACCTGGCCGAGCTGATCGCCCGCATCTCCGGGGCCGCCGTGGAGATGGTGCCCAACCCGCGCCAGGAGTCGGCGGAGAACGAGCTGCACGTCACCAACGACACCTTCTTGGAGCTCGGCCTGCAGCCGACCACCCTGTCCGAGGGCCTGCTGCACGAGGTCGAGGAGACCGCCAAGCGCTACGCCCACCGCGCGGACCTCTCCAAGATCCCCGCGCGCTCGCTGTGGAACCGGCGCACCCGGGCCGGTGTCCCGGCCTCCGTGGCCCACGAGTCGCAGGGCAGCTGAGCAGCTTGCGCATCGCGCTGTTCACCGAGGTCTTCCTGCCGAAGATCGACGGCGTCGTCACCCGCATCATGCGGACCATGGAGCAGCTGGAGCAGCTCGGCCACGAGGTCGAGGTCTTCGCTCCGGGGCACCCGCCGACGCAGTACGCCGGGCACCGCGTGCACAGCGTCCGCTCGCTGTCGTTCAAGCCCTGGTACCCCGAGATCAGGGTGGGCCTGCCCACCGGGCGCATCGCGACCCGGATGGCCGAGTTCGAACCGGACATCGTCCACGCCGTGAACCCGGTGTGGCTCTCGGCCTACGGCGTGCTCTCGGCTCGCCGGCGCAACCTGCCGCTGCTGGCCTCGTTCCACACGGACGTCCCGCACTACACGGAGGCCCTGGGCCTGAACCTGCTGCGGCACCCGTCGGAGTCGTGGATCCGGTGGCTGCACAACCAGGCCGAGCTGAACCTGTGCACCTCCGGTCCCATGGTGGAACGGGCCCGGACGGTCGGCATCCAGGATGTCGACCTGTGGCCCAAGGGCGTCGACACCGTGGCCTACACGCCCGAGAACGCGGACCGCGCCATGCGCGAGCGGCTCAGCGACGGGCACCCCGAGGCCCCGCTGATCGTCTACGTGGGGCGCGTCTCCAAGGAGAAGAACCTCGACGAGCTGCTCGAGCCGATCCGCCGCCTGCCCCAGGCGCGCTTGGCGATCGTGGGATCCGGACCGCACAAGGAGGCGCTGCAGGAGCAGTTCGCCGGGACGAACACCGTGTTCACCGGGTACATGTCCGGTCTCGAGCTCGCCCAGGCCTACGCCTCCGCGGACGTCTTCGCCTTCCCGTCGCGCTCCGAGACCCTCGGCCTGGTGGCCCTGGAGGCCTTCGCCTCCGGCGTCCCCGTGGTCGGCGCGCGTGCCGGCGGCATCCCCTTCGTGATCGACGAGGGCGTGACCGGGCACCTGGTGGAGCCCGGTGACGCCGACCAGCTCACCGAGGCGCTGCGGGGTCTGCTCGAGGACCCGCAGCGCCGTGCGCGGATGGCCCAGGCCGCCCGCGACGAGGCGCTCAAGCACTCCTGGAGGGCCTCGACGGAGGCCCTGGTGGACTTCTACACCGAGGCGATCGAGCGCCACTGGCGCGATCACGTGCCGGCCGGTCCCATGCTCAAGCTCGTGGGCGCCGCCGATCAGCGCGCTCTGCGGCTGCCCCCTGCCATCCGGAAGTACACCGACCTGCTGCCCTGAGCCGCCCGCTCAGTGCGGGCGCACGCGCGAGGCGATCCTGGCGATGACGGCCTGCTCCTGGGCCGCACTGAGCTCGATGCCCAGCACCCGTGCCCACGCTCGGACCTGCTCGCCGTGGTAGCTGTGCCCGTGGCCGCCGGGGATCTCTATCGAGCGCGGCATGTCGGTGGTGATCTGCCAGAACGTCACCCAGGGCAGCCAGCGCAGCGTGGTGATGACGTCGGGGGCCGGGCGACGGCGCAGCTCCTCGATCCAGTCGAACCGCCGCCAGATCAGCGCCGGGGACCACCACACCACGGGATCCGAGGCATGCTGCAGGTAGGCGATCCGCGGACGCCGCCACGGTCCGTACGGGGCTCCCGAGGGATCCAGATCGAGGTCCTGGGGCCGATTCGCGAAGCGCACGTGCGCCCCGCTGCGGTACACGGGCAGGATCTCGGTGCTGCCCTCGTCCCGATCCGCCACGATCCGCGACCACAGCCGAGTGGCCCGCGGCGTGCCGGACCACACGGCGCCATCGACCGACGACAGCATCTCGTGGATGCTGGCGAAGGCGCCGTGCCCGCCATAGGCCCCGAGCGACTCCCCCGCCGTGAACAGCCGGGGCCGCCGCTGCTGGGCAGGGAGGCTGTCGAGCTCCCGGCGCACGCGCTCGAAGAGAACGCGGCCAGCGCGTCGGGCACCCTGCCGATCCACCACGAAGGCGAGTCCCGACGGCGCGAATGAGTACTGCAGGGTGGCGCTCGCGCAGTCGCCGCCGGTCAGGTACTCGACGCTCGCCGGGGTCCAGTCCTGGATCCAGCCCGTCCCCGTGCCGGTGAGCAGCACGAGCACGCCGCGCTCGAACGCCCCGGTGCGGTGCAGCTCGGCCACCACGGCATCGGCGGCGTCCTCGAGGCTGTCATGGGCGATCTTGCCGGCGAAGACACGGATCGGCTCCCGGTGCTGCCCGGCAGCGGTCTGCGGGCTGAGCCGCAGGCGCTCGAGATCCGCCGCCCGAGGCCCGTCGGCCACGAAGGCCTGCCCGTGCGTGCCCAGGACGTCATAGGACTCGCTCGAGCCCGGCCCGCCCGAGCGCTCGGGCTCCGCGGGACGACGGCGGCCGTCGGCCCAGCGGCGATTGGCGATCGTTGCGCGGCGAACCATGCGCCGGGCAATCTGCGCGATCAGCAGGCGGTTGGTCAGCGCCACCGCGCCGAGGCCGGCGACCGAGGCCAGGCCCGGGCCCACGAGATCCCGCGAGATGAAGCGCACGCCGCCTGCGACCGTGGAGCGGATCCAGTGCATGACCCAGCCGAAGGCCACGCCCCCGAGCCACCACGACGTGCCCACGGCGTAGCCGATCACATGGGCTCGCGGGCCGCCGTCGCGGGTCTCGACGAGCTCGGAGGTCCGCCGCTGCGCCCCCGCCGAGCGAGCCAGAGCCGCCGCGGTGACCGCCGACGCCCCGCCGATCAGCGCCGCCGTCAGGGGGTGCAGCCGACCACGGCGTCGGGCGGGATCCGTGCGGCTGCGGAAGTCGGCGGCCGCACGCCGGATGCCCGGTGTGGGGCGCTCGCCCAGCCGCAGCCCGAGGTTGTGCAGGCCGACTCCCAGGGCGTAGCCGCCCAGCTGGTTCGTGGCCACCGAGGCAGCGGTCATCCACCAGGTCCGGGGCACGAGCGACGGGGACAGGGACACCCAGGACGCCCCGAGACCCAGCACCAGGCCGGCGCGGTTGAACCATGGCTGTCGGACGTCTCCCGGGCGGTGGATCGGAGGGCGGAACGAGTAGCGCACCCGGCCATCCTATGGATCCCGGCCCCTCTTGAGGGGCGGCGTAACCTCCGGCGCGACGGTCGCGGCAGCTGCCTGGATGCGATGGAGTGGATTCAGCGGGACATCACCCCACTGCCAGGCGGCACCCGTATCCTCGGTCGCGAGCACCGGATCCCGAACGTGCACAGCACGACTCCCCGAAAGGCCCCGCATGTCCCGCAGGCACCTGACACTGGCCCTCACGGTCCCGCTGCTCGTCGGGCTCCTGGCCGGGTGCGGCTCCGATGAGGAGTCCGGCGCGGCCTCCGGCGAGGCCCCCGCGCGCTCCGGCGAGCCGACGGAGCGCTCGGAGCAGCTGCGCACCGATCTGACCAGCACCTGCCTGGCCGACGGCACCGCAGAGGGCCGGCAGACCCCTGAGCTCGCATGGCTGGACGCAGCCCCCGGTGCCTCGGACCGCGACGTCCTCCAGGCAGCCGTGGACGGCGCCGAGAAGGATCTGGACCTGACGGCGAGCATGGGCGTCCGGGTGTCCGGCGGCGAGAACACCACCGCGGGCGGGGAGCGCACGTATCCCTCGGCGAGCCTTTCGAAGGTCCCCGTGGCCCTCGCCTATCTGACGACTCTGCGTGAATCCGGCCAGGAGCCCACGGAACAGGACCTCGCCCTGATCGATACCGCCCTGGTCTACAGCGACAACGACGCCGCCTCCCAGCTCTACGGCGGGCTCGGCGCGACCCCGCTCGAGCAGCAGGCGGCGCTGCAGGAGATGGACGACCTCCTCGGCATGGACAACGGAGCCGAGACCGACTTGCCGGGGCTGAATCCCACCTCCGTCGACGACCAGCTCAGGCTGCTCGCCGCCCTGCAGGACCCGCCCGAGGGGCTGGACGCGGACGACGTCAGCACCGTCACCGAGCTCATGGCCGTGCCCGCCCCCGGGCGGCAGACGCCGGACGAGTCCAAGGACTTCGGCGTCGGCTCCCTCGCTCTGCCGCTGGAGGACCCGGCCGCCGACGACGTGCACGTGAAGAACGGCTGGATCGCCGACGACGACTCCGGGCTCTGGAGCGCGGGCACGGCCGGATACGCCACAGTGCAGGGCACCGATCTGGAGATGGTGGTCCTGCTCGAGGACGCCCCCAGCGCCGAGTGCGGCTTCAGCGCCCTGGACGCCATGGCCCACGCGGGCATGCAGACGGCCGGGAGCTGACAGCTCCCGGCCGCTCGCTGGGGACCTCCCCGGCCCCGCCCGGACTGGGCAGAGAAGGATCAGGCGGTCTCCGGCGTGGTGGCGTCGCGGACCTCCCCCACGAGCTCCTCGAGGACGTCCTCGAGCGCCACGATCGCCCGCTGGTTCTGGCCGCCGTCCCCGCTCGACTCCACGAGCGCCAGGTGCGCCTGCGTGGCCTGCATACGGCGCATGACAGCCTGCAGCTTGGCGTCCTCTGGCACCCGGCCCAGCGAGTGCACGATCGAGGCGTCGAAGACCTCATCGCGCGCCTCAGCGGGCACCGCCAGGATGTCCTTGGTGTGGATGTAGCCCTCCAGGCTGCCGTCGCTGCCCACCACGGGGAAGCGGGAGAAGCCCGTCTCCACGCACAGCTGCTCGATCTGCGCCGGAGTGGCGTCGACGGACACGGTGCGGATCTGATCGAAGGGGATCGCCACGTCCGAGGCGGTGAGCCGTTCGAACTCCAGCGCTCCGGTCAGCAGCCTGATCTCGTCGGGATCCAGCAGGCCCTCGCGGCCGGACTCCTCCACGAAGCCAGCCACCTCCACGGAGGTGAAGGTGGAGGAGACCTCGTCCTTGGGCACGGCGCGCAGCACATGGCGCACCACCAGGTTGGCGGTCTGGTTCATCAGCCAGATGAACGGACGCAGCACGATCACGAAGACCCGCAGCACGGGCCCCAGCAGCAGCGCCGCAGCCGCCGGCTGAGCGATCGAGATGTTCTTGGGGACCATCTCGCCGATCACCATGTGCAGGAAGGTCACGATGACCAGCGCGATCACCAGGGCGATCGGGTGGATCAGGAACTCGGGCACGCCGACGGCCTCGAACACCGGTTCGATCATGGCCGCGATCGCGGGCTCGCCGACGGAGCCGATGAGCAGCGAGCAGGCCGTGATGCCGAGCTGGGTCGCGGCCAGGGACGTGGAGACGTCCTCGATGCCCTTCAGCGCCATGCGGGCGCCGCGGGAGCCGTCGGCGGCGCGCGGCTCGAGCTGATCGCGGCGGGCCGAGACCATGGCGAACTCGGCGCCCACGAAGTAGGCGTTGCCGAGCAGCAGCAGGATCAGGATAAGAATCGCACCGAAGCCGTCCATCAGCGCTCACCCCCGTCCTTGAGCGCGGTATCGAGGCCGGCGTCCTGGTTCTCGGCCATGCCGTCCTCCTCGACCGTCTCGTAGCGGACGGGCTCCTCATCGGGGTCGTCGTCGTCCTCGGGCTCCTGGGCGAGCCGGACCACGACCACGCGCTCGACCCGGTACTGATCCATCTTGGCCACCTTGAGCGAGAGCCGCGCCTTGATGGGGAGGTCGTCCTCGTCCTTGTGCTCGCGATCGGTGCACTCGAGCTGGACCTGGTCCCCGACCTCGGGCATGCGATCAAGCATCTCGGCGATCAGTCCGCCGATGGTGTCGGTCTCCTCGCCCTCGGGGACGTCGAGCTTGACGATGTCGCCGAGCTCGTCCGGGCGCAGCAAGCCGGCGACGACGATCGAGCCGTCGCGGCGCCTGCGGTACTTGGCCAGGGTGGTGTCCTGCTCGTCGTCGATCTCGCCGACGATCTCCTCGATCAGGTCCTCGAGCGTCACGATCCCGGCGGTGCCGCCGTACTCGTCGACCACGATCGCCATCTGCAGGCCGGGCTGACGCAGCTCGCGCATCAGCGGATCCAGCGTCATGGATTCGGACACGGCCTCCACGGGGTGGGCGATCTCCCGAGCGGCGGTCGTGCGGCGCTGGTCAAAGGGCACCGCCAGCGCGTGCTTGAAGTGCACGACGCCCACGATGTCGTCCACGGACTCGCCCATCACCGGGAATCGGGAGTGGCCTGTGGAGGCGGCGAGCTCGAGCAGCTCGGCCACGGTCTCCTCCTCGACGAAGTTCACGCGCGGGCGCGGCGTCATCACATCCGCGGCCGTGCGGTGGCCGAACTCGATCGAGCGGGCCACGAGCTCCGCCGTGGCGGCATCGAGCGTGCCCTCCTCCCCGGAGCGGGAGACGACGGCGGCCAGCTCCTGGGAGCTGCGGGCGTTGGCGACCTCCTCGCGGGGGTCGAAGCCCAGCCAGCGCAGGATCTGGTTGGCCGAGGCGTTGAGCAGGCTCACCAGCCAGCCGAAGACGAACATGAAGACGTTCTGCGGGCGGACCACGAGGTCCGCGACCTTCGAGGGCTCGGCGATGGCCCAGTTCTTGGGGACCAGCTCGCCGAAGACCATCTGCACGAACGTGACGAGGATGAACGCGCCCGTGGTGCCGGCGAAGGCGACGACATACTCGGGCAGACCGGTGATGCCGAACAGCGAGCTCAGCAGCACGCCCACCGACGGGGCCGTGAGGTAGCCGGCGATCAGGCTCGTGACCGTGATGCCGAGCTGCGCGCCGGAGAGGTTCGTGGACGTCCGGCTCAGAGCCCTGTCCAGTGCTTCGGCCTTGCGGTCGCCGGCCTGGATCCGGGCGCGGACCTCGTTGCGGTTGATCGTCAGGTAGGAGAACTCGACCGCGACGAACAGCGCGTTGCCGAGCACCAGCAGCAGGAGGACGACCAGCAGGACGAGGGCTGCGACGAGGGGGCTCACCTGCGCCTCACCGCCCAGAGGTCGTTCGAGGCTCGATCAGGACGGGACAGGCAGCGGGGCGAGTGCCCGGCGGCGGAAGCGCTACTTCGATACTCCGCATCATCCGAGCTCATGGCCCGGTGGGTATCGGGGGCGCCCCAGGTGGTGTCTGAAGGCATGGGATTCAGTGTAAGGGGTCGTGTCACGGGTACGGGAGCATCTGTGCGCAGCGCCGCACGGGCGCCGTCGTCGGACAGCTGGGCGGGTGCGGGCGCTGCGCGTGTGCGCAGACGCCCGTGGGCGGCGGACCCGGAAGGTCCGCCGCCCACGGGCGGTGCGATCACTCAGCCCTCTCTCCGAGAGGCTGCTCGATCAGAGTCGCTGTGCGGCTCAGAAGGAGGCGTAGTAATCGGTCGACATGGCCGAGACGGCGTGCACCTGGGTGCCCTGGCTCGGGTTCAGGGCCGAGATCATCTGGCCGTTGCCCAGGTAGATTCCGACGTGCGAGCCGCCGTTCTGGATGACCAGGTCGCCCGGCTGCGGGTTGGAGGTCGGGGTCCCGGCAGCGCCCTGCGCAGCCGCGGTGCGGGGCAGGTCGATGCCGTTCTGGGCGTAGACGTACTGGACGAAGCCGGAGCAGTCCCAGCCGGACGGGGTGGTGCCGCCCCAGACGTAGCCGGCGCCCTGGTAGGACATGGCGGTGCCGGTGACGCCCGAGGTCGAAGCCGAGGCCGAGCTCGAGGCGGACGAGCCGACCGACTGGGTCGAGACGTCGTTCGAGGCGGCGGAAGCGGCCGGAGCCGAGTCGGCGGAGGCCGAGGAGGCGGCCGGAGCCGAGTCGGCGGAGGCCGAGGAGGCGGCGGACGCAGCCGGAGCCGAAGAGGCGGCCGGGGCAGCGGCGGCCGGGGCCGACGAAGCGGCGACCGGGCCGTTGCCGTAGGTGTAGGTCGCGTTGCCGTTGGCATCAAGCGTCCAGGAGAAGTTCCAGCCGGCGGCAGCGGCGGCGGCGTTGTCGAGCCCGGCCCAGGAGGCGGGCAGGTCGCCGGAGTAGGTGGTCGGGGCAGCCGAGGCCGGAGCGATGGTGGCGGCGGCGGCGAAGCCGGCGACTGCGAGGCCGAGGCCGGTGCGACGGGCGGCGGTGGTGATGTTCTGCATGGCTATTTCCTCCAGTGTGCCTACGGGGTGAGCTGTCGGGTGCGGATCCGATGGATCCGGCCGAGGCTCGGAATGGGTGGACAGCCTCGGCTTCACCCCAAGGCCCGCGTGTTCTCGCGAGCCGGGAAGTGGGTCCCCCGTTCCTGCCAGGTCCGTTTAGGGATCTTCGCCGAGCGGCAGCAGGATGCGGCGATCCGCTCGGGAGCGCCGCCCGTCCGAGCGGCACGGGTAGAACAGTAACGAACAGGTCACGGTTTGTCACGGGACAATAACGTGACGGCGTCCGCAACTGCCCTCGCAGCCCGCCTCGGGCACGACGAAGGCCCCGCATCTTCCAGCATCGCCCCAGGTCAGATGGGGCATGCCGAGATCGATGCGGGGCCTTCGCATGAGACCCGCCACAGTTGAGCAGTGTCGTGATCCAGCGGCAGATCACCGTGAGGTCACGGTCGGATCACCGCCGGTCAGCTGCCAGAGCTCACCAGGTGCCCCAGGAGGAGTCCTCGGTGGACTCGTCCCACTCGTTCTCCCAGAAGTCCACGTTCTGGCCCTCGGGGCTGTCGGCGTAGCCCTCGGTGGTCTCATCCCACGAGTAGCCGAACGAGGAGTCGAAGAGGTCCGAGGAGTAGCCCTTGGCGTCCTCGGAGTAGCGCTCGGCGTGACGCTCGGTCACGCGGTCGCCGAAGTAGGTGTTGTAGTAGTTGTCGGCGTCCTGCTCCGTGATCTCGTTCCAGGACTCGGCCTTGGACTCCGACTGGACGTTCTTGGTGCGCAGCGAATCGGCGCCGGTGCGCTCGTACTGCGACTCGACCTTGCGCTCGGAGAAGCTGTCCGAGTAGACGTCCGAGAACTTGTAGTCGCCCTGGGTGGTGGTGCGCTCGGAGTAGAAGCGCTCGCTCGAGGTGGTGGTGACCGTGCGGCCGGTCTCGGTCGGGGCCGGGGCGGCCATGGCCGGAGCGGCGGAGGCGGCTCCCAGGCCGATCAGGAGGGCAGAGGCGGTCAGGACGGAAGTGCGACGCATGGTGGTGGTCTCCTCGATGTCGTCGTTGGGGGCGTTCGCTGCGGATCAGCGGCCCCGAGGCGGACATCTCCCAGCTCACACCATGGTGATGACCGGGGGGAAGACGACGGCCCACATTTCCTCCCTCGGACGTTCACCCCGCATTCACCTGGGGCGATGTCCGCGCAGCGCTCAGGAGGCGACCGCCGCCTGGAAGTCGAGGATGTGCTCGCGCAGCAGCTCGGCCGCGGCCGCATGATCGCCGCGGGTGGCGGCCTCGAGGATCTCCCAGTGCTGCGCCTGCAGCCGACGCCGCAGCTTCGGCCAGCCCTCGATCCGTGCCACACCCTCGGCCACATAGCCGACCACTGCCGTGCGCAGCGACGTCAGGATGGTCACCATCACGACGTTGCCGGACAGCTCGCCGAGGGTCACGTGGAACTCCGCGTCGAGGGCGTGGAAGAGCTCCTCGGTCACGCCTTCGTCCATGCGCTGCAGGATCCGCCGCGCTCGGCCGCAGATCTCATCGCGCACCGGAGGGTCGGACCTGCCCGCACTGTGCATGGACTGGGTCTCCAGCAGGACGCGCATTTCGACGATGTCGGCCATGGGCAGCGCCTGCGTGGCCACGTGCATCCGCAGGGCCCAGGCCAGGGCGTGCGACGGCTCGGACACGACAGTGGCCCCGGACCGGGGCCCCGAGCCCACCTCGCTGGAGACCAGGCCGAGGGCATCGAGCACGCGGATGCCCTCGCGCACGGAGGCCCGCGAGATCTCGAAAAGCTCCGCCAGGGCCCTCTCGGCCGGCAGCTTGTCGCCCACCGAGAGCTCGCCGTCGCGCAGCCGGCCCTCGACCCATTCGAGGACCACCGAGTGCGCGGCGCCCCGGGGGCGATGCGCCCCCGGGGCGAGTGCTCGCAGCCGAGCCTGCGCGTCCGTCACTGGACCGGCAGCATCCAGGCCAGGACGTTGGACTGCAGGAAGACCAGCAGGCACAGCGCCAGCAGCATGCCCACGGACCAGGGAAGCACCTTCTTGAAGATCTCCGACTCCTTGCCCGGCATGCTCACCGCGGTGGCGGCGATGGCCAGGGACTGAGGCGAGATCATCTTGCCGACCACGCCGCCGGTCGTGTTCGAGGCGACCATGAGCGCGGGATCCAGCCCGGCGCCCTCGGCGGCCGTCTGCTGGAGGTTGGAGAACAGCGCATTGGCCGAGGTGTCCGACCCGGTCACTGCGGTGCCGACCCAGCCGAGCACCGGGGAGAAGAACGCGAAGGCCGCGCCCAGCCCGGCCACGAACGTGCCGATCGCCAGGGTCTGCCCGGAGAAGTTCATGACGTAGGCCAGGGCCAGCACAGAGACGATCGTCAGCGCGGAGAACCGCATCTTGTACATGCAGGCCGCGATCTCCCGCAGCCCCTTGCCGATCGTCATGGGGAAGCGGCCGCCGTGCGTGAACACGGAGTAGATCACCGTGACGAGCAGCCCGGTGATCAGCAGCAGGGTGCCCGGCGAGGACAGCCACTGGAAGGAGTAGACCGTCGCAGCGATCGGCTCTCCGGCGGCGTTGACCAGATGGCCGTCCAGCCCCGGCCAGGGGATCTTGACGTCGGTCGCGGCCAGGGCGGCGGGGATGTCGACCCCTGTGGTCCACAGCTTGGCGATGCCGAAGACCACGACCACCAGGACATAGGGCAGCACGGCCATCCACACACGGGCCGGGGTCAGCTCGGAGACGGAGTCCGTGTGCTCGATGCCCAGGCGGTCCTTGGCCTCCAGGGCACCGCGGGGGCGCCAGAAGCGCAGCAGCACGACAGCTGCGGCCAGGCCCACGAGGGCGGCGACGACGTCGGTGAGCTCATAGGAGAAGTGCACGGAGGTCCACCACTGGGCCACGGCGAACGAGCCGCCGATGACCAGGGCCGCCGGCCAGGCATCGCGCACGCCGCGCATGCCGTCGATCAGCAGCAGCAGGAACATGGGGACCACGAGCGCGAAGAACGGGGCCTGGTGCCCGACGATCGCGCCGATGTGCGCGGCGTCGATGCCGGTCAGGCGCCCGGCGGTGGTGATCGGGATGGCCACGGCGCCGAAGGCGACCGGGGCGGTGTTGGCGATCAGCACGACGGTGGCGGTCTTCAGCGGCTTGAGCCCGATCGCCATGATCATGGTGGCCGTGATGGCCACGGGGGCGCCGAAGCCAGCGAGCGCCTCGAGGAGGCCGCCGAAGCAGAAGGCGATGAGGATCGCCTGGATGCGGACGTCGCCGCCGCCGATCGAGTCGAAGATCGAGCGCATGTCCTCGAACCGCCCGGCCGCGACGGTCACCTGGTAGAACCACAGTGCCATCACGACGATCCATACGATCGGGAACAGGCCGAAGGCCGCTCCCTGGGTGGCCGTCAGCAGCGCCAGGCCGGCGGGCATGCCGAAGCCGAGCACGGCGGCCAGCAGCGCCGAGGCCAGGGCGATCAGGCCCGAGAGCCAGGCGCTGCGCTTGAGCCCGACCAGGCAGATGAAGAAGACGACGAGCGGGACCAGACCGACGAGGGCAGAGAGGCCGAGACTGCCGCCGACGGCGTCCACCTGAGCTGTGTAGGTGTCCACGAGGACCTCCGGAGAGTGAGAGGAAGGAGGGGACTGACGGGATCGACAGCGGTCTCCGGTGCGACGGGAGTCACGTTTCAGGTATGGTCTGACCACACGATCCTGACGAGACTGTACATGATGCGCATCACATCGCGGCCGCGTCAGGAGAAGAGCATCCGGGAGGGCCCATGAGGATCGCACTGTTCGCCACCTGCATCGTCGATGCGATGTACCCCAAGGTCGCGCTGGCCACCGTCCGCGTGCTGGAGCGCCTCGGCCACGAGGTGATCTTCCCGCCGGGGCAGGGCTGCTGCTCCCAGATGCACGTCAACAGCGGCTACATCGACGGCGCGCTGCCCGTCGTGCGCAACCACGTCGAGGCGTTCACCGCCGCCGACTACGACGTCGCGGTCGCCCCGTCCGGCTCCTGCGTGGCCTCCCTGGGCCACCAGCAGCCGATGATCGCCCGGGAGTGCGGCGACGAGGCCCTGGCCCAGCGCGCCGAGGAGGTCGCCGGCCGGACCTACGAGCTCTCCGAGCTGCTGACCGACGTCCTCGGCGTCACGGATGCCGGCGCCCAGCTCGGATCGTGGTTCCCGCACCGGATCACCTACCACCCGTCGTGCCACGGCCTGCGCCTGCTCGGACTGGGCGATCGACCGACCCGGCTGCTCTCCTCCGTCCAGGACCTCGAGCTGGTCGAGCTGCCCGACGCCTACGAGTGCTGCGGCTTCGGCGGCACGTTCTCCTTCAAGAACCCGGATGTCTCCGGCGCCATGGCCGAGGCCAAGCTGCGCAACATCGAGAGCACGGACACCGAGCTGTGCGCCGGCGGCGACGCCTCGTGCCTGCTGCACCTGTCGGGAGCCGCGCACCGCCGCAGGACGCCGGTGCGCACCGTCCACCTGGCCGAGATCCTGGCCTCTACCCGCCAGAACCCCCTCGAGCTCGACGACATCGCCGAGCTTTCGATCCCGCAGGGCACCGCGTCGATCGGCCCGCGCGCCGAGGCCCCCGCCGTCGAGACCGCTGAAGGAGCCGCACGATGACCGCCGTCCAGCTCGGCATGCCGTCCATGCCGCCCGCCTACGGAGTGGGCAACCTCTACGAGGAGTCCCCCTTCCCCGCCCACGCGCGCGACGAGCTGCGCGATGAGCAGATGCGCGCCAACATCGGCCACGCGACCCACACCATCCGCGCCAAGCGCAACCGCGTCGTCGGGGAGCTGCCGGACTGGGAGGAGCTGCGCGACGCCGGCGCGGCCGTCAAGCAGGAGGTCGCCGCGCGCATGCCCGAGCTGCTCGAGCAGTTCGAGGCCAACGTGACCGCCCGCGGCGGCATCGTGCACTGGGCCCGCGACGCCGAGGAGGCCAATCGCATCGTCACCGACCTCGTGCGGGCCAAGGGCGTCGACGAGGTCATCAAGGTCAAGTCGATGGCCACCCAGGAGATGGGCCTCAACGAGCACTTGGACTCCGAGGGCATCCGCGCGATCGAGACCGACCTGGCGGAGCTGATCGTGCAGCTCGGCGAGGACAAGCCGTCGCACATCCTGGTCCCGGCCATCCACAAGAACCGCGACCAGATCCGCGAGATCTTCTCCCGGAAGATGCCCGGGCTGACCCGCGAGCTGACCGACGAGCCCGCCGTGCTGGCCGAGGCCTCCCGGCGCTACCTGCGCGAGAAGTTCCTGGACTCCACCGTGGCGATCTCCGGGGCGAACTTCGGCATCGCCGAGTCAGGCACCCTCACGGTGGTGGAGTCCGAGGGCAACGGGCGCATGTGCCTGACGCTGCCGGAGACCCTGATCACCGTCATGGGCGTCGAGAAGCTGCTGCCGCGGTTCTCCGACCTCGAGGTCTTCACCCAGCTGCTGCCGCGCTCCTCGACCGGCGAGCGCATGAACCCCTACACCTCCATGTGGACCGGGGTGACCGAGGGCGACGGGCCGCAGGAGTTCCACCTGATCCTGATGGACAACGGGCGCTCGGCCGTGCTGTCGGACCCGGCGGGCCGCGACGCCCTGCGCTGCATCCGCTGCTCCGCCTGCCTCAACGTCTGCCCGGTCTACGAGCACGCGGGCGGCCACGCCTACGGCTCCGTCTACCCCGGGCCCATCGGAGCGATCCTCTCCCCGCAGCTCACGGGCGTGGCCGCCGCGGAGAACGACTCGCTGCCGTACGCGTCGTCGCTGTGCGGGCGCTGCTACGAGGTGTGCCCCGTGAAGATCGACATCCCGTCGATCCTGGTCCACCTGCGCGACGAGGACGTGCGCACCAAGCACGGCGAGCGCCGCCGGGAGGAGAAGACGCAGCGGGAGACGGCCGAGCGCTACGAGGCGCTCGTGCTGGATCAGCACGCGCACAACCCCGAGGCCGGCCAGCGCCACGCCATGCCCGAGACCCCTCAGGCGGGCTCGGCCGGCTCGGCCGGGGCCTTCCTGCGCCGGGCCGTGGCCCGGACGCAAGAAGCCATGCCCTCGCAGATGGACATGCTCATGCGCGCCGCCGGCCTGGCGATGTCCTCGGGCACCCGGATGCGCCTGGCGGAGAAGGCCCTGCCCCTGGGGCGGGCCGCCGTCAGGCCCATGGGCGGGCTGAGCTGGATGCCCGGCGTGCTGGGCGGCTGGACGCAGCAGCGCGACATCCCCGTGATGCCGCGCGAGTCCTTCCGCAGCTGGTGGCAGGACAACGGGGGGGATGCGCAGCAGCGTCGGCGCGCGGATCTGGGCGACAGCGCCCCGGCCTCCGCCCCGCAGC
>NZ_SCNB01000002.1:0-238731 GCF_005502825.1 Kocuria sp. 2SI | reverse complement strand
GCTCAGCACTATCCGGGTCTTCTTCTCCGCCGGAATCGAGGGTGGTCTACCCATGTCTGACTCTCCTTCAGGACCTACATAACGGCCCTGCCACTAAGTCTGACGCGCGGCAAAGGAACCCCGACGGCGACGTCGTTCTTGTGAAAAATGGCCGGTAGCCAGCCATATGTAAAGCAGTAAATACTTCATTTGCGCTCTACGCGCACCGTGAGGTTCCGGGCAGCAGCTCCGGTGCCCTCTCAAGGCCGCCTGACCTCGTCCGATTACCCTCGTGCAGTGCGATGCCGTGGCACGCATGGCATGAAGAAAGTCTGCGCCTACGGCTCGGGTTGGGCATCGTCGAGGTCCTTGAGATCAGCGGGGGTAGAAGTCCGATCATCATCGGGGACCTCGACGTCTACACCCAGCTACCCGACCCAACCGGCGCGCCCACACTCAACTCTGAAGAGCCCTCAAACTGGCCATCTTCGGTTCCTCTCGGCGCTCGTTACCGACGAGGTGTGCGGACCGAGCCTCACGGACACCCGCCCTGCCGAGCGGTCCTCTCCCGGGCGAAGCGAAACGGGCGCAGCTACGGAGATTCACCCGGCGGACTCCGAAGAACGGCCTATTCGCGGGAGCGTCCGCGTGGCGAACCGCGATGCCACCTGTAACGAGTACTATCCGTAACATGAAGCGTCTAGGCAGCCTGAGTGACGTGGGGCTCACCGAGCTTGATCGCGCGTTGCGCCATGAACGCCTACGCCGCCGAGAGGCATGGCGAGATTGTGAGCACTGCGACCAAGCGTTCCTCGGACGAGGGGACGCTCGCTTCTGCTCAGCCCGCTGCCGTGTTGCCGCACACCGGGCGAGGAAGGACTCCAATGACTGACAGCCTGCGTGTGATCGGATCACGCCGATACGGCACACTCTCACCATTGCGCTACCCCGGCGGAAAAGCTGCGCTCGCTGGCTTCTTCGCTGACATCATCGAGATTCTTGGAATCAAGGATGCCCGCTACATTGAACCCTACGCCGGAGGTGCGGGCGCAGGGATCGCACTTCTGCGCGAGGGCATCGTCCAGCACCTGGTAGTCAACGACATCGACCCAGCCGTCCACGCCTTTTGGAAGTCCGTCGTTGGCAACAACGCAGAGTTCGTAGAAATGGTCGCGTCAACGCCACTCACGATCGACGAGTGGCAGCGCCAGCGGGAGGTATATCGCTCAAGGGACGAGCGCGATGCACTGCGCTTGGGCTTCGCATTCTTCTTCTTGAATCGAACCAATCGCTCCGGGATTCTGAACGCCGGCGTTATCGGCGGCCAGCGTCAGGAGGGCAAGTACAGGATTGATGCACGATTCAACCGACTCACCCTGGTCGAGCGGTTGACCGCGATCGGCGCTCTAGCGGATCGAATCACGGTCTCTGATCTGGATGGCCGGACTGTGATCCAGCAGTACTCTCACGATGACCGGTCATTTATGTACATCGACCCGCCCTATGTGCAAGCAGGCTCGCAACTCTATCTCAATGCCTTCGACGGACGAGACCACAAGGCACTCTCGACGATCGTCAACTCCGTTGAAAGTGCGCACTGGTTGATGACCTATGACACAGCCCCGCTGATCGAGAAACTGTACCGAGATCAGTTCCAGTGCCGACTGGAACTCACCTACTCCGCCAGGTATCCGGGACAGGCGGAAGAGCTGCTCGTGGCATCCCCGTCGGTCGCGCGGGCGATCAAGTCGTTGCAGACGACGCCTGCGATGGCGGGCGCAACAAGCGCCTAAGCAGCGGGCTCACGACCCTCCATGCCTGTCGGACGTCATCCGCACTCACAGAAGCATCGGCGCTGTGCGCGATGAGGTTGAACCACTGGATCGATCCGTGCTTGTGTGCGTTACCCGACTGGATAGCATCAATTCCTGACTTGAGCGACCTCTCTTTCCCATAGACCTGCACGACCTGCCTGAACACAGCACTCAATTCGCCAGTGGCGGGGGTTGCGGACCCCTCGAAATGAACCTTGATGGTGGCCTCAAGCACCGAGCGCATGAGGATCGCAGCCGCGATAGGGAGATTCGAGAGGCTGACCTTGCGCAGCTCGAAGTATCGCTGCTTGAGATTTAGCGGCGCGTTCTCGTATTCAAGCCCCGACAGATCAAGCGTGTCCTTCGTGTCTGGGTGGTTGGGTCCACGGCTGCCCGTGCCGGCAAGGGGGCCGGGTGGGTTCGGAGTAGCTCCACTCCCGCCAGTGTTGGGGCCACCGGGCGCTCCGGACGGGCCACCTTGGGATGGTCCGGATGGCGTCGGTTGCGCGGGAGGAGTGGGCGGCGCTGGTTGGGGCGGAGCCGCAGTCGACACGCCGTTGAGGCGATCCACCAGGGACTGATACTCCTGTCTGCGCTTCTTGAACTCTGGTGAGCGAGTGTTGAGACGCCCTGCACGGAACTCGCTGACGAGGTACTCCAAAGCGTTGAGCTTCTTCTTCGTCAACTTCACAGCGATCTTCTCAGGCGTCGAAGCCCGCGGAAGAAGCATGCCATCCTTGTCGAACTCGACACCGATCGCGGAAGCAATTTCCTTTCTTCGGTAGGCATACTCGAAAGCTGACATCTTCAGGTCGTCACTCGCGGCGTACTGCCGGAGGGTGTGATCGGAGAATGGCGCTGCGCTGAGGAAGCGCCGCATCACGGCCATCTGCATGAACCTGGCAACTTCGACATCCGGGTACTGTGCCTTCACATCGTCGACCGTGGTCTGCTCGTCGACGAGCGAATAGTAGAAGGTTGCCTGCTGATCGCGACTCCAGCGCCTCTTCGAGATGCCGGTGTGCAACCTCGCGACGTGAGGTGCAGCCGTCGCCCGGTCGGGAGCGACGATGACACGGATTCGGTCGGGGAGATTCTCCGCCTCCACTGCGTACCGCTTCAGCAGCGCGCGAATCTCTGCCTCATGGCCGGGCACGATCGTCGGGTCCTGGAGCGCCTTGAGCGCGCTGACTCGACGGTTGCCTTCCAGCACGGTGTATGGGGAGCTACCGCCGGACGCCGATGCCGACGTCACGATCGGGACTTCGTTGTCGAAGTACCCGTCACGGAGGATCAGGCGCGCCGCTCCGAGGACGTCCTCGGATGCAAACAGGTACTTCAGCGCACCTGCTTCGTCGTCGCGGCGCGTCGGTATGCGGTAGTTCTCCAGGTCGAGAAGGAGCTGGTCGAGGTCAACCTCGACTATCGGTAGCTGCTCGTAAGCCATATCCAGCCCTGCTCTCGTGCTCCGTCCGGCGATCCACGCCCTCCGTGCCGAAGTGGCGAGAGCGGTCGTTCGTCTCCAACGGTAGCTGCACGCCTCGGTCTCCGGGCTGAGACACGTCGGGAGCGATGATGTCCGCCGAAGCCCTCTGCGCCATCAGCGCCCATAGTGGCGCTACGAACTGCTGGCGGGCTCATCCGCAATGAGTTCAGCCTCGACCAGTGCTGCCCTCACGGCCTTACGGTCCACGCCCATCCGGCGACCGATCGCACGCATCGAGACGCCCGCGCGGGCCAGGCGCACCGCCTCGGCCTTTTCGTCGATGCCCAGCCCCGGTCGTCGACTCGGCACGTTGCGACGACGCAGGTGCGAGAACACCGTGGCGCGGTGGATGCCGTACCTCTCAGCGAGCGCCTTGACGCTCGTCCCTGCCAGGTAGTCGCCGACGAGGGCGTCCACCTCGGAGGCGGTGAGAAAAGTTTGAGCCGTCTCGACAGTCCCCACAACAGGGCCACGATCGTCTTTCCGAGCGGTATTCTGGGGACGTAGCGAGACCTCGTAGACCCCACGGTTTAGGCGGTTGACCAGGGTTTTTGTCTTGGGGCGGAGTTGCCGAACGTACTACTCAGCCACCCCGTGAAAGGCCCCGGAGCCCTCGGACTCCGGGGCCTTTGTCTGGTCCGGCTCAGGCGATCAGCGTCATGACGTAGAGCATGAAGACCATCACGTGCCCGGCACCGTGCAGCGCGGTGACCCGGCCGCCGAAGAACGTGGTCACGCTCAGCAGCAGCGAGATCCCCAGCAGCACCAGATGCGCCGGGGAAGCCGCCAGGACCACGTCCTGACCCGTGAGCAGACCGATGACCAGCACGGCCGGGATCGTCAGGCCGACGGTGGAGACCAGGGCGCCGTGACACAGGTTCGAGACCCGCTGCATCTCGCCGGCCAGGGCCGCCCGCAGCGCGGTGATCGTCTCCGGCAGGAACACGATGGCGGCGATCACCAGCCCGGACAGCTCCGCCGGGGCTTGCAGGCGCGCGAGCGCCTCGTCCAGCAGGGCAGCCATGTGGTGCGAGAGCAGCACGATCGGCACGACGGCGGCCACGAGCACCAGCGCTCGGAGCATGATCTCGGCGCGATGCGCCCGCAGCACCTCTGTGATCGCAGCGCTCGGGGCAGCTGCGGCGGAAGGCTCCTGTTCGGAGGATGCGCCCGGCTCCTGGAAGTCAGCGCGCTGGGGGCCCATCTGCCGCTGCAGGAAGTACGCGTAGAGCACGATCGTCATGGCCGCCACGAGCACCGCCTGCGCGCCGGTGTACGCGCCGTCGTCGCCGATCAGTCCCGGAAGGGCGAAGGCCGTGGCCGCCAGCACGATCAGCAGCGTCAGGTAGGCGGAGACCCCGGCGCGGTTGGGTCGCAGACCCCCGTGGCGTGCACCGCCGACGATCAGGCACGCACCGATCACGAGGTCGAGGATGATCATGGACACCGCCATGACCGAGTCGCGGGCGATGCTCGCGTGCTCGCCGGGGCCGAGCATGACCGCCGAGATGAGGATGACCTCGATCAGCACGACCGACAGCGTCAGCACGAGCGTCCCGTAGGGATCCCCCAGCCGTTGGGCCAGGTGCTCTGCCTGCTCGACGACGCATGAGGCGCAGACCAGGATCACGGCGATGATGCCCGCCAGCAGCGCCGCCAGTGCGGCCGCGGGGAGGTGCCCCGTCAGAAGGGGCTGGGCCAGAATCAGCGCGAGATAGGAGCCCCAGCCCAGCAGCAGGCGCAGGATGACGGCTGGGCGCAGCACGGTGCACAGGGCCGAAGACGGTGAATTCATGAGGACCAGGCCTCCTATGCGGGGCCGTCCCCGCTGCAGGCCGCTGGTGATGCGGGTCGTCCCGCGGGCGTCTGTCGATTCCGAGCATGGATCCTAGTCGTCGATCGCCGGGGAGGCTGTCAGCGGGGTGCCCGCCCGCAGTCGCCCCCGCGGTCGGACCCGCTCACTGCCGATCGATGTCATCGGGCTCCCATCCGTGGGCCGTGCGCACCGCATTGGCCGCCAGCGGGATCTGGTGCGAGGCGGATTCCAGGATGTGCATGAGGTAGCCGCCGGTGTTCGGCAGCGCGATGACGTCCCCCACCGCCACCCCGTGGGGGAAGACGATGCGCCGCTTGAGGATCAGCTCGGCCTCCACGCAGTAGGCGCCCACCAGGAAGGCCTCGATCGGCCCCGCCCAGGGGTCGACGGGCGACTCCGATCCTGCGGGATCGGAGGCCAGCGCGCCTTCGTCGTGCTGCGGACCGGGCACGAGCAGCGGGTCTACGAGGAAGTCGGCGGACGTCGAGCGGCACTGTGTGCGGTTCATCTCCAGCCCGACGATCGGCACGCCGTCGCTGGTCCGCTTGCGGAAGGCCACTCGGGCCAGGGTCATGCCGCAGCCGTCGAGCATCGCCCGGCCGGGCTCGCAGCGCAGCTGCAGGCCGCGGGCGCGCAGGGCATCGGCCACCGTGGCCTGCGCGCCGAGGCCGTCGTGCTCCGCCCCGACGACGCCGTCGTCGTCCCTGCCGGAGGCGAGGTCGGCGTCGAGGACCTCGCCCAGCCAGGGCCCGCGCGTGAGCTTCTGGTGATAGGGGTACAGCTCGCGCGCTCCGCCCAGCTGCGGACCGTCGGGGCCCTCCTCCCGACGCAGTCCCAGGCCGTCACCGCGCCAGGTCAGCGATTCGTCGCCGCTGAGGACGGCCTGCTCGTGGGCCCGCCAGAACGACTCCCACGGCTCGGGGTCCTCGAGATAGGACATGGGCACGCCGCCGCCCATGTCGATCCAGGCCGGCTCCTGCCCGCGCAGGCGAAGGGCATCGACCAGCGCTACGGCCTGGCGCAGGCCCTCGCTGCGATCGCCCGGATCGTAGCCGTGCAGGTGGAAGTGCACGCCGGTGACCGCCAGCCCCGACTCGCTCACCGAGCCCCCTGCGCCGCCGAGCTCGGCCAGCCACGTGCTCGCCGACTCCCCGAACCGGGTCGGCGCGATCCCCCGCCCCGGCTCCGGCGCCAGCCGCAGACCGATCCCGACGGGTGCGGCCCCGGCTGGACGCCCGACGAGGACTCGGCGCAGAAGGGCCAGCTCATCCCGGTTGTCCACGACCACGGTCGCACCGGAGTCCACGGCCAGCCGCAGCAGCGGCTCCGGCTTGATCGCCGCCGTCACCACGATGTCCTCTCCCGGTACCCCGCGCTCGAGGACCTGGCGCAGCTCTCGCTGACTGCCCACGTCGATCCCGTGGCCGAGCTCCCGCGCCCTGTCCACCACCGCGAGCATCTTGTTCGCCTTGCGCGCCACGAACACGCGCAGCTCAACCCCCCGCTGGTCCGCCGCACGGATCAGCTCCTGCGCGTTGGCCTCCAGCGGGCCCGGGTCCAGCAGGTTCACGGGGCTGCCGTGCTCGGCCAGCAGGTCCTGGCACGCGACGGGATCGCCCACCAGCTCCTGCATCCAGGGCTCGAGGCGGCCCGGCAGCGCGGGGCTGCCATGGGCGCGAGAGCGCAGGGGGTCGTCCATCGGCGGGGTGGCGGTCATGGCTCTCCTGGGAGGGGTCTCGATCATCCGCTGTGCCCACAGCTGCGGCTGGGGATGCAGGGCTCGGTTCAGCGTGTCATGGCCCAGCACGACGTCCTCGGTGGGCCGCCCGAGCACCGAAAGCCCGGGGACGAGGCGACCGGCGACATCCACAGCGGCCGCCTCGCGCGTGATGCAGCAGCCGCGGCGCCCCGGCGGAATGCTGAGCACACCGCGCTCCACGAGCCCGTGCAGCAGCGGATCCGTCGCCGAAATGCCCGGCGGGGCCAGCACGGCATCGACGACGACGTCCGGGGCCGGGGACGACGGCCCGCCGGGGGCCCGCAGCCGGCCGTCGGCGCCGATCTGCGCACCCGCATCCAGGCTGGACAGATCCACGATCCCGGCCTCGACGAGGGCTTCGAGCCGCCGCGCGCTGCGCAGCGGCGGTCCGAAGGCCCACCGCTCGAAGCGCCCGGCCGCCGCGCGGAGCTCTGCCCACTGCTGCGGTGGGATCTGCGCGAAGCTGATCCGCTGCACGATGGCCGGGTACAGCAGCGACCACGCGCGCCCCAGCACCCACGCCGGGCCGCCCGGCTCGCGGCCCTGGGCCACGGCGATCCCGCGGCGCAGACCCCGTGCTGCAGCACCGTGTCCAGCCGAGGTCGATCCCGCCGCGGGCTTCGCCGCTCTTCCCCAGGACCGCTCCGGCTCGCTGCCGCGGCGCAGGGTCTCCCCCACCGCCGCGATGATGTCCTCCGGGATCGGCGAGCGCAGGGGGTCGCGGCTGTTCTCGGACTCGGGCCCCTGCTCGCACAGCAGGAGCCGCTGCGCCGTGCGCTGCACGGCCCTCAGCAGCTCCGACACGTCCGAGGCGTCGAGGACCTCTCGGCGGCCCGCTGCGAGGATCTCGGCGCGCTCGCCCTCCTGCAGCGCTCTCGCCGGTGCGGAATCGGGATCCGGCTTGGCATCGAGCAGCGCTCCGCTGCGTCCCGTCGGGAGGATGACCGCGGGCTCCCGGCCGCTGGGTCGGTAGTGCAGACGGCCGTCGGAGCCCTCCTCGAAGCGGCCGCCGCGTCCCTCGCTCAGGCTCAGCGCCGCGTCGATGAAGGTCAGCGCAGCGCCGCGCACCACCACGCGGGATCCCGTGGGCACGGCCTCCTCGCTCAGCCGCTGCTGGGCGGGGTACACACCGCTGATCAGCGGCACGGGACCGACCCATCCGTGCGCCAGGGCGGCAGGGTGATCCGAGGTGTGGCCCGTGGCCAGCAGTACCTCGTCGTACGGGCCGTGCCAGAGCGGGCCGGAGCCCCCTGCGCGCCGCGCGGGCTCGATCCGCACCTCCCACGCGCGCGGCTCCAGCGCAGGGCGGCGCAGCTGCTCGGCGCGGCCGCGGAGCACCCGCACCCGGGTCCGCTCGGGCAGTGCCGCGATCACCTGCGACCACGCGTGCTCCAGGTAGTCGCCGATCAGCGCCCGGGGCGGGTAGTCCTCGGCGGCATCGTCCCGGCCCTGTTCGAGCGCCCACTGCCGGAAGGGCTGCACCACGCGGTCCTCGGCCCCCGGCTCATGGGCGTCGACGATCCCCGCCGTGACGTTCAGGCGCAGATGCCGGGGCTGTCGCGGGTCGTAGGCCGCGCCCGTGCCCGGTCGCTCGGAGGGGTCCACGATGTCGATCCGGATCTCCCGCGGACCGTCGCCGCGGCCGGCTGCTCGCAGCCGTCTGCCCAGGGAATCGAGTGCGTTCAGTGCCTTGGGACCGGCTCCGATCACCGCCAGCCGCAGGATGCCCTCAGCCACGCGTCCGCTCCTGCAGAGCCTGCACGGCCTCCTCGACCTGCTGCGGGGAGGCTCCCAGGACGGTGCGCACCCACTCGTCGTCGTAGATGGTGTCCAGGTAGGGCATGCCGCCGTCGTGCACGACCATGGCGATCCGGGCATCGTCCGGGCGCTGCGGCAGCAGCGAGACCACGGCGTGCACGACCGCCCCGGTCGAGGCCCCGGCCAGGATGCCCTCGCGCCTGGCCAGCAGACGCGCGCCGGCCACGCACTCGAGCTCGCTGACCCGCAGCACCTGATCGGGCTGGACCCGGCGCGACAGGTCGGTCACGAATCCGGCGCCCATCCCCGGCAGGCGTCGTGCCCCGGCCGTCCCGCCGAACAGCACGCTGCCCTGCGCGTCCACGGCGATCACGCGGGTGCGCATCCCATGCTCCTGGATGTAGGAGGCGCAGCCGCCGATCGTGCCGGTCGTGGAGCAGGCCGCGACCACGTCGTCGACGCGGTGCTCCATGGCCTCGGCGATCTCGCGCATGGTCCCCTCGCGGTGGGCACCCGCATTCGCCGGATTGCCGTACTGGTGCAGGTTCACCGCCCCGGGGATCTCCCGCAGCAGCTGCTGAACGCGGGCCAGCCTGGCGGTCAGCAGGTCGCCCGTGGCCGGATCCGGATGCTCCACGAGCTCGATCCGTCCGCCCAGCGCCCGGATCGCCGCGATCGTCGAGCGGTTGGCCCGGGTATCCACGACGCACACGAACTGCACGTCGTGCGCCGAGCACGCGCGTGCCAGGGCCATCCCCAGATTCCCGGAGCTGGACTCGACCACGGTCCCGCCGGGGGCCAGTCGCCCGGAGTCCAGCGCATCGCGCAGCATGGCCAGTGCCGGACGGTCCTTGGCGCTGGCCCCGGGATTCAGGGACTCGACCTTGGCGAGCACCTCGGCCGGATGGCCGTCGAACAGCCGGGACATGCGCACCAGCGGGGTGCCGCCCACGGCCTGGGCGATGTCATCGAGGATGGGGGCAGGCTCAGAGGTCATGGCCCTAATCTGGCACACGGACCTGGGAACAGACAGCAGGCTGATGGACGGAGCCGGACCGTGCCCGAGCCGGTCGGCCCCCGGTTCCGGTGGGCGACCGGCTCCCCAGGTAGGATCGGGGCCGCCGCCGCGCACGGCCGCCCCACCGTCCCGCCAGCTCCAGGAGCCCCTGCATGTCCGTCCGCCCCGTCGTGATCGCCGGCGATCCCGTCCTGCACCGCCCGGCCGCCAAGGTCACGGAGTTCGACGACTCGCTGCGCGAGCTGATCGCCGACATGCACGAGACCATGGACGCAGCCCACGGCGTCGGTCTGGCCGCCCCGCAGATCGGTGTCGGACTGCGGATCTTCACCTTCGTGTTCGACAACGACGACGACGCCCCGAACCGCGGCGAGATCATCAACCCTGTGCTCACGGTCGGCAAGATCTCCGAGCAGCGTCCGGACCCCGATGAGGAGGCCGAGGGCTGCCTGTCCGTGCCCGGCTACAGCTTCCCGCTCAAGCGCGCCGAGTGGGTGCGCATCGCCGGCTTCGATCCGCACGGCCAGCCCATCGCCTGGGAGGCCACCGGTTGGTTCGCCCGCGTCATGCAGCACGAGTACGACCACCTGGACGGCAAGCTCTACGTCGACCGCCTGGATGAGAAGTGGTCGCGCAAGGCCAAGAAGGCGCTGAAGGGCGAGGGCTGGCGCGAGGCCGGGAACACCTGGACCCCCGGCGTGGATGAAGACCCCTTCGGACACTGATCCGGCATCGGGCCCTCGGTCTGCCCGGCAGCAGCCGCGAGGCGACGACCGCACACCGCGATGGCACGGGCCCGGCGCTCAGACCTGGCGCGCTCCGCGCCTCAACAGCAGCGCCGCCCCGGTGAAGATCACCGCGAACAGCACCAGCACCACCACGCCGGACCAGTCCAGCGACAGAGCATCGGTCCAAGTGAAGGCGTTGAGTCCCAGCCCGAAAAGGCGCCGCCGAGATCCCCCAGGCCCCAAGCAGCCGCGACGCCCACGACGAGCAACAGGTGGAGAGCGGCGTTCACTCTGATGACCGGACGCGAAACCTCCTGCGCGGGGGCAGCTGCAGGCACAGTCGGCGTGGAGGCAGTCAGCAGGTCCGACATCCTAGACCCGGAACCGTAGCCCGCCCGCTGCCCGGTCCTGCTGATCGGCCGGGCAGGGCTCGGCTCAGGCGGGCAGCACGACGGTCAGCTGACCGGGCCGTCGACCGCTCGGCTCCTCCAGCTCGACGCGCCACCGCTGGCTCGCCGCTTCGGCCAGCTCCTGGGCCGTCTCGACGCGGCGGCCCTGGGCGAGCTGCTCCAGCACGTGACGCGCCAGTTCGCCGCGCGTGTGCTTGGCGAAGTGCGAGACGACCTTGCGCTGGCCGTCGTCGGAGACAGTGACTGCGCGGACGGCCACGGTGGTCTCTGACGGGGCGGCGAAGGCTGCCGAGTAGGCGGAGGAGCGGCAGTCGATGATCAGCTGGCCCTCGGTCTGCGTGCCCAGCGCCTCCCCCAGCCGCGGCTTCCAGAACGACGACAGCTTCACCGGCTCGCGCTTGCCCAGCCCTCGCAGGGCCGTGCCCATCGACAGCCGGTAGGCGGGGATCCGATCGGTGGGCCGCACCGCGCCCCACAGGGCCGAGATCACCACCACGGAGTGCTCCGCGACCCGGCGCTGCTCGGCGGTGAGCGTCTCGGTCCCGAGCGCGTCGTAGAGCACCCCGGTGTAGATCTGCAGCGCCGGTGCCGCCGGTGCGGTCCGCAGCGACAGGTTGCGCTGCACCTCCGGCGCGAGCGAGGCCCCCACGCCCAGTGCCTCGAGCGCATTGCGCTGCCCGCTGACCTTCTCCAGCGCCTTCAGCACCCGGAGGCGGTCGTCGTTCAGCTGCGGCAGCGACAGCTCCTGCAGCTGCGCCGGATCCCCGGAGGCGGGTTGGGTCTTGGTCTCGGAGGGCGGCAGCAGGATCAGCATCCGAGCATGCTATCGGCCGCAGACGGGTACAGTGGTCGCCTGGACAGGACGGCCGGGTGATCGCGCGGCGCCATGTGCGCCTCGAGGAAAGTCCGGGCTCCGCAGAGCAGAACGGTGGCTAACGGCCACTCGGGGAGACCCGCAGGAAAGTGCCACAGAGAGCAGACCGCCCACGGCCTGCCGTGCGGTGAGGGTGAAAGGGTGGTGTAAGAGACCACCAGCGCGCCGGGCGACCGGTGCGGCTAGGCAAACCCCGTTCGGAGCAAGGTCAGACAGGGTGCGACAGGGCTGCTCGTCCTGCATCCGGGTAGGCCGCTCGAGCCCATCGGCAACGATGGGCCTAGATGGATGATCACCGCCGTGCCCCGGGCGACCGGGCACGTGCACAGAACCCGGCTCACAGGCCGTCCTGTCCCTCGACATCCCCGCTCCGGCACCTCCGCAAGCGCTCTCAGGGCACCAGGATCGCGCCGCAGTCGGAGCAGGCGGCCACCGTCTGCGGATCGGCTTCCAGGGCCGAGACCTCCGCGGGGCTCATGGGGCTGCCGCAGGCTCCGCAGGCCGAGGCCTGACGACGCGCCGCCGCGATCTTCTCCCGTCCCGTGCCGCCGCCGCGGATCCGCTCGTAGCGCGCCACCAGCTGATCGTTGCCCACGGCGAGCACTGCGTCCTGCCGGCCCTGATCCAGCCCGGCCAGCTCCTCCCGCATCTGCTTGCCGGACTCCTGAGCCGCACTCACGCGCGCGCGGGCGTCGGCATCTGCGGCCTTGAGCCGCGGCATCAGCTCGTCGCGCTGGGATTGGAAGGCGGCCAGCTCCTGATCGACGCGCTCGGCCCCGGCACGGGCCTTCTCGACCTGCCCGGTCAGCGATTCGATCTGCCGGGTCTGGGCCGAGACCTGCTTGGCGGATCCGCCGGCATCGCGCCGGGCACGCTCCGTCTCGAGCCGGCCGAGGAGGTCATCGACCTTCTGATGGGCGGCGTCCCGGGCGCCCTCCAGCTCAGCGCCCCGGGCCTGCAGCTCCTTGGCCTTGGCGACGGCGGCGCGCTGGCGCTTGAGGGACTCCACGAGCTCGGGCTCCTTCTGAAGCGCCGTGAGCCGCTCGCGCAGGGTCGCAGCGCGAGAATCGCGGGACTGCAGCGCCAGCAGCGCCTCGAACTGCTCAGGGGCGGCGGTGGTCATGATGCGGCTCCTGTCGATCGGCTCGGCTCCCACACGTCCTGCGGGGGCTCGTGCGGGCTGGGCACCCGGAAGTCCCAGGGGTCGCTGCGACGCCGCGAGACCCGGACCTCGGCCTGGAACCCGCGCGCGGAGAGCTCCTCCTGCAGCGCGGCCGCGCCCACGGGCAGCCACAACCACTCGCTGGCCGCGTGCGAGAGGTCGATCAGCGCCGGTGAGCCGTCGCCGGTCAGTGCGGTCTCGCGCGCCTCCGAAGCCGGGTGATGGCGCAGATCGGCGGTGACGTAGACATCCGCCTCGGCATGCCGCACGGTCTCGAACAGAGAGTCCCCCGAGCCGCCGCACACCGCCACGCGGCGGATCATCCGGTCGGGATCCCCTGCCACGCGCACGCCCTGGGCGGTCGGCGGGATCACGGCGGCCAGCCGCTGGGAGAGCTCGACGAGGCGCACGGGCTCGTCCAGGTCGCCCACACGGCCGATCCCGATCTCCGGATCCTCCGACGACGGCTCGAGGGGCTGCATCCGTTCCACGCCGCAGGCGCGCAGCAGGACATCGGAGACGCCGTCGCGCGCGGCGTCGGCATTGGTGTGGCAAGCCAGCAGCCCGATCCGGCGCTCGATCAGCTCGTGGAGCACCCGTCCCTTGTAGGTGTCGGCGGCCACCGTGGACACCCCGCGCATCAGCAGCGGATGGTGCGTCAGCAGCAGATCCGCCTCCGTCTCCACGGCCTCCTGGACGGTGGGCGTCACCGCGTCCACGGCCATCAGGATCCGGCGCACAGGGGCCTCCGGTCGCCCCGCGATCAGCCCCGAGGCATCCCAGGACTGCTGCGTGCGCAGCGGCCACAGCCGATCCGCGGCGTCGACGACCTCTGCCAGCGTGGGGATCTCGCTCATGGCACCGAGTCTAGGAGGAGACGACGACAGCGCGCCCGGCCGGTCGGGACCTCACCGCTGGGACCCTCCCGAGGCCGGATCGGCAGGAGGTCGAGCGCAGGAATACCGAGGCCGCGAGGAAGGTTCCACCGACCATGACCACCACGACCTACGTCCTGGGCGCCGGCTGCTTCTGGTGCCTCGACGCCATCTACCGCAAGACCCGCGGCGTGAGCGACGTCGTCTCCGTCTACACCGGCGGCCATGTGAGCCACCCGACCTACGAGCAGGTCTGCTCCGGTCAGACCGGCCATGCCGAGGCGGTGGCGGTGAGCTTCGACCAGGAGGTCGTCTCCCCCGAGATCATCCTGGATCTGTTCTTCACCTCGCACGATCCCACGAGCCTGAACCGCCAGGGAGCGGATGAGGGCCCGCAGTACCGCTCGTCGATGTTCTACGCCGACGAGCAGCAGAAGCAGCTCTTCCAGCAGGCCATTGAGCGGATGGCCCCGAACTTCGAGCGCCCGATCGCGACCACGCTCGAGCCGCTGGGCACCGTCTGGGAGGCCGAGCCGGTCCACCAGGACTTCTACGCCCGCCAGCCCTATAACGGGTACTGCCAGTTCGTCATCAATCCCAAGCTGGCCAAGGTCCGGCAAGGTTACGCAGAGTTTCTGACCACCTCGTGACTCGCAGGCGCCGCGGCCTCGGCCGTTAGGCTCGAGCAGAGTCCGATCGCCCCGCACACGGATGCCGTCTCACCGCGGCTGCCAGGGCACCGCAGATCCCCTTCGGAAGGAATCATCATGGGCAAGATCCACGACAACGTCACCCAGCTCATCGGCGGCACCCCGCTGGTGCGACTCAACGAGCTCGACAAGGACCTCCCCGGCAACATCGCCGTGAAGCTCGAGTTCTACTCCCCCGCACACTCCGTCAAGGACCGCATCGGCCGCGCGATCGTCGACGCCGCCGAGGCCTCCGGCGAGCTGCGCCCCGGCGGCACCATCGTGGAGGGCACTTCCGGCAACACCGGCATCGCGCTGGCCATGGTCGGGGCGGCCCGCGGCTACAAGGTCATCCTGACCATGCCGGAGACCATGTCCACCGAGCGCCGCGCCATGCTGCGCGCCTACGGTGCCGAGATCGTCCTGACCCCGGGTGCCGACGGCATGCGCGGGGCGGTCGAGAAGGCCCGCGAGCTCGTCGAGTCCTCGGACAACGCCATCCTGGCCCGCCAGTTCGAGAACGAGGCCAACCCTAAGGTCCACCGCGAGACCACCGGCCCGGAGATCTGGGAGGACACCGACGGCCAGGTCGCCGTCTTCGTCGCCGGCATCGGCACCGGCGGCACCATCACGGGCGCCGGCTCCTACCTCAAGTCGCAGAACTCGGATGTGCGCGTGGTCGCCGTCGAGCCGGCCGACTCCCCGATCCTCACGCAGGGCAAGGCCGGCCCGCACAAGATCCAGGGCCTGGGCGCCAACTTCGTCCCGGACGTCCTGGACCGCGAGGTCTACGACGACGTCTACGACGTCGAGGTCGACGACGCCGTCCGCGTGGCGCGTGAGCTCGGCACCAAGGAGGGCATCCTCGGCGGCATCTCCACCGGCGCGAACGTCTTCGCGGCGCTGGAGGAGGCCAAGAAGGAGGAGAACCGCGACAAGCTGATCGTCACGGTGGTCTGCGACTTCGGCGAGCGCTACATCTCCACCGTCCTGTACGAGGACATCCGGGGCTGATCCCCGCAGCGACCTCTGAACGCGCCGAGCACCGGCGCGGTACGGTCCCGACGGACCCGCGTGCTCCCCTCCCTGCCTTCGACGGGGTCGACGAGCGGCGGGTCCGTCGCCTTCCCCGACCTCCTGCGATCTCCCCTCGGTCCCTGCCGGCCGGGACGGATGCCGCTGGACCCACCGCCCCGCCGGGCTCCGCCCGCCCGGTGACGCTTCGATGAGGAGATCCGTGAGCTTTCTCAGCAGACTGCGCGAGGACATCGACACCGCGCGCGCCTTCGACCCCGCCGCCCGCTCGGACGTCGAGATCGTCGTGAACTACTCGGGGCTGCATGCCATCTGGCTGCATCGCCTCTCGCATCGGCTCTGGGAGCGGGAGCAGACCAAGGGCGTGGCCCGCACGGTCTCCCAGCTCGGGCGCTTCCTGACCGGCGTGGAGATCCACCCGGGCGCCACCATCGGGCACCGGTTCTTCATCGACCACGGCATGGGGATCGTGATCGGCGAGACCGCAGAGATCGGCGATGACGTCATGCTGTATCAGGGCGTGACCCTGGGCGGCACGTCGCTGGCCAAGGTCAAGCGCCACCCCACGATCGGCGACGGCGTGACCGTGGGCGCCGGCGCCAAGGTCCTGGGCGACATCGAGATCGGCAGCGGCTCGGCCGTGGGCGCCAACTCGGTGGTCGTCAAGGACGTCCCGGAGGACTCGGTGGTCACCGGCATTCCCGGCAAGGCCCGAGCCCGCACCCCGGACAAGCAGGAGCCGCTGGTGGATCCGGCCGCCTACATCGATCCGGCCATGTGGATCTGAAGTCTTCCGGTTCACGACGACGGCCCCGGACTCTCGTTCACGAGAGTCCGGGGCCGTCGTCGATCCGGCTGCCGGAGCCCGAGGGCCCCGACGGCTCGGGTCAGCTGTCGATCTCGGAGCGGTCGCCGCTCCACAGCGTGTGGAAGGCACCTTCGGAGTCGGTGCGCAGGTAGGTGTGCGCACCGAAGTAGTCCCGCAGGCCCTGGGTCAGGGCGGCGTTGGAGCGGGGGCGGCGCAGGCCGTCGTAGTACGACAGCGACGAGGCGAAGACCGGGGCCGGGATGCCGCGGTTGGTGGCCTCCACGACCACGCGGCGCCACGACGGCAGGTACTCGGCGATGACGTCGCGGAAGGCCGGTGCGAACAGGAGGTTGCGCGGGGCGGTCTCCTTGTCCTTGTAGGCGGCCATGATGTCCTCGAGCAGCTCGGCGCGGATGATGCAGCCGGCGCGCCACAGCGAGGCGATGACGTCGAGCTGCAGGTCCCAGTCGTGCTCGGCCGAGGCCGCATCCAGCATCTCCAGGCCCTGGGCGTAGGCCACGAGCTTGGAGCAGTACAGAGCGCGGCGGACGTCCTCGATGAAGGCTGCGTCATCCACGGTGCCGGGCTCGGGAACGCCTGCGGCCAGGACCTCCTGGGCCTCCAGGCGGGTCTCGCGAGCGGTGGAGGACAGGGCGCGGGCGAAGACGGACTCGGCGATGCCGGTGACCGGCGAGCCCAGCTCGAGGGCGGCCTGCACAGTCCAGGTGCCGGTGCCCTTCATGGCTGCGGCATCCACGATGACGTCGACCAGGGGCTTGCCGGTGCGGGAGTCCACCTGCTTGAGAACCTCGGCGGTGATCTCGATCAGGTAGGAGGACAGCTCGGTGCTGTTCCACTGCGTGAAGATCTCGGCCTGCTGAGCCGGCTCGATGCCGCCGACCTGGCGCAGCAGCTCATAGGCCTCGCCGATGACCTGCATGTCGGCGTACTCGATGCCGTTGTGGACCATCTTCACGAAGTGCCCGGCGCCGTCGGTGCCGATCCAGGCGCAGCAGGGCTTGCCGTCCCCGGGGGCGTCCGCGGCGATGGACTCGAGCATGGGGCCCAGGGAGTCGTAGGACTTCTGCGAGCCGCCCGGCATGATCGACGGGCCGTTGAGCGCGCCCTCCTCGCCGCCGGAGACGCCGACGCCCACGAAGTGCAGGCCCTTCTCCGCAAGCGCCTGCTCGCGGCGGATGGTGTCCGGGTAGTGCGAGTTGCCGCCGTCGATGATGATGTCGTCCTCGTCCAGCAGCGGGACGAGCTGTTCGATCACGGAGTCCACAGGGGCGCCGGCCTTGACCATGATGAGGATGCGGCGCGGCTTCTCGAGCGAGTCCACGAGCTCCTGCACGGTCTCGGTGCGGATGAACTCGCCCTCGTCGCCGTGCTCGGCGATCAGGGCATCGGTCTTGCCGACCGAGCGGTTGTGCAGGGCCACTGTGTAGCCGTGGTGCGCGAAGTTGCGGGCGAGGTTGGCGCCCATCACCGCGAGTCCGGTGACGCCGATCTGAGCTTTCTTCTCTGAAGTCATGGGCCTCAGCCTAGTCCGGGGGCCGGACAGCCCTCCATGGGTACTGCTTGTTGCCCCGGCAGTGCTCGAGCAGGCCATGGTCGGGCCGGTGGCATGGGAGAATCTGCTCGTGGAGCAGACCATCGTGATGACGGGCGCGAGCCGCGGAATCGGCTGGATCGCGGCGCAGCGGCTGCTGGCCGAACGGCCCGGAGCGCATCTGGTGATCTTCAGCCGCGGCCCTTCCCGTGAGCTCGTCGACCAACCAGCGGTGCTCGATGGAAGGCTGTCGAGCATCGGCTGCGACCTGTCCTCGCTGCCCAGCACGCGCGATGCCGCGGACGCCGTGCTCCAGAAGCTGAGCGCGGGCGGCCTCCCGCCGCTGGGAGCCCTGGTCTGCAACGCCGGCGTCCAGCACACGAACGCGTGCACGCAGACCGACGACGGCTTCGAATCGACCTTCGCGGTCAACGTGCTGGCGCACCACGTCCTCATCCGGCGGCTGCAGAGCGCCCTGTCCCCGCAGGGCAGGATCGTGGTGACCGTCAGCGACACCCACTTCGGCGATCTGCGGCACAACCTCGGCATGGTGCCGGGCCCGCGCTGGCAGCCGGTCGAGGCTCTGGCCCGCCCGGGGGCCTTCGACAGGCCGAGCAGCACGACTGCTGGTCGCAGGGCCTACTCGACCAGCAAGCTCGCGTCGATCCACCTCATCCATGAGTTCGCGCGCCGCTTCCCCTCCGGGCCGACCATCGTGGGGTTCAACCCTGGCTTCGTCCCCGGCACCGACCTTGCCCGCGAGGCCGATGTCGCATCTCGCCTCGTCATGCGACGAATCATGCCGCTGCTGGCTGTCACCCCGCTGGCGAGCACTCCGGAGCAGGCCGGCAGCTGGCTCGCCTCCGTCGTCACCGGAGACCTGGAGGCGCCCACGGGCGCCTACATCGACCGCGACACCGTGCAGAGGTCCTCGGCGCAGTCGTACGACGCCCGGCGCGAGCTCGAGGCCTGGGACGCCGTGGAACGGCTGACTCAGAGCCGACTCTGATCCCTACCCGTCGCAGCATGTCCGCCGCACATGGGCGGATGGATGAGACGCAGGCCCTGCGAGTGCTGGAAGGCCCTTGCGTTCGATGCCTGATCATGGAGCTTGTCAGAGAGCTGTCCGAGGAGCCGAGACCGCAGACTTGGGAGCTGGCCTCCGAGCATGACCTGCATCGCGGGGACAAGCTCGCGGCAGCCCCTGTCGACCGGACCGGTCTCCTTGCCTGGGCCCAGCGGACGCGGGCGGCGGAAACCCGCAAGCGACGTCGCCGGCACCGGCCGTGGAAGCCCTGGTCCTCCGAGCGCGGCGACTTGTCCGCGTGCACCGCGCGACGGCGCGTGGGTCATCCCGGGCGGGAGCGCTAAGGGGCGCGGGGGCGGCTGCATGAAGCTGCCGGTGCTCACCTACCTGGAACCGGCCGGCCGTGCGCTGGCCGGGGACAGCACCACATCCACGGAGATCGCCGGCTGGCGCCCCGACACCACGTACAGGCTGCGCGAGGTCCCAGTGCCCGCAGCCCCCGCCCCGCGCAGTGCCCAGCATCCGCAGGACGACCACTGGAGTCGGGCTGAGGCGAACCGCGGGGCACACGAAGTGCTCGGCGACTCAGCAGCCGTCGTCCACGCACCGAGGTCGGCCAGGATCTGCCGCGGATGACGGCCTGGGGCTGCTCGCGCATTGGAATCGCCGGACGCACAGGCGCCGGCTCCGGCGGTTCTCAGATCCGGCCCGGAGCGGTGAGCCGGGCCAGCACGGCAGCGGCCAGGTACCGCATGCGTCCGGTGACGGTGCCCGGGTCGTAGCCCAGCAGATCGCACAGCGCCTCGTGGCGGGACTGCACCGTCGAGTGGTGCATGCCCAGGGTGCTCGCCGCCGCGCGGATGCTCTCGGAGGTGACGAGCGCCTGCAGCACCTCGAGCTGCCGGTCGTCGAGCCGGAGGAGGGTCGCGACGTCGCGCGGAGGGTCCTGCGGGTCGCAGCTCTGCGCCAGCAGCAGCACCGACCCCAGATCGGCCGCATCCACGACCGGTTGCTCCTCGGGCTCGGTGAGGCGCATGGCGATCACCGCAGGGCTCCAGGACGACGGCGCCTCGGCGGGATCCGTCCAGATGCCGATCCCGCCGCGCGGCGGGAGCTCGGTCGTCGTGCCGCTGAGAGACGCAGCAGTCAGCGTCGCGCGCAGGATCCCGAACTGGGAGGGCATGATCGCCGAAGGCCCCGGCCGCCAGACCGCCGCCGGCGCTGGCGCTGGCACCAGCGATCATCAGCCGCTGCGGATCGATCATCTCCGGGGTGATCACCGGCAGCTGCTCGGCGATCGCGTTCATCGAGGCCTCGGTCTCGGCGTCGAAGGGCGGACGGTGCGTGATGCTGGACATCAGGGTTCCTCATTCCTCGCCGCGGCGTCGGAATCACGCTCCCACCAGCCGGGGATGTTGCGGAACCGCCGGATGCGGCAGGTTGCGGGCAATCGCTCCGCCATGCGCGCACCATGGGGCGCATGATCTGCACCAGCACCCAGGTTGTCGCTGATAGTTTTTCGGATGTGATCGATCCGATCTGGACCCTGCGCCGCCCGACGCCGTCCGATGCCCACGAGCTCGCCCGGGTGCACACCCAGTGCTGGCGCGAGACCTATGGGATGCGCCTTCCCACCGACCCCACTGAGGCCTCGGCACTGGAGCGACGGCAGGAGCTGTGGTCCGGCCTGGTGCGAGACGAACCAGATGGTCAGCGGCTCATGCTGGCCGAGGCGGGCGACGAGGTCATCGGCTTCGCCATGGCAGTCCCGACGGATCACGACAACCCACCGAGCACGCAGCTGCGCATGCTCTATGTGCTGCGCAGACACCACGGTTCGGGAGCGGGACAGGCGCTCCTGGACGCCGTCGTCGGCTCCGAGCCCTGTCAGCTGTGGGTCGCCCGGGAGAATCCGAGCGCCCACCGCTTCTATCGGCGCAACGGCTTCGTGCCCGATGGGACCGAGAAGCAGGACGAGCGTGCCGGCGGCCTGTGGGTGATGCACTGGGTCCGACAGCGGATGCCCGCTGTGGTGGGCCCTGCCGGGATCGAACCGACGACACCTGCGGTGTAAACGCAGTGCTCTGCCAGCTGAGCTAAAGGCCCTGGATGTGGCGGCATCGGGTGGACGACTTCTGCAGCCGTCAGCACCCGATGCTGACGCAAATGTTACCCCCGAGTCGGCTCTTATGTGACGCTCCGACAACGATTCCTGATGCGGAAGCTGGTGTCTTCCATCACGTCGGCTGTGAAGACGTCCTCCTGGCCCTGGGCCCCTCAGGGTCGACGGCCGCGTGCGCCCTCGCTCAGCGGGGCTTCGGCTGCGGCCAGGAACTCCGCGACCTGCGCGTCGATCTTGACCGAGGCATCGGCATCCGAGCGGGTCTGGCCGTGGTTGACGATCACCACGGGGATGCCCGCTCGCACAGCTCGGCGCACGAATCGCCGCGCCGAGTGCACGGTCAGCGAGGTCCCCAGCACCAGCAGGGCCTGAGCCAGCTCGGTCTGATGCCAGGCGGCGGCGACGTCGTCGGGATCAGCGCTCTCGCCGAAGAACACCACGTCCGGCTTGACCACGCCCCCGCAGACCGGGCAGTCCGGCACGCGGTAGGCGTCGCCGGCATAGGCGACCTCGGCATCGGCGTCCGGGGCGAAGTCGATGTCGGCGGGATCCGCCGAGGCCGCTGCGGCCTCGGGGTTCAGCGCGTCGAGCCGATCCGACCAGACAGTCCGTGGGATGAGCGTTGCGCAGGCCATGCAGCGCACGCGGTCGTAGCGCCCGTGCAGGTCGATCACGCAGCGCGAGCCGGCGCGCTCGTGCAGCCGGTCGATGTTCTGTGTGATGACCGCCCGCACTGCTCCGGCGGCTTCGAGCCGGGCAAGGCTGCGGTGCGCGGCGTTCGGCTCGGCGCGCTGCAGGTTCCGCCACCCGATCTGGTTGCGCGACCAGTAGTGCGCTCGGCGCTCGGGCGAGCCCGTGAACTCCTGGAAGCTCATGGGCTGGCGCGGCTGGGCGTCAGGTCCGCGGTAGTCCGGGATCCCGGACGCCGTGGACATGCCCGCGCCCGAGATGACGAGGGCCTCCCGCCCGGCCAGCTGCTCGAGGGCGGCCGGAAGCCCGGCTTCGAGGCTCAGAGCCTGCGGATCGGGGAACAGGTCCGGCTCATCGCGGGGGCCGTATCCGGCCCGCAGGATGCGGACAGGAGGGCTCACGCGGTGGGTGCCGGCAGCTTGGCCAGCGCCTCGCGATAGCGCTCGACGGGCCTCTGCGAGGTGATCTCCGAGGTGAAGCGGTCGAGCACGATGCCGTCGGCATCGATCAGGAAGGTCGTGCGGCTGGCCATGCCGGTGGTCTCGTCGAACACACCGAAGGCGCGTGCGGTCTCGCCGTGGGGCCAGAAGTCGGAGAGGAGGTCGAACTCCAGGGACTCCTCGCGACTGAAGGCCTTGAGGACGTACTGGGAGTCCGTGGAGACCGCCAGCAGGAGGGCATCGGCCTCCTGGACCTCATCCATCATGTCCTGCAGCTGGCACATCTCCCCCGTGCACACTGAGGAGAAGGCGAACGGATAGAAGACCAGCGCCACGGGCCGGCCGAGGTGCTCAGCGAGCGTCACGGCCTCCCCGTACTGGTTGTTCAGCGTGAAGTCGGGCGCGAACTGGCCGATCTCGATCATGGGTCTCACCTCGCCGCGTCCGGGATCGGCCGAGACGGCCGACTCCGGTGCAGATCATCGTGGGTCTGGGGGTCCGTGCAGCGGCGCGGAGGCCGCCTGCTCGTCAGTGATTGCGCTTGGGCGCCAAGCGCAGCGCGGTCCAGTCCTCGCTCACGCCTGCACGCGAGGTGGTGTGCAGTCCGGCCGTGGAGCTCGAGGACTCGACGTCCGCGGGGCTGACATGGCCGTCGCGACCGGGCTTGGGCGTGAGGAGCCAGACGGCTCCGCCCGTGTCGAGCTGCGTCTGAGCGTCGACCAGCGCGTCGATGAGGTCGCCGTCTCCGTCGCGCCACCACAGCAGCACGGCATCCACGACGTCCTGATCGTCCTCGTCGAGCATCTGCGACCCGATCAGGTCCTCGATGCGATCCCGCAGATCGAAGTCGACGTCGTCGTCGTAGCCGAACTCCTGCACGATGGCGTCCTCAGGCAGCTTGAGCTCGCTCATCGCGTCGTCTGCGGCGGCCTTGGCCTCGCCCACGTCACTCTCCTTCACCGGGCCCTCCCGCCGGGAGGTGCACCGAAAGACATGCCGCTCAGTCGCGGCCAGTTGTGCTGCCGGATCGCAGGACGCGGTCCGGCCCTCGACGCAACACAACACCTGTTGGCCGCTGCGTGCAAGGCGACTGGCAACCAGAGCCCGTCATTGGCGCTGCCAGCGAACCCGTGACGACGGCTTCGACCCCACCCGGCCCGACTGTGACCAGAGACGCATGACAAGTCCCATGACAGGAGGTCAAGGCGTGGACGCACGAGACGGCAGAATGTTGGATGATGGTCTGAGGACTTCCGGCGGGGCGCGCCCCAACACGCGGCGCAGCTGCCGCCAGGACCGCCGCCGCACTCGACGAAGAGAGGTTGATCGTGGCATCCGAGAGCAACAATCACATCCTGAGCGGGCTCACCAGCCAGCTGACCGACTCCAACACGGAGGAGACGGAGGAGTGGGTCGAGTCCCTGAGGGACCTCGTGAAGACCCAGGGCACCGAGCGCGCGCAGTACATCATGCGCGCCCTCCTGCAGGATGCGGGCGCCCAGGGCGTCGGCGTCCCCATGGTCACCACCACCGACTACATCAACACGGTGCCCGTCGACCAGGAGCCGGACTACCCCGGCGACGAGGAGATCGAGCGCCGCTACCGCGCCTACATGCGCTGGAACGCCGCGATGATGGTCCAGCGCGCCCAGAAGCCGGAGATCGGCGTGGGCGGGCACATCTCGTCCTTCGCCGGCGTGGCCACGCTCTACGAGGTCGGCCAGAACCACTTCTTCCGCGGCCCGGATCATCCCGGCGGCGGCGACCAGATCTTCTGGCAGGGCCACTCCTCCCCGGGCAACTACGCCCGCTCCTACCTCGAGGGCCGTCTCAGCGAGGAGGACCTGGACGGCTTCCGCCAGGAGAAGACCAAGGAGGGCCATGCGCTGTCCTCCTACCCGCACCCGCGCATGATGCCGGACTACTGGCAGTTCCCGACCGTCTCCATGGGCAACGGCCCCATGGACGCGATCTACCAGGCCCAGTTCAACCGGTACCTCGAGAACCGCGGCATCAAGGACACCTCCGAACAGCACGTCTGGGCCTTCCTGGGCGACGGCGAGATGGACGAGCCCGAGTCGCGCGGCGTGCTGCAGGCCGCCGCCAACGACAAGCTCGACAACCTGACCTTCGTGGTGAACTGCAACCTGCAGCGCCTGGACGGCCCGGTGCGCGGCAACGGCAAGATCATCCAGGAGCTCGAGGCGTTCTTCCGCGGCGCCGGCTGGCACGTCATCAAGGTCATCTGGGGCCGCGAGTGGGACGAGCTGCTGAAGAAGGACAAGACCGGCAAGCTCGTCCAGATCATGAACCAGACCCTGGACGGCGACTACCAGACCTACAAGGGCGAGTCGGGCGCGTTCATCCGCGACCACTTCTTCGGCCAGACCCCCGAGACCAAGGAGCTCGTCGCGGACCTGTCCGACGACGACCTCTGGAACCTAAAGCGCGGCGCGCACGACTACTTCAAGATCCATGCCGCCTACAAGGCCGCCATGGAGTTCAAGGGCCAGCCGACCGTCATCCTGGCGCAGGGCGTCAAGGGCTACGGCCTGGGCCCGCACTTCGAGGCCCGCAACGCCACGCACCAGATGAAGAAGCTGACCGTGGAGGACCTCAAGGCCTTCCGCGATCACCTGCGCATCCCCATCGAGGACGAGCAGCTCGAGGACCCGTACGACGCCCCGTACTACCACCCGGGCATGGACTCCCCCGAGATCCAGTACATGCTGGAGCGCCGCAAGGAGCTCGGCGGGTTCCTGCCCGAGCGCCGCCACGAGCAGAAGGAGATCACCCTTCCCTCGGACAAGGCCTACGCCTCGGCCAAGAAGGGCTCCGGCAAGCAGCTGGCCGCCACCACCATGGCGCTGGTCCGCACGCTCAAGGACCTCATGCGCGAGAAGGACTTCGGGCACCGCATCGTGCCGATCGTCCCGGATGAGGCCCGTACGTTCGGCATGGACTCGTTCTTCCCCACGGCCAAGATCTACAACCCCAACGGGCAGAACTACATGCCGGTGGACCGCGAGCTGATGCTGTCCTACAAGGAGTCCGCACAGGGCGTGATCCTGCACCCGGGCATCAACGAGGACGGCGCCACGTCGCAGTTCCTGAACGCGGGCACCTCCTACGCCACTCACGGCGAGGCGATGATCCCGTTCTACCTCTTCTACTCGATGTTCGGCTTCCAGCGCTCCGGCGACGTCTTCTGGGCGGCCGCCGACCAGCGGGCGCGCGGATTCATCATCGGCGCGACCGCAGGGCGCACCACGCTGACCGGCGAGGGCACCCAGCACGCGGACGGCCACTCCCCGATCCTGGCGAACACCAACCCGGCTGTGATCACCTACGACCCGGCCTACGGCTACGAGATCGCCCACATCGTCAAGCGCGGCATCGAGCAGATGTACGGCACCGCCGATGAGGATCACGACGTCATGTACTACCTCACGGTGTACAACGAGCCGATCCAGCAGCCGGCCGAGCCGGAGGACGTCGATGTCGAGGGCATCCTCAAGGGCATCTACCACCTGAAGGCCTCCGAGCAGGAGGGCCCCCGCGCCCAGCTGCTGGCCTCCGGCGTGGCCGTGCCCTGGGCGCTCGAGGCCCAGAAGCTGCTGGCCGAAGACTGGGGCGTGTCCGCCGACGTCTGGTCGGTGACCTCCTGGACCGAGCTGCGCCGCGATGCCATGGCCGCGGAGAAGGACGCGTTCCTGAACCCGTCGGAGGGCGTGCGCACGCCGTACGTCACCCAGGCGCTGGCCGGTGCCGAGGGCCCGATCATCGCCTCGACGGACTACGCCTCCGAGGTCCCGGACATGATCCGCCAGTACGTCCCGAACGATTTCGCCACACTGGGCGCGGACGACTTCGGCTTCGCGGACACGCGTGCCGGTGCCCGTCGCTGGTTCCACATCGACTCGCACTCGATGGTGGTGCGCGCTCTGCAGATGCTGGCCAAGCAGGGCGAGGTCGACTCGGACGCCCCTCAGAAGGCGATCGAGAAGTACGACCTGCTCAACCCGAACGCCGGCACCTCCGGCAACGCGGGCGGCGACGCCTGATCAGCTCAGGCGACGGCAGTCGGCAGGAGGTCCGGGGCGCTCGCCCCGGGCCTCCTGTCGTATCCTGGCCGTCATGGCGAAGGACACCTCGACGGACTCCGATTCCCGCTCCGGCGGCGCGCTGCTCGGCGGGAGCCGGTGGATCCGCGGCGCCAAGTCGACCGGCGGCAGGCCTGCGCGCTCGTCCCGACGCAGCGCGCGGCGCGCTGAGCCCATGCCGGGACGCAAGACCCTCGACCGGGTCCGAGCCAACGTGGCGCCGCTGTCGGATGTGGCGATCGACCGGCTGGGCGAGGACCTGCCCTGGTTCGCCGAGCTGCAGCCCAAGGACCGCTCCGAGCTCGGGCTGATGGCCCAGCGCGGCATCGCCGGCTTCGTGACGTGGTGCGAGGATCCGGAGGACGAGAAGTTCCTCCTCACGATGTTCCGCGAAGCGCCCACGGATCTCACCACCGCGATCTCCCTGCACCAGGCCCTGCAGGTGCTGCGCGTAGTGGTCGACGTCGTCGAGGACCGGGTCCCCGAGCTGGCCACGGGAAGCGACGCCGCCGTCCTGCGCGACGGCGTCCTGCGCTTCTCCCGCGACATCGCCTTCGCCGCCGCCGACATCTACGCCCGTGCCGCCGAGAACCGCGGCTCCTGGGATGCTCGCATGGAGTCCGTCGTCGTCGACGGCCTGCTCAGCGGCGAGCGCAGCGAGACCCTGCGCTCCCGCGTGGCCGCCCTGGGCTGGGACTCCAAGGGCCCGGTCACGGCTGTGGTCGGCAGCAGCCCCGAGCAGACCAGCCCGGCCGTGGTGGCCCGCATCCGACGCGTGGCCACCCGGCACGCCTCGGATGCGCTCGTGTCCATCCAGGGCGATCGTCTCCTGCTGATGCTCGCGGACATGCAGCGCACCGACCGCGCCCTGGCCCGGCTCGCCGCCCTGTTCGGCCCCGGCCCGGTCGTCTACGGGCCGGAGGCCGACTCGCTGTTCTCGGTGGTCGCCTCCTCCGAGCCGGCTTCCGCCGGGCTCGAGGCAGCCCATGCCTGGCCCGCCGCCCCGCGCCCGGTGCACTCCGAGGAGCTGTGGCCAGAGCGCCTGATGACCGGGGACCCGCTGGCCCGCGCGGCGATCGTGGAACAGATCCACGCGCCGCTGGCGGCCTCGACCACCGGGCTCGAGGAGACCCTGTCGACCTACATCTCCGTGGGCCACTCCCTCGAGGCCACCTCGCGCGAGCTCTACGTCCACGCCAACACCGTGCGCTACCGCCTGCGGCGGATCACTGACCTCACCGGCTGGGATCCGCTCGTGCCCCGCGACGCGTTCGTGCTGCACTGCGCGCTGGTGGCCGGCCGGCTCGCCTCCAGCTCCGCCGCGCGCAGCGGCCCCGGCGCAGCTGGAGGCCCCGCACAGCCGCCCCGACCGGCGCGCCGGAGCCCGGGCGAGGCGCCGTCGCAGGCCTTGTAGGGAGTCGACAAAGCTCCGACGGGGCCTTCGTGCGAGCCGCAGGTCGCTGCGCGTTCCCCGATCTGGTGGAATTCACGGGTGATTGCGATCCTCTGCCCAGGACAGGGCGCCCAGAAGCCAGGAATGCTCGCCGAGTGGCTGCCGCTGCCCGGCGTGCGGGAGCACCTCGAGCGGCTCTCCCGCGGTGCCGACCTCGACCTCATCCACTACGGGACCGAGGCCGATGCCGAGACCATCAAGGACACTGCGGTCGCCCAGCCGCTGATCGTGGCGGCCGGGCTGGTGGCCGCGCGCCTGCTGCGCAGCGAGCTCGACGGCCGCGACGACCTCCTGTTCGCAGGCCACTCTGTCGGCGAGATCACCGCCTCCGCCCTGGCCGGCGCGCTGAGCGAGGACGACGCCATGAGCTTCGTGCGCACCCGAGCCACCGCCATGGCCCAGGCCGCCGCCGCCGCGCCCACCGGCATGTCCGCGGTCCTCTCCCCGCAGGAGGACGTCACCCGCGAGGCCATCGAGGCCGCTGGACTGACCCCGGCCAATGCCAACGGCTCCGGGCAGATCGTCGCCGCCGGCTCGCTCGAGGCCCTCGAGGCCTTCGCCGCGAACCCGCCGGAGCGCTCGCGCGTGGTCCCGCTGAAGGTCGCCGGCGCCTTCCACACCGACTACATGGCTCCTGCCCTGGAGCCGCTGCGCGAGCTCGCCGGGTCGCTGTCTCCGCAGGACCCCGCCTCGGTCCTGCTCTCCAACCGCGACGGCCGGGCCGTCGCCTCCGGGCAGGCGAACCTGGAGTCCCTCATCGAGCAGGTCTGCCGCCCCGTGCGCTGGGACCTGTGCATGGAGGAGATGAAGCGCCGCGAGGTCACCCAGCTCATCGAGCTGCCGCCCGCGGGTACGCTCGTCGGACTGGCCAAGCGCGCCATGCGCGGCGTGCCGGCCGTGGCCGTGACCTCGGCCGAGGCCCTCGAGGACGCGCGCAGTGCGCTGTCCTGAGCCCGCGGCCGCGCATCGGTCCATCCACTACTTCCAGGAGACGCCCGCATGGTGACGCTGAACCAGTACACCCCGACCGCCCACTCCCGCATCCTGGGCCTGGGCGCCTCCCGACCGGATGTCACCGTCACGAACGACGACATCTGCCAGTGGATCGAGTCCTCGGACGAGTGGATCCGACAGCGCACCGGCATCGTCACCCGCCACCGCGCCGATGAGTCCACCAGCGCTCTGGACATGGCCCTGGAGGCCTCGCGCGAGGCGCTCGAGGCGGCCGGGATCCAGGGCTCGCAGCTCTCCGCGGTGATCGTCGCCTCGATCTCGCATCCGTACCAGACCCCGTCCATGGCCGCCGTGCTCGCCGATCAGCTGGGCGCCACGCCCGCTGCGGCGTTCGACGTCTCGGCGGCCTGCGCCGGATACTGCTACGGCGTCGCCCAGGCCGACGCCCTGATCCGCTCGGGCATGTCCGAGCACGTGCTGGTCGTGGGCGTGGAGAAGCTCTCCGACGTCATCGACAACGGCGAGCGCTCGATCAGCTTCCTGCTCGGCGACGGCGCCGGCGCGGCCGTCGTGGGCCCCTCGCAGACGCCCGGGATCGCCCCCACCGTGTGGGGCTCGGACGGCTCCAAGGCCGAGGCCATCCGCATGACGCACCCGCTGACGGATCTGCGCCTGATCGATCAGGGGCAGCCGCGGCCCTTCCGCGCCGATCTGGCGGACAAGGAGACCGGCGAGATGCCGGCCGACGCCCCGCTGTCGCCGACCCTGCGCCAGGACGGGCAGACCGTGTTCCGTTGGGCCTCCTTCGAGGTCGCCAAGCGGGTCACGCAGGCGCTCGAAGCTGCCGGGATCGGACCCGAGGATCTGGGCGCCTTCATCCCGCACCAGGCCAACATGCGGATCATCGACCAGATGGCCAAGGTGCTGAAGCTGCCCGAGTCGGTCGTCATCGCCCGCGACATCGCCGATGCCGGCAACACGTCGGCGGCCTCCGTGCCGCTGGCCGCCCACCGCCTGCTCAAGGAGCACCCGGAGCTGTCCGGCAAGCCCGCCCTGCAGGTCGGATTCGGCGCCGGACTCGTGTTCGCCGCCCAGGTGGTGATCCTGCCCTGAGCCCTCCGCTGCGGGCCTCGTGCCTGCAGCCAGCGGCTCCCCCGCCTTCCGATCCGCAAGCGGCCGACGACCTCCTCCCGATGAGGCAGTCGTTCGAGGATCGGGCTCCACGCTCAGCGGCCGGCCCGCCCGTAGAGTTGAGATCGCAGTGACAACGTAGATCGCCGGGTTCGCACCGCGAGCCGGAGATCACCGGTCGGCGACCGCCGACCGACGCGATTGGGAACGGCCCTCTCGAGGGCCAGACGAAAGGAAGACAGCATGGCGAGCAAGGAAGAGATCCTGGCAGGTCTGGCCGAGATCGTGAACGAGGAGACCGGCCTGGAGACCGAGGCCGTCCAGCTCGACAAGAACTTCACCGAGGACCTGGACATCGACTCCATCTCGATGATGACCATCGTCGTGAACTGCGAGGAGAAGTTCGAGGTGACCATCCCGGACGAGGAGGTCAAGAACCTCAAGACCGTTCAGGACGCCGTCGACTTCATCGACAACGCCCAGGGCTGATCGGCCCACCGGAACCGCAGGCCGAGCGCGCCGCCGCCCCGTCGTGCCACGTCACGACGCAGGCGGCGCGCCGGCCGCGGACTCCCGGCCCCTCCACCCCTGAGATCAGGAAGCAGCAGCGCACATGACCCGTAAAGCAGTAGTCACCGGACTCGGAGCCACCACGCCCATCGGCGGCACCGTCCCCGAGCTGTGGCGCAACGCCCTGGCCGGAGTCTCCGGTGTCTCCGCGATCGACGCCGAGTGGCTCGAGCTCTACCCCACGAGCTCGCGCATCGCCGCCTCCGTCTCGACCCCCGCCTCCGAGGCGCTCTCCCGCGTGGAGGCCAAGCGCCTGGATCCGTCGGGGCAGCTGTCCCTGATCTCCGCCCGCGAGGCCTGGGCCGACGCCGGCTTCTCCGGCGCCGACGCCGAGCTCTCCGATGAGGTCGACCCCGAGCGCCTGGCCGTCGTGTTCGGCACGGGCATCGGCGGCGCCTGGACCCTGCTCGATGCCTGGGACACCATGCGCGAGCGCGGCGTCCGACGCGTCATGCCCATGACCGTCCCCATGCTCATGCCCAACGGCAACTCCGCCACGATCGGCATGGCTCTGAAGGCCCGCGCAGCCGCCATCACCAGCGTCTCCGCCTGCGCCTCCGGCACTGAGTCCTTCTACCAGGGGCTCATGCTCATCCAGACCGGCAAGGCCGACGTCGTCGTGGTCGGCGGCGCCGAATCTGCCAACCACCCCGTGAACTTCGCGGCTTTCGGCGCCATGCAGGCGCTGTCCACCCGCAACGACGAGCCCGAGCGCGCCTCCCGTCCGTACGATATCGACCGCGACGGCTTCGTCATGGCCGAGGGCGCCGGTGCGGTGGTCATCGAGTCCGAGGAGTTCGCCAAGGCCCGCGGCGCCCGCATCTACTGCGAGCTCGCAGGCGCTGGCCTCAGCGCCGACGCCCACCACATCACGGCCCCCGACGACACCGGAGCCGGTGCGGCCCGCGCCCTGCGCGAGGCGCTGCGCGAGGGGGATATCGCCCCCGAGGACGTCATCCACGTCAACGCGCACGCGACCTCCACCCCCAAGGGCGACCTCCCGGAGGCCACCGCCATGCGGGCGGCGCTGGGCGATGCGATCGACGGCATCCCCGTCTCGGCGACCAAGTCCATGACCGGGCACATGCTCGGCGGCTCCGGCGCCGTGGAGGCGATCCTCACGATCAAGGCGCTCACCGAGCGCACCGCGCCGCGGACCATCAACCTGGACAACCAGGATCCCGCGATCGATCTCGACGTCGTGACCGAGCCGCGCGAGCTGCGCTCCGGCGACGCGACGGCCCTGTCCAACTCGTTCGGCTTCGGCGGTCACAACGCCGTGGTGGCCTTCCGCTCCGTCTGAGTCGGCTTCTGCTGCCGGGACGATGCCCGGAAAGCATCGACGGCCCCGCACCTCGAGGTGCGGGGCCGCAGTCGTTCCGGGCCGCAGTCGTCGAGTGGCCTTGCAGTGCGATTCAGCGGTGCTCACTCATTCGAGTGGTGCGGCAGTGTGCGTCCGACGCCCCGAACGCACATTCCGACGCCCCTCGATTCGGCTGCTCACACGCAGGCCCCACTCGATAGTGGGGAGGCGGAGGGGCTGCTCGTTCCGGGTGAGGGATCAGCGGCCAGGCGTCAGGTCCCGCAGAACAGGCCCGCGAGGCCCGGGACTCTCAGGAGACCCGGTGGAGCCAGCGGACGGGGGCGCCCTCGGCGGCGAGGCGGAACGGCTCGAGCTCCTCGTCCCATGCCTCGCCCAGAGCCAGTGAGAGCTCGTTGACCACCAGGGCGGGGTTGCCATGGGAGTTCTCGAAGGCGTAGCGGATGCGGTCCTCGCAGACCACCACGTTGCCGGCGGCGTCGGTGGTGGCGTGGAAGACGCCCAGGTCAGGGGTGAAGGACCAGCGGGATCCGTCGGCTCCGGGCGAGGGCTCCTCGGTGATCTCGAAGCGGATCTTCCCGAGCGTGCGCAGGGCGGAGGCCATCAGCGCGCCGGTCCCGGCCGGTCCGGCCCAGGTGAGCTCGGCGCGCAGAGTACCGGGCTCCGCCTCCTGGGCGGTCCAGTCCAGTGCGGTGCGTCCCCGCGCGAGCGCCTCGAGCGCCCACTGGATATGAGGGCACAGCGCCTGCGGGGCGGAGTGGATGTGAAGCACTCCCCGCGTGATCGTGGTCGACATGACGTGTCCCTCCGACGTGTAGGTGCGTCTTCCCCAACGACCTTCACGAGTTCCAGAAGCGACAAGGACCCTTCAGCCCGCGTCTGCCGATGCGGTTCGATCGGGGAGGATTCGAGGCCTCCGGGATCGTCCCGCGATGAAATTTTCTGTCCTGCGGCGCCCCACCGTGCTGATGGATTCGAGGTCATCAGACATAGGAGCAGTCTCATCTTTCTCGATCGATGACTCTGCCGTCAACTCGGCGGCGAAGTGTACGACGGACTCCGACGTCATAAGGACGTCGATGACACCGCGCTTCGGCTCCGCGAGGGGCTTAGGCCCGGGGATGCGCCTGCTGGAAGGCGGCCCCCAGCCGGTCGACCGAGACGTGCGTGTAGATCTGGGTGGTCGACACGGACTCGTGGCCGAGCAGCTCCTGGACGCTGCGCAGGTCGGCGCCGCCGTCTAGCAGGTGGGTGGCCGCTGAGTGCCGCAGCGCGTGGGGGCCCCGGGCGGCAACGTCCGGGCGGGCCGCGAGCTCCCGATCGACGATCTCGCGGATCTGCCGGGTGCCCAGACGTCCTCCTCGGGAGCCGAGCAGCAGAGCCGGGCCGCTGGCCGGGGAGCTCAGCTCAGCGCGCCGGCTCAGCCATCGCTCGAGCGCGGCATCGGCCGGCGCGCCGTAGGGGACGACGCGCTGCTTGTCGCCCTTGCCGGTCACTCGCAGGGTCCGGCGCTGCCGATCCAGGTCATCGACATCCAGGCCGGACAGTTCCGCGACGCGGACGCCGGTGGCCCACAGCAGCTCGACGATCGCCAGGTCGCGGGAGGCCAGCGCCCGGTCCCGCTCCGAGGACTTCGCGTCCTGGGCTCGGGCGGCGAGATCGTCGAGGATCGCCTGCAGGTCGCCGGCACCCACGACCTCGGGCAGGTGGGAGCCGCGCCGAGGCGCCTTGAGGCGCAGGGTCGGGTCTGAAGGCGTGCGCCCGGTCGCGGTGGTCCACCCGAAGAAGGTGCGCAGGGCGGAGGTGCGACGAGCCAGGGTCGACGCCGAGGCCCCGTGCGCATGCAGCTCGGCCAGCCAGCCGCGCAGCACGCTCAGGTCGATCTGCTCCACCGCAGCTTCCCGACGACGGGCCCACGCCAGCATGAGCTCGAGATCGGCCGTGTACGCCGTGATGGTGGCCTCGCTGCGCGAGCGCTCGAGGCGCAGGTGCTCGCCGAACTGCGCGAGCAGCCGGGACTCGGCCTCGGTGGAGTCGTCAGCCGCTGAGTCGTGCGGTGCGGCGGGGGGCGGACCGGCGTGGGACATGCCTCCGATCCTATGACGGTGCAAGCCGGCCTATCGGATCCTCGGCCTGCGCCACAGGCCGTCGCGCTCCATGGCCAGGCCGTCGCGCTCGAGGCGGCGCAGGGCACCGAGCAGGAGGCGCACCGGCAGCCCGGTGGCGGAGACCAGGGCGTCGATGCTCGCACCGCTGCGCACGGGCAGGGCATCGGCGAGCATGCGGTCCTGCTGGCTGAGCCCGTCGAAGATCTGCCGCTGCTCGGCCGGTGCGGACTCGGCGACTGCTCCCAGGGGTTCCAGCAGGGACAGGACCTCCTCGACGTCGCTGACCAGGACCGCCGCGCCCTCTCGGATGAGGCGATGGCACCCGGCCGAGGCGGCCGAGTGGATGCTTCCGGGCACGGCACCGACCGGTTTGGAGAGCTGGTCCGCGTGATGCGCGGTGTTCTGCGCCCCGGAGCGCCATCGCGACTCCGTCAGCACGGTCGCCGCCGACAGCGCCGCGATCAGCCTATTGCGGTCCAGGAACCGGTAGCGCGCCGGCATGGTCCCCGGTGGCGACTCGGAGACCACCGTGCCCTCCGCGCACACCCGCTCGAGCAGCTCCTGGTTCCCGCGCGGGTACAGCCGGTCGACGCCGCCGGCCATCACGGCGACCGTGTGGACGGGACCGACCCCGGTGGCCAGAGCAGCTCGGTGCGCCGCCTCATCCACCCCATAGGCTCCGCCGGAGACGATCGTGCGACCGCGCGCGGCCAGGGCCCCCGCCAGATCGAAGGTGATGCTGCGCCCGTAGCTGGTGACGTCGCGGGAGCCGACGATGGCCACAGCATCGCGCGGCCATCGGCCCAGCGCGGTGCGTCTCCCTCGGCCCCACAGAGCCACCGGCGACTGCAGGCCGAGCTGGTCGAGCTGCGCCGGCCAGTCGTCGTCCTCGGGAACGCACAGCCACCCGCCGACGTCCTCCAGGGCGCGCCGATCGGCATCCGTGTCCACGACCGTGGCCCGTGCCTTCCAGCGCTGCGCTGCCGTGGCCATGCTCCCGCCCACCGCTTCCGGGGCGCGCTGCATCGCCTGAGTCAGGGCGAGGCTCTCCTCGGCGCTCAGGCGGCGTCCGCTGGACACGATCTCCCAGGAGACGACGGGTCCCAGGGCCTTGATCAGCACATGGCCGATCGCATCCCGCGGCTCGATCACGCGGGACAGGCCCGCCCGCGCTCGGCGGATGAGCTGCTGGTCCTCGAGGGTCATGGTGATCTCCTGATCCGGTGCATGGAGGGGCGGTTCACGCCAGGGAGCTGGCGCGGAAGTGCAGGGCGGTGTCGACGTCGTCGGCGGTGGGGCCGTCGCGAGCCTCCAGGTCGGCCAGCGTCCAGGCCACGCGAAGCACCCGGTGCATGCCGCGGGCGGTCAGCGCACCGCGCTCCATCTCCCGCTCGAGACCCGCCATCACGGACGCGGCGCTGCGCAGGGGCCCGCTGAGCAGGGAGGACGTGAGCTCCGCATTGGTGCGCAGCCCGTGAGGTCGCAGCCGCTCGGCCTGGACGGCACGAGCTGCGGCCACTCGGCGCGCCACGTCTGCGCTGGACTCCCCCGTCTGCCCGGCCGTGAGCTCGGCATATCTGAGCGCCGGAACCTGCAGCCGCAGATCCACCCGGTCCAGCAGCGGCCCCGACAGCTTCCCGAAGTACGCCCGGCGCTGAGCCGGCGTGCACCGGCAGTCCTCGCCCTTGCCGCTCGAGCGTCCGCACGGACACGGGTTGGCCGCCAGGACGAGCTGGAAGCGCGCGGGATAGGTGGCGCTGGCGCTCGAGCGGTCGATCCGCACGTCACCGGTCTCCAGGGGCTGGCGCAGGGCGTCGAGCACGCCGCGGTCGAACTCGGGCGCCTCGTCCAGGAACAGCACCCCGCGATGCGCCCGGGACACCGCCCCGGGCCGGGGAATGCCGGAGCCTCCGCCCAGCAGTGCTGCGGCCGAGGTCGAGTGGTGCGGAGCCTCGAACGGCGGGCGGCGGATCAGCCGCCGCCTGGGCCCCACCAGCGTCTCCAGCGACCGCACGGCGGTCACCTCGGTGGCCGCCTCATCGTCCAGCTCCGGCAGGATGCTCGGCAGACGGGAGGCCAGCATGGACTTGCCCGCCCCCGGCGGTCCGGTCAGCAGCAGGTGCAGGGATCCGGCCGCTGCGATCTCCAGTGCCATGCGTGCTTCCGCCTGACCGGCCACATCGCACAGGTCGGGAAGCGGTGCCTCCTCCTCGTCTGCGACGCCGACCGAGGTGGCGGACTGGCTGGCTGGCCTGCGAAGCGGCCGCGGATCCGCGCCGAACTCGGCGGCGGCATCGGCCAGGCAGTCATAGGCGCGCACCTGGGCCCCGGTCACGAGCGCGGCCTCCTCCGCGTTGGCCGTGGCGACGACGATCCGGTCATAGCCGGCGCGCACCGCTGCCAGCACGGCGGGAAGCACCCCGCGCACGGGTCGCAGCGCTCCGTCCAGGGAGACCTCCGCCAGGTAGACCACACCGGGCGGGGCTGCGAGCTGTCCGTCGGCCTGCAGCGCGGCCATGGCGATCGCCAGGTCGAAGCCGCTGCCGCGCTTGGGCAGCGTGGCAGGGGAGAGGTTCACGGTGATGCGCCGCGGGCTCAGGGGGATCCCGGCATTCCGGGCGGCCGAGCGCACGCGGTCGCGGGATTCCTGGACCGAGGCATCTGGCAGTCCCAGGATGGTGAACGCCGGGATCTGCGAGCCGATGTCCGCCTCGACCTCCACGACCGTGCCCTCCAGCCCGATCAGCGCCACCGACAGGCTGCGCGCGTAGCCCGGACCGCTCATGCTGACCCCCTCCGATGCCCCGGACCTCCCGGGTGGCCTCAGGGTGGATCACTGACCGGCTCGTCGGATCTCTACCGAGCCGATGCAGGAGGGCTCGTCCCGGAGGCGGCAGAAGCAGCAGCCTGTGGAGCCGCGACGCCCGCGCGGTTCCACCTCCGGCATCCGGCCGGGTCTCCGGCCTCCGGTCGCCGGCATCCGGTGCCCGGCCGCGGCGGCGAGGCTCCTCCCCGGCTCGTCGCCGGCAGCTCGGGCTCCGCAGATGCTGGTCGCGCCCGAGTGCCGCGGCTCAGTGCAGCCCCGCGCGGTGCTCCAGCCGGACCCGCTCGTGTTCCGGGCCGCCGAGCAGCAGCACGGCGATCACATCCACTCGCCGAGCGGCCGTCCAGCCCCGCTCGCCCGCCCAGGCCGCAAGCAGAAGGTGCAGCCGCCGCAGCCTGATCTCATCGACCGCCTCGAACGGATGGCCGTAGTAGGTGCCGCGCCGCGTCTTGACCTCCACGCCCACGAGCACGGCCTCACACTGCACGATCAGGTCCAGCTCCCCGCGCACGCCGTGGTGCGTCGGCCGGGCATGCCAGTTGCGCTCCAGCACCTGGGCCCCGCGACGCACCAGGAAGGCCTCGGCCAGCCGCTCCCCCTGCTCCCCCAGCTGCAGCCTCGATCCGCTGCCCTCCTTCGGCATGAGCTCCCCCGTCCGTCGTCGTCCCTTGGGGCCCAGGATGACGACACCCGCACGGGCGGACCAGAGCCGCCCTGCGTCTGTGGACGAGGTTCAGCTCCGAAGACCGAGCTTCCAGCTGCGCCGGTGGTGCTCGGTGACCCCGCGCTCGAGCAGGGCCGCTCGGTGCGCGGCGGCGCCGTAGCCCTTGTTGCGCGCCCATCCGTAGGCCGGGTGCTCGGCATCCAGAGCCTGCATCAGGGCGTCCCGCTCGACCTTGGCCAGCACGGAGGCACCGGCGATCGAGGCGCAGGTCATATCGCCCTTGACCTGTGTGCGCACCGGACCGTCCCATGCAGGGGCCGCATCGGAGTCTGCGGCCAGCGCCAGCAGGTCGCTCGGCGGGCTGAGCCAGTCATGGGAGCCGTCGAGCAGCACGAGGTCCGGCTGCGCCGTCGGGTCCAGGTCCTCCAGCGCCCGTCGTCCGGCCAGGCGAAGAGCCCCGACGATCCCCAGCGCGTCGATCTCCGACGGCGAGGCCATGCCCACCGCCGAGCCGACGGCCCACGAGCGGATCTGCGGCACCAGCTCCTGGCGCACGGCCGGGCGCAGCAGCTTGGAGTCGCGCACGGCGCTCGGCGCCCCGGGCGTCGAAGCGGACACGACCGCCACGCCGACGGCCACCGGACCGGCCAGCGCCCCGCGACCCACCTCGTCCATGCCCGCGATCCGTGCGCCGGCGGGAAGAGCCTCGAGCAGGGAGCGCTCGAGCTCGAGTGTGGGGGCCGCACTCACCGCCACGGCGGCTGGGGGCCGAGGGCTGCGGCCCGGGACTCGTCGTAGACCCAGGTGCCGTCCGGCAGCGGCCCCATGCGATCCAGCGGCCAGCCGACGACGAACGCGGTTCCCTCGACCCGGTCGTGGCTCACGAAACCCTGATCGGTGTTGAGCACATCGCGGGAGTCGTGCGAGACGGAGCGGTAGTCGCCCAGCACGAAGTACTGATCATCCGGGACGATGACGTCGAACTCGATGTCGGAGGCGATCTCACCGGGGTGCAGGTAGGCCTCGGCCTCGTCGATCGGGACCTCGTTGACCATGATCCGCCCCTGGGCGTCGCAGCAGGAGACCCGGTCGCCGCCGACCCCGACCACCCGCTTGACGTCGTGGTCCAGCGAGCGATCTGGGGACAGCCCGAAGAAGGACAGGGTCTGCTGCACGGGATTGGCCTCGCGTCGGTCCACGGGGCTCGCCGGGTCGCCGTCGAGGCGCCGGAACACGATGACCTCACCGCGATCAGCACCGGAGACCGTCAGATCCAGCACGTTGGCGAACACCCGGTCCCCTGGCCGCAGCGTCGGCTCCATGGCCTCATCGGTGACCAGATATCCGCTGACCAGCACGTGCTGGGACACGAACGTCATCAGCAGGCCGGCCATCACCACAGTCGCGACATCGCGGGCCGACTGCATGCCGCGGCTGCGCTCGGGCTGCGACGCATCCGCGCCTCGCACGCGGCGACCGGTGGGCCTGCGGCGCATGGGCACGCCGTCCGAGCGCACCGCAGGAGCGTCCCGCACGCCGACCCACTGGGCGGGCGCCGAGACCTCCGCCTTCTCCTGCTCGGGAGGCGATGACTGCGACGACGGCGAGCCGGTCATCAGGACGGGTCGGGGACGTCGGCGAAGGTGTCGGAGGGGTTCGACAGCCAGGTCCACCGATCGATAGGCCACAGGATCGAGAAGGCCGAGCCCACCACGTCGTCGTGGCTGACGAACTCGGTGCCCTGCTCGATGTGGTACCGGGAATCGGCGGAGGCCGAGCGATGATCGCCGAGCACGAAGTAGCTGTCCTCCGGGACGGTGACCTCGAACGGGATCTCCGAGGGCTCGTCGCCCTCGTACAGGTAGGGCTCGTCCAGCTCCTGCCCGTTGACCGTGATCCTGCCGTCCGCGGAGCAGCAGGTGACGGTGTCGCCCTCGGTGCCGATGACGCGCTTGATCAGGTACTGCTTGGAGCGATCGGGCGCCAGCCCCACGAACTCGAGGCCCTGGCGCACGGGGTTCGAGGAGGTCTCGGCGGCCGGCAGCCAGCCCTGGGTGTCCTCGAAGACGGCGATGTCCCCGCGCTCGAGCGGTCCCGCCCACGGCTCGGCGACGTTCACGCCGATCTTGTCCTGCAGCTGCAGCGTGTTCTCCATGGACCCGGAGGGGATGTAGAAGAGCCGGAACAGGAACGTCTTGAGCAGGAAGGAGATGATCAGGACCACCAGGATCGTGATCAGGATCTCCTTGAGCATGCCGCCCGACGAGCCGCTCTTCTGCGCCTTCTCGGGGGTGCTCGACGCGGGCTGATCGCTCACAGGCAGTGCTTCCTTCCGGACAGGGGGCCGCAGGGCGGTTCGCCGCGCGTCGGTCGATGGATCAGGGGAGGTCCCGACCGGGCGGCCAGACGACGGCCACCGGTGTCCCGAGCACTCTATCCGCCCGGACCAGGCCTCCGCCCGGTGCGCCGAGCAGTGACCGGGAATCCACGGAGACCGATCGGTGATCGCCCAGCAGCCACAGGCGTCCGTCCGGCACGACGACCTCGAACTCGGTCTCGCTGGGGGCATCGCCCGGGAACAGGTAGGGCTCCTCGAGCGGCTCCCCGTTGACCGTGAGACGGCCGTCGGCCGCGCAGCAGGCCACGGTGTCGCCGGGCACCCCGATCACTCGCTTGACGAAGATGTCGTCCGTCGGTCGGATCCCCGCCCAGCTGGCCAGCCGCTGACCCGCCTCCACCAGGGGCGGGTCAGCGTCGACGGGGGCGAACGATCCGCGTCCGTCGAAGATCACGAGGTCCCCGCGCTGCAGCTGCGAGGCATCGACCATCTGATCGGAGAGGATCCGGTCCCCCGGCTCGATCGTGGGCTGCATGGACTGCGAGCCGACGTAGTAGATGTCGAGCACCCACGTGCGCACGCCGATCAGCACGACGAGCGCGGCGATCACCGCCACGAGCACCAGCCGCCAGCCGCGGCTCCAGCGCTCGAGCAGGGACGTCCGCTGCGGATCGGAGGGACCCTGAGACGACGAGGACCCGGCCGGAGCCGGGTCCTCGTGCGTGCTGCGCTCAGCCAATCGATCGGCTCCCCGCGACGGCCCCGCCCCGAGGGGCGCAGCATGCCATGGGGAGGGTGATCAACGCTTCTCGCGGATGCGAGCAGCCTTGCCGTGGCGATCGCGCATGTAGTACAGCTTGGCCCGGCGGACGTCGCCGCGGGTCAGGACCTCGATCTTGTCGATCACCGGCGAGTGCACCGGGAAGGTGCGCTCCACGCCGACGCCGAAGGAGACCTTGCGGACCGTGAAGGTCTCGCGGACGCCCTGGCCCTGACGGCCCACGACGAAGCCCTTGAACACCTGCACACGAGAGCGATTGCCCTCGATGATGTTGACGTGCACGTTCAGGGTGTCGCCCGGCCAGAACTCGGGGATGTCGCTGCGCAGCGACTTGGCATCGAGATCATCAAGGATGTTCATGGTGCTTCTCCTGGCGGACACCGCAGGTCGCCCGCGTGAGGTCTTCGGCACAGCGCTGGCCCTGGCGGATGTCCCGTGGGCTTCGCGTGCCGCGAGTCGTGTGCTTGCCGCCGATCTCCATGGAGGGATCAGGCGGTGCGTGCGCTGTTGAGGTCGCTCTTCCCCCTGCGGCAGGGGCGTGCCCAGCGCACACGCGAGCGACTATTATGCCACAGCGGGCCGCCGAACTCACGCTGCGCGGCCCGGGGATTCACTGCGCGGCTCCCGGCTCCCAGCCCAGCTCCTGGAGCACCGCGCGGTCGTGCTTGTCGAGGGTCTCCGGGTCCAGCTGCTCGAGAAGGTCGGGACGCCGAGCGGCCGTGCGCCGCAGCTGCTCGTCCCGTCGCCAGCGCGAGATCTTGGCGTGATGGCCCGAGAGCAGGACCTCGGGGATGGGCCGATCCCGCCACAGGGCGGGCTTGGTGTAGACGGGGTACTCGAGCAGCCCGTCCGAGTGCGACTCCTCCACGAGGGACTCCGGGTTGCCGATCACCCCGGGCACCAGGCGGGCGATGGCCTCGACCATGGCCAGCACGGCGACCTCTCCCCCGTTCAGGACGTAGTCGCCCAGGGACATCGGCCGGACCTCGAAGCGCTCGTGCGCCCAGTCGAGCACGCGCTCGTCGATCCCCTCGTAGCGTCCGCACGCGAAGACCAGGTGCTCGCGTCCGGCCAGCTCGTAGGCGGTCGACTGTCGGAAGACCTCCCCCGCCGGAGACGGCACGACCAGCACGGGACGCGGCCGCTCGACCTGGCCCGCGTCCGATGACTCCAGGACGCCCTCGAGCGCGCGCGCCCACGGCTCGGGCTGCATGACCATGCCCGCCCCGCCGCCGTAGGGCGTGTCATCGACGGTGCGGTGCCGGTCGGTGGTGACCTCCCGCAGGTCGGTGACCGTCAGGTCCAGGAGGCCGTCGCGCCGGGCCTTGCCGATCAGCGACAGGTCGAGCGCGGCCAGGTACTCCGGGAAGATGCTGATGACGTCGAGCTTCACGGGCGCTGGTCCTGGGTCTGCCCGGGAAGCTCGACACCGCTGAGATCGGCCGGCTCGCCGGTCTCGGCAGCGCGTTCGGCGGCCTCGCCCTCGGTGCCCTGCGATGCCTCCAGATCCAGCAGACCGGGCGGCGGGTCGATGACCACGCGCGCCGCGTCGGGGTCGACCTCGAGCACGATCTGCTCGACGAACGGCACCAGGCCCTCCTGCCCGTCCGCCAGCTCGAGCTCGAGCAGGTCCTGGGCCGGCAGAGTCCGCAGCCCGGTGACCCTGCCGACCGCGGCGGGCTCGCGCCCCTCGGCCTCGGCGCGCTCCAGCTCGGCGGCCAGCACGACGTCCAGTCCGAGCAGCTCGTGCTCGTACCAGGCGTCGTCGTCCTGGTCGTCGTCCTCGGACTCGGCCCACAGGCGGGACTCGCGCAGCAGCTCCGCGGCATTGCGATCCTTCACGGAGGTGAAGCCGAGCACCATGACCGACTTGTTCCACCGGGCCGAGGAGATCTCGAGGGTCCCGGTCGGCGCGAGTCGGGCCGCCTGGTCGGTGGCGGCCTCGAGCTGCAGGACGGCGCCGGGCGCGCAGCGCCCCTGGGGATCGTCGGTGAACAGCTGGACGGTGACTTCGCCGCGGATGCCGTGCGGCTTGCCGATGCGGGCGACCTGGACCTTCACGCAGTGCTCCTTGCGCACGGGATGCCCGTGCTGATGGTTCGTGGCCCCTCGCTGAGGAGGGGGCGGGATGACGACGGCCCCCGCGCCCTTGCGGGACACGGGGGCCGTGTTCGGTGCACGATCGCTCGTGCCGGATCCGTGCGGACCCTCTCGCCTCAGCGTCGGCGGTCGGTGTCGACCACGTCGACCCGCACGCCCTCGGACTCGGACAGGGCGCTGATCACGGTGCGCAGCGAAGCCGCCGTGCGGCCGTGGCGCCCGATCACGCGACCGAGGTCATCCGGATGCACACGCACCTCGAGGGACTCGCCGCGTCGACCGTTCTTGGCGGTGACGTCGACGTCCTCGGGGTTGTCCACGATGCCGCGGACCAGGTGCTCCAACGCGTCGGCGAGCATGATCACTCGGCCTTCTCGGCCTCAGCCGGAGCATCCTCGGACTCGGCGGAGTCCTCGGTCTTCTCGGCCTTGGGGGTGATCGCCTCGGGGATGATCACGGAGCCCTTGTCCTCGGCCACGAAGGCGGCCTTGGACTCCGGCTGCTGCAGGGTGCCCTCGGCGCCCGGCAGGCCCTTGAACTTCTGCCAGTCGCCGGTCACCTTGAGCAGGGCCAGGACGGTCTCCGACGGCTGAGCGCCGACGCCGAGCCAGTACTGCACGCGCTCAGAGGTGATGCGGATGAGCGAGGGGTTCTCGGTCGGCTGGTAGATGCCGACCTCCTCGATCACGCGACCATCGCGCTTCTTGCGGGAATCCACGACGACCACGCGGTAGCGGGGATCGCGGATCTTGCCCATGCGCTTCAGACGAATCTTGACTGCCACTTGTGCAATCTCTCCTTGGTATTCAGGTACGGATGCACCGGTCACGCTCCCGTGGGGCGGGCCGATCTTGAGGTGCACCCTGTGGACGCGAATCCGGGCGGAGAGAGGGTCCGCTCGTTTCGGGTACCCAGCTATTGTGCCAGATCTGTCAAGGCTGCAGGCGATGACGCCTCGGTACCCGGTGCGAGTCCGCTCACGCTTGCCGGAGGCGCCGTCTCAGTCCTCGAGCCGCATCGCCTGGCGCCAGGACAGCGAGCGCCCGCCCTGGAACACCGCGCGCTGGTAGACCCGCTCTCCGATCCGCAGCATGGCCCAGCCGAAGGCGCCGCACACGGCCAGGGCCGCGAAGGGCTCCCACACGGCCGCCTCGCCCTCCAGGAGGCGCACCGGCATGGCGATCGACGAGATGATCGGGACGTAGGAGGCGACCGTCAGCCAGGTGCCGGTGCCCATGAGCCCCGCCAGCATGGCGACGACGAGCACTGTCATGATCGGCGTCATGGACGTGTTCAGGTCCTCGCTGCGCGAGGCCAGTGCGCCGAGGGCCGCCCAGATCGTCGCCTGCGCGGCGAAGCCCACGACGAAGAACGCGATGAACCAGCCGGAGGCCGACAGCGCCCAGCCGAGGTCGTCCGTGAGCCCGAGCAGCGAGGCCGTGAGGAGACCGGCGCCTGCGAACAGACCCATCTGCGCGAACGCCATCACGCAGTTGCCGAGCACCTTGCCGTAGAGGATCTGGCGCACCGGGATGGCCGTGGCCAGGATCTCGACCACGCGGTTCTGCTTCTCCTCCAGGACGGAGTTGGCGATCGCCGTCCCGAACATGATCGCCGCCATGTAGAACAGCATCGCGAAGACGTAGCGCAGCACGAACGAGGCCGCGGTATCCCTGCTGTCCGACCCCTCGCCGATCTGCTCGACCCGCACCTCGGAGCCCTGCGCGAGCTGATCCATCGAGGTGCCCGCGCTGGCCGCGTTCGCGGCGATGGTCGCGCTGGAGACCGACTGCGTCACGGCCTGCTCGAGGACCGGATCGAGGGAGCCGTCGCCGAGCAGGACCCACGAGCCGTCCTCGTGGACCAGAGCCGCGTCCACGTCGCCGTCGTCGAGCAGCTGCTCGGCCTCCTGACGCGTCGCCTCCCGCGGACTCGCCGAGTCGTCGTCCGACAGGCTGTCATCGACGGCCTCGACCATCTCGACCGAGCCGGCGCCCACCGCCGCGATCTCGTGCTCGCTGCCCGAATCCGTGCCGGAGAGCAGCGAGGAGGCCACGAGGCCTCCGACGATCAGCACGAGCGTGACCGCCGTGGAGATCAGCACGGAGCGGTTGCGGACCTTCACGGCCAGCTCCCGCATCATCACGGTCAGCCACGGACGCTCGACGGTGCGACCGGGGCCGCCGGCCTTCTCGGAAGCACCGGGTGCGGAGGAATCGGGTCCGTCGGATCGGGTCGCAGAGCTCATCGGGTCACCTCGCGGTAGATCTCGGAGAGGGTGGGCGCCAGGTCGGTGAACTCCTGCAGGCCGCGCTCCAGCGCTCGGCGCAGCAGCTCGGCGCGTGCGGCGTCGTCGTCCAGGCGCACGACGGCCCGGCAGCCGTCGAGGTCCTCGACCTGCACGCCGTGGACATCGCGCACCCATCCGACGTCCTCGCTGCATCGCAGGCGATGTGACAGCGGGCGGGCGGCGCGCAGCTCGTCGGCGGTGCCGTGCTCCAGCACGCGGCCGCCGGAGAGGATCACCATGGAGTCGCACAGCCGGTCCACGAGGTCGAGCTGGTGGGAGGAGAAGAGGACGGGGACGCCGCGGGCCATGTGCTCGCGCAGCAGCTCGACCATCGAGTCCACGGCCACCGGGTCCAGCCCGGAGAAGGGCTCGTCGAGGATCAGGGCGGACGGGCTGTGCAGCAGGGAGGCCGCCACCTGGACGCGCTGCTGATTGCCGAGCGAGAGGGTCTCGAGCTTGTCCTTGGGCCGATCGGCCAGATCGAAGCGCTCGAGCAGGCGCTGGGCCTCGCGCAGAGCCTGGGCGCGCTCCATGCCGTGCAGCTGACCGAGGTAGCCGAGCTGGTCCAGGATCCCCTGCTTGGGATACAGCCCGCGCTCCTCCGGCATGTACCCGAACCCCACGCGGTCGGCGGCGGTGATCGGGCGGCCGTCCCAGAGCACCTGCCCGGAATGGATCCGCAGCACGCCCATCATCATGCGCATGGTCGTGGTCTTCCCGGCGCCGTTGGCCCCGATGAACCCGGTCATGCCCCCGGGCTCCACGGTGAAGGAGACGTCGTCGACGGCGGTCTTCTCGCCGAACGTGCGGGTCAGGCCTCGGACCTCCAGCCGATGGCCCCGGCTGGGCGGCGAGTAGGTGGTGCTGCGGCTCGCGGCGACGTGGGAGGGCGTCTCCTGCGCTGTCTGCGTGCTGCTCACGTGGGCTCCTGAGCTCTCGGCCTCAGCGCCGGGGCAGCTCCCCCAGCGCAACTGGGACCAGCCTAGGGACGGGCCTCGCCGCGGTCCTCCGCCGTGCGACGGAATCTCCGGGGCAGCCCAGCGGCTGGCCATGGACGACGCCTCCGCCGCGAGGCGGAGCGGCCCGAGATCGTGCGCTTCAGGACCCGACGACGCCGGCCCGGTGCGCCAGCACGACGGCCTGGACCCGATCACGACTGCCAGTCTTGGCCAGCACGTTCGACACATGGGTCTTCACGGTGGCCGAGCCCACGAACAGGCGCTGGGCGATCTCGGCGTTGGACAGCCCCTCGGCCATGAGCCGAAGGATCTCGGACTCCCGCTCGGTCAGGCCCTCCAGCAGACGGCGATGCTCCTCGGACGGACGCCCCGGGCCCGATGCGCCGACTTCGGTGGTTGGGCCGGCGGAGGGATTGGTCGCCGTCGTCCCGGTCTTGCGCTGCGCAGCGGCTGCCGACGTCGGCGCGGCTGCGCCGTGGGGGGCGGAAGCGCCCGGAGCCGCTGCGTCCGCGGCGACCCACCGCTGGATCACCCGCACCGTGGCCTCCGGAGCCAGCAGCGCGTGACCGTCGGCCACCGAGCGCACGGCGTCGACCAGATCGTCCGGGTCGGCGTTCTTGAGCAGGAAGCCCGAAGCACCGGCGCGCAGCGCCTCGAACAGGTAGTCCTCCCGGTCGAAGGTCGTGAGGATGATGACCTTGGCTCCGCCTGCGGCCACGATGCGCCGGGTGGCCTCGAGCCCGTCCATGTCAGGCATCTGCACGTCCATCAGCACGACGTCGACACCGCCCTCGGCGACCTTCTCCACGGCCTGGCGACCATCGGCGGCCTGGCCCACGACCTCGAGGTCGTCCTCGACGGAGAGCACCATGGCGAAGCCTGAGCGCACGAGAGCATGGTCATCGGCCAGCAGCACAGAGGTCATGGCTGTGATCCTCTCATCCCGAGTCGGGTGCCTCGGGACCGAGCCTCTCGAGCGGGAACCTCGCCCGCACGCGCCAGCCGGGCCCGGGATCCCGGCTGCCGATCTCCACTGTCCCGCCGTGGAGCTGGACCCGTTCGCGCAGTCCTCGCAGTCCGAAGCCGGTGCCGGCGCTGCCCGCACGGGGCCTTCCCCCGTCCAGCACCTCGAGCTCGATCGCCTGCGCTGCCCCGGAGCCGTGGTCGTCACGGCGGATGCTGCGGATCACGACCTCGGCGCTGGTGGCGGTGGAATGGCGCACCACGTTCGACAGCGCCTCCTGGACGCAGCGGTACATGGACAGCCCGAGGGCCGGCGGCAGCTCAGCGGCCTCTGCCCCGTCGACCCAGGTCACCGTCACCGACAGGCCGCGCTGGGCGTGCTCGCGTGCGAGCTGCTCGATCTCCTCCAGCCGGGGCCCGGGGCTCGTCGCCGGCGCCGGCTCCGCTCGCGGCTGTCCATCGGCGGCCTCCGCGTCCGAGTCCGCTCGCAGGACGCCCAGCAGCTGCCGGGTCTCGCTCACGGCCTGGCGGCTGGATCCCTCGATCGAGCGCAGCGCCTCGGCCGCCAGCTCGGAATCTCGGTGCAGGACCTTCCGGGCGGCCCCGGCCTGGATCCCGATGGCCGAGACGTGGTGGGCGATCACGTCGTGCAGCTCGCGGGCGATCCGCAGGCGCTCATCGACGACGGCCTGCCGGGCCAGGCGCTGCGACTGGCTGCGCAGCTGCTCGGCCTGCGCGCGGTTCTGATGGTCCCGCAGCGCCGAGCGCCACGAGGTCCACCCCAGGAAGATCGTGATGCCGAAGCCCAGGATGTTGAGCAGGAAGGAGTAGGCCGAATAGGCGGACATGGGCTCGAAGGGCCCGGCCTCGGAGTCGAGCTCCTCGACCATCTCCGCGTACGAGCCCGTGATGGCCAGGTCGATGCCCACCCACAGCAGCAGAAGGACCAGGAACAGGGCCACGATGATGCGCACGACCTGCCGCGACGGCCCCCAGGCCACGAGCGTGTAGACCGCGACGTACAGCCCGAGCACCGTCCCCGACTGACCCGCCGCCATGGGTGTCAGGTAGTAGCCGATCACGTAGACCGCCGTGGAGACCACCATGACCGCAGCGGGCCAGCGGCGGCGCCCGGCCAGCGGCAGGATCTGCAGCGCGACCATGAGATAGCCCAGCCAGCGGGGTCGGTTCTCGCTCGTGCCGGCGAAGCTCTCGAGCAGGGCCAGGATGAGGGCGGCCACCGCGAACAGGGCCAGGGCCCCCAGGACATCGCGGCGCAGCCCCGTGGCACCGGGCCCGGGACGGCGCCAGTCCGGATCCGAGGGGTCGGAGAGGACCCCGATCAGGCGCTCGGCGGTCGTGGGCCGGGACTCGGGTCGCGGAGCCGTCCGGGCGGGAGCAGACGGGGCGACATCCTGGCGGGGGTCCTGGCTGAGCTGCGACACCCCAGCACGCTATCGCCTGCCGCGTCCTGGCAGATCCGTCGCGCGACGGATCTGCCGGCGGCGGCCGCTCAGTCGTGCGATCGGCCGGGCCGCCTGCCGTCTCGACGGCGGCGCTGCCTGCGCAGCACGGCGTAGAGCCCCGACAGCGAGGCCGCATCCGTGAACGCGAGTCCGGACAGCGTGCCGAGCACCAGGCTGCCGCGTCCCCCGCGACGACCCAGGGCGGCGAGCCCGATGCCCACGGCGGTCTGCGCCCCGGCGGCGGCCAGCAGGATCTCCGGGCGCTCGGCCAGCCTGGCCTGCAGGCGGGAGAAGGTGCTGTCGTCCGTGGGCTCCATCCCCAGGCCCTGCATGACGGCCTCACGCATGCTGGTGGGCTCGAACCGCTCCAGCCCCTCGATCTCCGACAGCGGCTTCTGCCCCTCGACGATCTTGGCGGCCAGCACCGGCAGCTCGAGCAGCTGCAGCACGGACTCGAGCACCAGCGAGGAGGTCTCCCCGTCGACGTAGTTGCGCAGGCGCACGGTCTGCACCGGGTCCAGGTCGAAGACCGAGGCCACCGACTCGACGTGCATCTGGGTGGTCTCGCCATCGCACAGCTGGAGGACCTCGCGGGTCAGCCGTGCGGCGGGGGTTCCGTCGTCGTCGATCGAGACCGCAGACCAGGCCGGGCCCCAGGACAGCCCGCAGGCAGCTCGGTCGCCGGAGGACTCGGCCGAGATCCGAGTGGGGTCGGGCCGGGCAGTCTCCGGATGGCGGCCCACGCCGTCAGCGCCGTCGAGCAGGACCTCCAGGGAGCGGGCGGCGCCGTCCGAGGCCAGCGCCACGGCCGTGCCGGCGACTCCGGTGCGCAGAGCCCACCACGAGGCGTCGTCGTCGGGCACGAGCACGGACCAGCCGTCGCGGCTGACCGCGCGGAAGGCGGCGCCGGCGCTGCTGGCCAGCAGGGGCAGCTCGGGAGCATCCAGGTGCAGGATCAGCGCCCGCTGCAGGCGGGGGTGCTGCGGCTCGAGGGTCTGACCGGTGATGCGGTGGACGGAGGCGGCGATCTCCTCGACGCCCTGGCCCGGCACGACCGCTCCGTGCTCGCCCACGGTGGCCGTGCGGCCCTGGTCGTCGACGAGGACCGCGATCTGCAGGTAGTCGGAGCCCTCGGCGGCGGCGGCCACGGCGCGGTGGTGGCCCAGGACCTTGCGGATGCCCTGCGCGGTGGGCACAAAGCCCACGATCTCGGCGGCATCTGCGGTGTTCGGGCCCAGCAGGTCGGAGCCGTCGACGTCCGGCACGGAGCTGCGGCTGCTGATCCGCACCGCCAGAGGCAGCACCGACCAGCCGTCCAGGGCGGAGGTCTTGCGATCCACCGGGGATTCCGCGCGTCGGCGGCCGTGCCGGGCGCCGTCTGCTCCGCCTGCGCCGGCCGCGCCGGAGGACGACGGATGCTGGGGTCCGGAAGAGGGGGTGGTCATGCGCGCCATGCTACCCGCGGGCACTGGACGACCCCGGGGTGCGGGCAGCAGATTCCGCTGAGAGCCTGCGCCGGGGCGTCCTTCAGCCTCCGATCACGAACTCGGACACGCCGCCGGCCTCGAGCTGCTCGAGGCCGCTGAGGATCATCCGTCCCATGCGATCGCCCACGTACCCCAGGATCTCGCCGGGCTCCGCCCAGCGGTGGCTGTCCAGCTCCTCCTCCTGCAGGGTGATCTCGGTGTCCTCGGGGATCACGCCGCCGTCGTAGAGGAACGCGACCGAATCGCCCCAGATGCCGGCGGCGAGCCCGTGGGCCACCACGAGAAGCCGTCCCTCCGGCAGCTGCAGCCCGACCTCCTCGAGCACCTCGCGGAAGCATCCGGTGCGGGGATCCTCCCCGGCCTCGACCGTTCCGCCGGGCAGGGTCCAGCCGTCGCGGTAGTTCGGTTCGACGATCAGCACCCGGCCGTGCGGGTCGCGGATCAGCGCCGAGGACGCCAGGCGGCGGGTCGGCAGAGAGGCGATGAATTCCTTGAGCTCGTTCTCGGGGAGGTACGACGACATGGTGGCGCCTTTCACTCAGCGGCGCGGGGGCAGCTGCGGGGTCACTTGAGGAACTTCTCGAAGCCCTTGGGGAGGTCCTTGAGGTTCTGCTCGGGCTGCTGGGGCTGGCCGAACGACGAGCCCGTGGGTGCCTTGGAGCGGTTCTGCGCGGCGGCGGCCTCCTGCGCGCGCTTGGCCGGATTGCCGGAGCGCGAGCCCTTCTTCTTGGCCTTGGACTTGGAGGACTTGCCGCCGCCCGCGCCGGGCAGCCCCTGCATGCCCTGCATGCCGGCCATGGGGTTGCCGCCCTGCGGTCCCATGCCCGGAGCGCCGCCGCCCATGCCCGGGAGGTTCGGCATGCCCTTGCCCTGGGACATCTTGCGCATCATCTTCTGCGCCTGCCCGAAGCGCTCCATGAGCTGGTTGACCTCCTGCACCGTGGCCCCGGAGCCCTTGGCGATGCGCGCTCGGCGCGAGCCGTTCATGATCTTGGGCGCCACTCGCTCGTGCGGGGTCATGGACTGGATGATGGCCTCGATGCGGGTCAGCGCGGACTCGTCGAAGTTCTCGAGCTGCTCGCGCATTCCGGCCATGCCCGGCATCATGCCGAGCAGCTTCTTCATGGAGCCCATCTTCTTGAGCTGCTGCATCTGGGCCAGGAAGTCCTCGAAGGTGAAGTCCTCCTGGTCGGCGAACTTCTTGGCCATCTTCTGGGCCTCGGCCTGATCCCAGGTCTTCTCGGCCTGCTCGATCAGGGTCATGACATCGCCCATGTCGAGGATGCGCGAGGCCATGCGATCCGGGTGGAACTGCTCGAAGTCCTTCACGCCCTCGCCGGTGGAGGCGAACATGATGGGCTTGCCGGTCACCGAGGCCACCGACAGGGCGGCGCCGCCGCGGGCGTCGCCGTCGAGCTTGGAGAGCACCACGCCGGTGAAGTCCACACCCTCGTTGAAGGCCTGGGCGGTCTGGACGGCGTCCTGGCCGATCATGGCGTCGATGACGAACAGGACCTCGTCCGGCTGGACGGCGTCGCGGATGTCGCGGGCCTGGTGCATCAGGGGCTGGTCGACGCCCAGGCGGCCGGCGGTGTCCACGATGACGACGTCGTAGAGCTTGGAGCGGGCGTGCTCCACGCCCTCGCGGGCCACCTCGACCGGATCGCCGGTGGGGTCGTCGAACTCGGAGGTGGTGCCCGGGTGCGAAGCCCACACCGGCACGCCCGCGCGCTCTCCCACGACCTTCAGCTGGGTCACGGCGTTGGGGCGCTGGAGGTCGGAGGCCACGAGCAGCGGGCGGTGGCCCTGGCTCTTGAGCCAGTACGCGAGCTTGCCGGCCAGCGTGGTCTTGCCGGCGCCCTGCAGGCCCGCGAGCATGATGATCGTGGGCCCGGTCTTGGCCATGCGGATGCGCCGGGTCTGACCGCCCAGGATCTCCTGGAGCTGGTCATTGACGATCTTCACGACCTGCTGGCCCGGGTTCAGCGCCTCGTTGACCTCGGCCGACAGCGCGCGCTCCTTGACGGCGGCGGTGAACTCGCGGACCACGGGCACGGCGACGTCGGCGTCGAGCAGCGCGCGGCGGATCTCGCGCACGGTGGCATCGACATCCGCCTCGGAGAGCTTGCCCTTCCCGCGCAGGTTCTTGAACGTCGCGGTCAAGCGGTCGGAGAGGGAGTTGAACACGTGGTCCTCGCTGTGGATCTTCGATGGTCTGGGGCGGCGGGCCGGCCTGGACGCGCGTCGACGGCGCGACCAGGTGGCCGCGCCGTCGTCGCCCCTGGGGGTGCGCAGTGCGCACCGGATCAGTGCTCCAGGGTAGCAATGCCCGCCGTCAGCACATGCTCGGCTCCTGACGCCGTGCGCTGAAGCGCCTGCGGGACGTGTTCAGACAGCGGACTCGCCGCCCTCCCCCGTGCGCAGCCGCACGACCTCCTCCACGGGGGTGACCCAGACCTTGCCGTCGCCCGCCCGGCCCGTGGTGGCGGCAGCGGCGATCGCGTCGACGACCTCGTGGGCCTGCTGGTCCGTGACGACCAGCTCCAGGCGGGTCTTCTCGATGAGGTCCACCGAGTACTCCGCACCGCGGTAGACCTCGGAGTGCCCTCGCTGGCGGCCGTAGCCGTGGACGTTGGTGACGGTCATGCCCTGGATCCCGAACGCGGCCAGCGCGTCCTTGACGTCGGCGAACTTCTCCTGCCGGATGACGGCGACGACGAGCTTCATGCGCGCTGCTCCTTCTTCTGACGCTCGATGACGTCCTCGAGGCTGCCCGGGACCGGGCGACGGGGGCGGAACGAGCCGGAGGCATCGCCCGCGAGGTTGTAGCCGGACTCCGCGTGCTCGGTGATGTCGATGCCCTCGATCTCCGCATCCGCCGTGATCCGCAGGCCGACGAACGCGCGGATGACCAGGGCGATGACGAGAGTCACGACGGCGCAGTAGATGACCGAGACGACCGTGGCGATGACCTGCGTGCCCAGCAGCCCCAGCCCGCCGCCGTAGAACAGCCCGCCTGCCGACTCCGCGCTCGGGATCGCGATGAAGCCCAGGGCCACGGTCCCCACGATGCCGGAGACCAGGTGCACGCCGATCACGTCCAGGGAGTCGTCCATCCCGATCCGGTACTTCAGCGCGACCGCGACCGCGGAGCACATGCCGGCGACCAGGCCCAGGACCATGGCCCAGAACGGGGAGACATCGGCGCAGGCGGGGGTGATGGCGACCAGACCGGCCACCGCGCCAGAGGCGGCGCCCAGGGAGGTCGGGTGGCCGTCGCGGACCCGCTCGACCAGCAGCCAGCCCAGCATCGCAGTGGCCGGGGCGGCCATGGTGTTGACCAGGATCAGGCCGGCCTGCTCGGGGGTGGCCGCAGCACCGACGTTGAAGCCGAACCAGCCGAACCACAGCAGGGCCGCGCCGAGCATGACCAGGGGGAGGTTGTGCGGGCGCTGGCCCGAGTCCTTCCCGAATCCCTGTCGCGGGCCGATCAGCAGGATCAGGATCAGCGCCGCCACGCCGGCGTTGATGTGCACCACCAGCCCGCCCGCGAAGTCGATCGCCTCGCCGAAGCGGGAGCCGATCGCCCCATCGGCGCCCAGCAGGCCCCCGCCCCAGACCATGAACGCCAGCGGCGCGTAGACCAGGGTGGTCCACACCGGCACGAACAGCAGCCAGGCGCTGAAGCGCATGCGGTCTGCCACGGCTCCGGAGATCAGCGCGACCGAGATGATCGCGAACGTGCAGGAGAACGCGACGCCCAGCAGATCGCTGGTGCCGATCAGGTCCTCCAGCCCCGGCGCCTGCAGAGGGCTGCCCGCCAGGCCTCCCAGGATGGGCTCGCCGCCGGAGATCGACCACCCCCACAGGATCCACACCGGGATCACCAGACCCAGGGCGGCAAAGGACATCATCATCATGTTCAGCACGCCCTTGGCACGGGTCATGCCCCCGTAGAACAGGGCCAGTCCCGGCGTCATCAGCAGCACCATGGCGCTGGCGACCACGGTCCACACATCGACCGCGCTCAGCGTCGTCTCGTCCATCGTCAGTCTCTCCTCGCGTCTCGGGCCCTCTCGGGCGCTGCACATGAGTCAAGCGAGGTCATGAGTCACCGGCGTCGCACCGTCGTTTCCGGCGTGTGACAACACGCGCTCGTTCGTGTCGGGCATGTGAACGGGGCTGCGGTCATCGAGCAGCGTCCGCGCGTCCTGAGTACGGCGGAGACAAGACGAGTGGCCCCGCAGTGTGCGTCTGAGCTGCTGGACGAACACTGCGAGGCCACTCGATCTGTGGGATCACACCAGGGGGCCTACTCGAGCAGGGCGTCCACGAACTGCTCGGCGTCGAACGGGGCGAGGTCATCGGCGCCCTCGCCCAGGCCGATGAGCTTGACCGGGGCGCCCAGCGCGCGCTGGATCGCCACGACGATGCCGCCCTTGGCGGTGCCGTCGAGCTTGGTGAGCACGATGCCGGTCACGTTCACGGCCTCGGAGAAGACCTTGGCCTGCGTCATGCCGTTCTGCCCGGTCGTGGCGTCGATGACCAGCAGGACCTCGTCGACCTCGGCGGCCTTCTGGACCACGCGCTTGATCTTGCCGAGCTGGTCCATGAGCCCTGCCTTGTTCTGCAGGCGCCCGGCCGTATCGATCATGACGACGTCGACCTCCGAGTCGATGCCGGTCTTCACGGCATCGAAGGCCACGGAGGCGGGATCGGCGCCCTCCACGTCGGAGCGCACGGTCGGCACGCCCACGCGGTTGCCCCAGGTCTGCAGCTGATCCGCGGCCGCGGCGCGGAACGTGTCGGCCGCACCGAGCATGACGTCCTTGTCCTCGGCCACGAGCACGCGCGCCAGCTTGCCCACGGTCGTGGTCTTGCCCACGCCGTTGACGCCCACCACGAGCATCACGGCCGGGGTGTCGCCCTTGCGGGTCACGGCCAGGGAGCGGTCCATCGACGGGTCGACGAGCTTGAGCAGCTCCTCGCGCAGCATGGCCCGCACGTGGTTCGGGTCCTGCGTGCCCTCGGCCTTGACCCGCACCTGCAGGTTCTCGACGAGCTCCATCGAGGCGTCGGTGCCGAGGTCCGCCATGAGCAGCGTCTCCTCGATCTCATCCCAGACGTCCTGGTCGATGTGATCGCGGGACAGCAGCGCCAGGAGGCCGCGGCCGAACACGTTGTTGGACTTGGCCAGGCGCCCGCGCAGGCGCGCCATGCGGGAGCCGGCGGATTCGGGGGTGTCCAGCGACGGCGCCTTGGCCTCGGTCGCGGCTGCCCCTCCGGCCCGGGCATGCTCACCCGAGCCGTCGCCGGCAGCGCTCGGCGCCGGGTCATCGGCGTCTCGGGTCGAGTCGTAACCGCCGGGAGGCGCCTTGGGCCCGCGCAGCAGCACGAAGCCCAGCAGCGCCAGCACCACCACGGCGATCAGCACGTACACGAAGACAGGGATCTGAGCGAGTATCTGGTCCACGTCCCCCATTGCACCACGATTCGGCGGGGGCCGCCGAGGGGCAGTGCCCGCACTCGCCTGCGGCGTCAGCGCCCTCTCCTAGACTGCGCTGGTGATGGCCTCCTCCTCTTCCTCCCCGGACCCCGCTGCGCGCAGGTCCTCCGACCGGTCGTCGCGATCGAAGTCTCCTGCCCGGACCCCGGTGCCGCGGGAGATCCTGGTGCTGATCGCCGCGGCCTTCGCGATCGCGGTCGGCTACGGCCTGGTGGCCCCGGTGCTGCCCCAGTACGCCTCGAGCTTCGGCGTGGGGGTGGCCGCCGCCTCAGCCGTCGTCTCGGCCTTCGCATTCTGCAGACTGATGTTCGCCCCGGCCGGCGGTCGCATCCTGGATGCCATCGGCGAACGCCGGACCTATCTCATCGGCCTGGTGATCGTGGCGCTGTCGTCGTTCGCCACGGCGTTCGCCGGCTCCTACTGGCAGCTGCTGCTCTTCCGCGGCCTGGGCGGACTCGGCTCCACCATGTTCACCATCTCCGCCATGGGCCTGATCGTGCGCCTGGCGCCGCCGGATTCGCGCGGGCGGATCTCGGGCATGTACGCCTCCACATTCCTGATCGGTGGGATCCTGGGGCCGGTGATCGGCGGGCTGCTGGCGGGATTCGGCATGCAGGCGCCGTTCCTCATCTACGGGGCCGCGATCCTGCTGGCCGCCGGTGTGGTCTTCTGGCAGATCCCCCCGCAGTCGCTGCAGGATCGGGCGGCCGCCAAGGCCCAGGTGCGTATGAGCTTCCGCGAGGCCTGGCAGTTCGGGGCGTATCGGGCTTCGCTGATCTCGGGCTTCGCCAACGGATGGACCTCCATGGGGATCCGCGTGGCGCTGATCCCGCTGATCGCCTCCGCCGTCTTCGGCGCCGGACCTGCCCTGTCCGGCGTCGCACTGACGGTGTTCGCCGCCGGCTCCGCCGTGGCGCTGTCGTTCTCGGGCCGGATCTCCGACTCCGTGGGCCGCAAGCCGCTGGTGATCAGCGGACTGGTGCTGGCCGGCGTGATGACAGCGGTGATCGGGTTCACGGACAGCGTGTGGATCTTCGCGGTGGCCTCCTTCCTCTCCGGAGTGGGCTCCGGAACCCTCAATCCGGGGCAGCAGGCGGCCGTGGCCGATGTCATCGGCCCGCAGCGCTCCGGCGGCACCGTGCTCTCGCGATTCCAGATGAGCCAGGACGCCGGGCAGATCCTGGGCCCGATCCTGGCCGGGGCCCTCGTGGATGCCGCCGGTTTCGGCCCGGCCTTCCTGGTCTCCGGCGTGCTGATGGGTGTTGCCGCGCTGGCCTGGACCCCGGTGATGGACACCCTCAAGCGCCCCGACGTCGACGCCGTCCCCACCGGCTCCGTCCCCCGTGTGTCCGACGAGGAGCGCGAGGACTCCTGACCCCGAGCTCCCCTCGGGAACTTCCATCGAGTGGCCCCGCAGCGTGCCCTCACCATCGAGTGGCCCGGAAGTGTCCGTTTCGCGGTTGAGAAGCACACGCCCAGGCCATTCGACGTGGAAGAGCGGGGCTAGCGCATCTCCTTGAGGCGCTGGCCCAGGACGGTGGTGACGCCGTCGCGCATGGTCACGCCGTAGACGGCGTCGGCGATCTCCATGGTGCGCTTCTGGTGGGTGATCACGATCAGCTGCGAGGTCTCCTGCAGCTGCTGGAAGATCGTCAGCAGCCGGCCCAGGTTGCGGTCATCCAGGGCGGCCTCGACCTCGTCCATGATGTAGAACGGCGAGGGCCGGGCGCGGAAGATCGCCACGAGCATCGCGATCGCCGTCAGCGACCGCTCACCGCCGGACAGCAGCGACAGCCGCTTGATCTTCTTGCCCGCCGGGCGCGCCTCCACGTCAATGCCCGTGTTGAGCATGTCAGCAGGATCGGTCAGCCTCAGCCGCCCCTCACCGCCGGGGAACAGCGTCCCGAACACGGTGATGAACTCGCGCTCGACGTCGTGCCAGGCCTCGGTGAAGACCTGCTCCACGTGCTCGTCGACGTCGCGGATGATCTGCCGCAGATCGGCCCGGGAGCGGTGCAGGTCCTCGAGCTGCTCGGAGAGGAACGCGTGGCGCTCCTCCAGGGCCGCGAACTCCTCGAGCGCCAGCGGATTGACCTTGCCGAGCTTGGCCAGATCGCGCTCCGCCGACGCCAGCCGCTTCTCCTGCTGCTCGCGCACGAACGGGATGCCCACCGGCTCGTCGTAGAGATCCTCCTCCGGCTCCTCCCCGTCCGAAGTGTCCGGGGTTCCCGACGACGGCACCGACTCCCCCTGCTTCTCCGCCAGCTCCTCCGGGGTGATCCCGTGCTGCTCGGCCTCGAGCTCGCGGCGCGCAGCTGCGGCGGCGGCGCGCTCATCGCGGCGCTGCGAGGCCTCCAGGATGGCGTCGGCATCAGGGATGGGCAGGTGCGGGCCGTAGTTGTCGATCAGGGCGTCGGGGGTCAGCCCGAGCTCGTCCAGCGAGCGCTGCTCGAGGGTCTCGATGCGGGCGCGCTTCTGGGTGCGGGCGACCTCGTCGCGGTGGACCTCGTCGGTGAGCTGGGCCAGCCGAGAGGCAAGGCCGTCGTTGGCGGTGCGCACCTCCTGCAGCTCGGCGTCCAGGGCCTGGCGGACCTGCTCGGCATGCTGCCGCTCGGCCTCGGCCCGCTCCACGGAGGCGTCGATGCGCACGAGGATCTGGCGCACAGCGGCCAGCACGGCCTCGGCGCTGCGCGCCTGCTGCCGCCGCCTCTCGGCACGGCGGGCCGCCTCCTCCCGGGCGCGGCGCTCGGCGGCGGCGGCCCGCTCCTGCGAATGCGCGCGGTTGCCCAGTGCTCGGGCCTGCTCCTCGAGCGACCGCAGCGCCAGCCGGGCTTCCGTCTCTGCCTGCCGTGCCTGGGTCGCCTCGCGCTGCGAGGAGTCGCGGCGCGCCACGGCCTCCAGGTGGGCGCGCTCGGACTCGTCGTCGTCGTGGTCCTCCTGGGCGGCCTCCAGGCGCGAAAGCGCCTCGTCCAGAGCGCGCTGATGCGCGGCCACCTGGTCCTGGGTCTCGGCGACCTGGCGCTGGAAGCGATCCGACTCAGCCTGAGCGGAGTCCAGCACGGCCTCGGTCCGCGAGGACGCTCCGGCGGCATCCCGCTCGGCCTTCTCGGCCTCCTGCGCCGCCTTGCGCGCAGCTTCGGCCTGAGGGCGCAGGCGGTCCCGCTCCGCAGCAGCCGACTGGGCGGCCTCCGTCGCCTGATCCAGCGTCTGCCGCAGTTGAGCCAGCTCGGCCTCCGCGGCCTCGGCCTGCGCGCGGATCTCCAGGGAGCCGGCCGCCTCCCGCGCTCCACCCCAGGCGCTGTGCGGGGCGAAGACGTCGCCGTCGCGGGTCACGACGCGCACCTGCGGATGATCGCCGGTCAGGCGCACCGCGGTGGCCGCGTCCGAGACCAGCACGGTCCCGGCCAGCTCCGCGCGCACGCGCTGCACGATGGCCTCCGCAGCATCCCCCGCTCCCGACGCCGCCTCGACGGCCTCGGCCGCCGGCACGACGCCCGCGTAGCCCCGGATCTCGTCCGGCAACTCTGAGACGGGCGCCGCAGATCCGCCCGCCACGAGCATGTGCACGCGCCCGGCATCCGCCTGGCGCAGAGATTCGAAGATGCCCGCTGCCGCCGCGTGCGAGCGCACCGCGAGCGCCTCGGCCAGCGGACCTAGGGCCGCCGTCAGCGCACGCTCCCAGCCGGCGGAGATCGTAAGGACCTCGGCCACTGCAGCCACCACAGCATCGGTGGACTGCGCCTTGACGGCCTCGGTGCCGTCGGGCTGGCGGACCGAGGCCCGCAGCGTCTCGGCGCGGGCGGCCTGGGTGTCGTGGGCGCGCACCGCCTCGGTGCGAGCGGCCTCGGCCTGGCGGTGCAGCTCCCGGGCGGCGTCGAAGGCCTCGACCGCTTCGTCGCGCTCGGAGGCCGCCCGGCGCGAGGCCTCGGCGGCGTCCTCGGCGGCTGCGCGCAGCGTCTCCACCTGGCTCAGCGCACCCATGCGGCGCTGGGCGGCCTGCTGCTCGGTGCCGCGCAGCCGCTCGAGCTCGTTCTCGGCGGCCTCGACCCGCGAGCGCGCAGCGCCCACGCCGCCGGAGAGCTTGGCCACGCCCTCGCGGCGATCGGCGGCGGCCTGCAGGATCGCGGTGACCGCCTTGTCGGCCTCGCTTGCCTGCGCCTCGCTGTCCTCGCGGTCCTGGATGGCCTCGGCCAGGGTGTCCACGGCTTCTTCGACCTGCTCCAGTGCCGACTTCTCCTCCTCGCGGGTGCGCGCGGCCTGCCCGGCCAGCCGGTCCGGGTCGCGGTCCGAGGAGGGCTGCTCCTCCGTGGCTCCGAGCAGTCTCCGCCGCTCCCCTGCCAGCTGCTCGAGCGAGCGGTGCCGCTCGCGCACCGAGGTCAGCTCGTACCAGGTCTCGCGCGCCGCCGTCACCGCCGGTGTGGCCTGCGCGGCGCGGGTCTCCAGCTCGTTCTGGCGGGTGCGGCCCGCCCCCAGACGCCGCTCGGCGTCCTCCTTCTCCTCGCGCAGCCGCTGCTCGGTCTCGATGTCGACGGCCAGCGCGGACTGCGCCTGCACCAGGTCATCGGCGAGCAGGCGCGAGCGGGCGTCGCGGACGTCGAACTGGATGCGCTGGGCGCGGCGGGCGACCTTGGCCTGACGGCCCAGCGGGGTGAGCTGACGCCGGATCTCGGAGAGCAGGTCGTCCAGGCGGTCCAGGTTGGCCTGCATGCCCTCGAGCTTGCGGATCGTGCGCTCCTTGCGCCGCCGGTGCTTGAGGATCCCGGAGGCCTCCTCGATGAAGCCGCGGCGCTCCTCCGGCGTGGCATGCAGGATCCGGTCGAGCTGGCCCTGCCCGACGACCACGTGCATCTCCCGGCCCAGACCCGAGTCCGAGAGCAGCTCCTGGATGTCCAGCAGGCGGCAGGACTGACCGTTGATCGCGTACTCGGAGCCCCCGGTGCGGAACAGGGTGCGCGAGATCGTGACCTCGGTGTACTCGATCGGCAGGGCGCCGTCGGTGTTGTCGATCGTCAGGGCCACGTGCGCTCGCCCCAGGGCCGCCCGGCCCGAGGTGCCGGCGAAGATCACGTCCTCCATCTTCCCGCCGCGCAGCGACTTGGCGCCCTGCTCGCCCATGACCCAGGACAGGGCATCGACCACGTTCGACTTGCCCGACCCGTTCGGGCCGACGACGCAGGTCACCCCGGGCTCGAACTCGAAGCTCGTGGCCGAGGCGAACGACTTGAAGCCGCGCACGGAGAGGGTCTTGAGATGCACCCGGCGAGCCTACCGGGAGGGGGCCGACGACGCCGTCAGCCCGCCCCCGGGTGAGTTCGGCAATGAGATCGCCGGTCAGGAGCCGACCGAGAACACTCTCTGAGCCTGCCTCACTCGGCTGGGCGCCCCTCCGGTCGGGTGCTGTCGCCGACGACCGGCGTGGAGCCGGTGGTCGGCGTGCGGCTGGCCTCCGGTCGGCCGATCGGCTCGTCGCCGTCGCTGCGCACCGGCTGCTGGCCCTGCTCCTGCTCCCCGCCCCGACCGCTCGAAGGGGCGTGCGCGTCCGAGTGACGCTGTCCCGACGGCCCGCCCGGAACATGGCTGCCGCCCGAAGAGGCCAGCGAGCTGCCGGCGCCGACAGTCGCCATCATCCCGGTCTGCGTGGCCATCTCGTCGTTCCAGTGGGGCCCGTCCTCGTCCAAGAAGCCGAGCGGGGCGTGCTCGCCGAAGTGATCGGCGTCGGCCTCGGCCCAGTCCGCGGCCCAGCCACGCGGGGGCTGCTCGAGCAGCTCGCCCTCCCGCAGCCAGTTGTAGATCGAGGCGTAGGAGCGGGTGTTGAGGTGATCCACCCGACGGCGCAGCATCCGCGCGTTGAGCTGCGACGGGGCCTCCACGCCCATGGAGGCCATGATCTGCACGGCCTCGCGGACGGTGAGCTTCTGGTAGTTGTGCACCCGCTTGGCCTTGTCCTCCACGTCCAGTGCGCGCATGAGGCGGGCGTCCTGGGTGGCCACGCCCACGGGGCAGTGGTTCGTGTGGCACTTCTGCGCCTGGATGCAGCCGGTGGCCATCATCATCCCGCGGGCGGACATGGTGAAGTCCGCGCCCTGGATCATGCGCTTGACGATGTCCGAGCCGGAGACCACCTTGCCTGCGGCGCCGATGCGGATCATGTGCCGCAGTCCGGTGCCCACCAGGGCGTTGTGCACGAGCATGAGCCCCTCGGTCAGCGGAGTGCCCACGTGATCGGAGTACTCGAGCGGGGCGGCGCCGGTTCCGCCCTCGGAGCCGTCCACGATGATGTAGTCGGGCGCGATCCGCTCCTCCCACATGGCCTTGCACATGGCCAGGACGTCGGTGCGCGAGCCCACGCAGAACTTGATGCCGATCGGCTTGCCGCCCGAGAGCTCGCGCAGCTGCCCGATGAACCGGACCATCTCGCGCGGGGTCGTGAACGCGGAGTGCGAGGCCGGGGAGATGCAATCCACGCCCTCGGGGACCTCGCGGGCCTCAGCAATCTCGGCGGTGACCTTGGAGCCCGGCAGCACGCCGCCCAGGCCGGGCTTGGCGCCCTGGGACAGCTTGATCGTGATGCCCTTGACCTCGTCGTAGCGGGCCTTCTCGGCGAAGCGCTCGGGGTTGAAGCGCCCGTCGTCGTACCGACAGCCGAAGTACCCGGAGCCGATCTCCCAGAACAGGTCGGCGCCGCTGCCGAGGTGATACTCGGTCAGCCCGCCCTCGCCGGTCTCGTGCACGAACCCGCCCATGGCCGCGCCCTTGTTCATGGCCAGCACGGCGTTCTTGGACAGCGAGCCGAAGGACATCGAGGAGATGCTCATCAGGGGCATCTCGTAGGGCTGAGCGCAGTCCGGCCCGCCCACGCGCACCGTCGGCGGCTCCGCGGCCGGGGCTACCGGGGCGGTGGTGTGCAGCAGGAACTCGTAGCCGATCTCGTCGGTGGCCTTCTCCGTGCCGAAGGCCTTGTGATCGTCCTGGCCCTTGGCGCGGGCGTAGACGATCGAGCGCTGGTCGCGGCTGAACGGCTTGCCCTCGGTGTTCTTCTCGATGAAGTACTGCTGGATCTCGGGGCGGATGGACTCCAGCAGGTAGCGGGCGTGCCCGAGCACGGGGAAGTTGCGCAGGATCGCATGGCGCGGCTGGACCAGGTCCCAGATGCCCAGCCCCAGCAGCAGCAGGGCCACCACGCCCAAGAAGATCCAGGCCCACATGCCCACGAGATAGGCGACGAGGAGGACGAGGGCGAGGGTGACGACGGCCCCGGCCATGAGGAAGCGATTGTTCATGCGCCCATCGTCTCGCATCGGCCCCGGGACGACGAAGCGGCGGACATGGACGCGCTGCCGTCAGGTGATGTCCAGGCGCGTCGATAGACTTCAGGACAGACTCCTCACACCTTCGTCGAAAGCAGTGCCTTGCCAGGGAACTCCATCATCCGCCACAGCAGCGCCTCGCTGCTGTCGATCCAGAAGGTCGAAGCCGACGTCGTCGTCTCCTCCGAGCGCGCAGACGAGCAGCTGCAGAAGACGTTCGAGCGCCTCAAGTTGCCCAAGGGCCTGCTGGAGCGCTTGGCCGGCGTCAAGGAGCACCGCGAGTGGTCCGAAGGCCGCCACTACACCGACGGCGCGATCGAGGCGGCGCAGGCCGCCATGGACCAGGCCGGCATCAGCCCGGATCAAGTGGGCCTGCTGATCAACTGCTCGGTGACCCGCGACGGCTACGAGCCGGCCCTGGCCTCCGGGGAGCACGCCCGGCTGGGCCTGCCCAGCTCGGCGCTGAGCTTCGACATCACCAATGCCTGCCTGGGCTTCATCAACGGGATGACCGTGGCCTCGTCCATGATCGACTCCGGCGCCATCGACTACGCCCTGGTCGTGGCCGGCGAGGATCCCACCCGCTGGCACCGCGAGGCCTTCCGCCGCCTCAGCGGACCGGACGTCACCCGCGCCGAGGTCATCCGGGAGTTCGCCACGCTCACGCTGGGCTGCGGCGCCGCGGCTGCCGTCGTGGGACGGGCGGACAACCACCCCGACGGCCATCGGATCCGCACCTCTGTGACGCGTTCGGCCACCGAGCACTTCGAGCTGTGCGTGGGCGGCTTCGACGGCATGTTCACGGATGCGGGCGGGTTGCTCAAGCACGGCGTCGGCCTGCTCACGGACACGTGGGAGGAGGCCCGCACCCAGGGCTTCGAGTGGGATGACTTCGACTGGGTGGTCGCCCACCAGGTCTCCACCTCCCACACGGACAAGACGGAGGCGGACATCGGGATCCCCGCGCACAAGCTGCCGCGCACCTTCCCGTTCTGGGGCAACGTGGCCTCAGCCGCCCTGCCGATGACCCTGGCGCTGCAGGCCGAGAACGGCTCGTTCCAGAAGGGCGAGCGCGTGCTGGCCATGGGCGTGGGATCCGGACTGAACGCGACCTTCATGGAGATCGACTGGTGAGCATGCAGACCGAGACCCCCCGGATCGACTGGGCCGGCTTCCCCGGTGTGGACCCCCGCTGGTCCCGCACCGTGGAGGCCCCCTCCCACGCGGCCTGCGAGCCGGTCCCCGGCACGACCCGGCGCTGGCACCTGCTCGACAACCAGGCGGTGCTCCAGGAGCAGGGGAAGACCCCGGCCGGCACCATCCTGGCCGTGCACGGCAACCCCACCTGGTCGTACCTGTGGCGCTCGGTCCTGAAGGCCGCGACCGAGGCCGAGACCCCCTGGCGCGTGGTGGCCGTGGATCAGCTCGACATGGGCTTCTCCGAGCGCACCGGCCTGTTCCGCCGCTACGACGACCGCATCCAGGACCTCAGCGACCTCACCGCCGAGATCGGCCTGGACGACGAGCGCGTGGTCACCCTGGCCCACGACTGGGGCGGTCTCGTATCCATGGGCTGGGCCGAGCTGCACCCGAAGGCGCACGCGGCAACGATCATGACCAACACGGCGATCTACCACGATCCCGAGTCCGGTCCCATCCCGGATCCGCTGCGTCTGGCGCTGGCGCCGAAGGTCCACGGAGCCGTCACCTCCCGGACCACCGCGTTCCTGGACATCTCCCTGTCGCTGGTCTCCCCCTCGCTGGCTCCCGAGATCAAGGCGGCGTTCAAGGCGCCCTACGACACCCCCGAGCATCGAGCCGGCATCGAGCACTTCGTGGCGGACATCCCGGCGTTCGCGGATCATCCGTCGAACCACCGCTACGAGCGCACGGCGTCCTGGATGGCCACCTCGACCGTTCCCGCTCTGTTCCTGTGGGGCCCCAAGGACCCGGTGTTCCTGGAGCGCTACCTCCAGGACCTTCGCAAGCGCATGCCGCAGGCGGACGTCCACCGCTTCGAGGGCGCCAACCACCTGCTGCCCGAGGACCGGGACATCGCCACGCCGGTCATGCAGTGGCTGCAGCAGAACCTCGTCGATCCGCACCCCCGCCGCTTCCAGCACCTCGAGGCCCGTCCGCAGGCCGAGGAGCCGTTCGTGCCCTTCACGGCCGGGCTGTCCCACCGGGCCGGCCTGGACGAGGCCACGACCGCGGTCGCCACCGTGGACATGGGCAAGGCCGAGAACGACAGCGCCCCGGCCGTCGAGCGCAGCCTCACCTGGGCGCAGCTCGACGAGCGCGTGGAGCGCATCGCCGCCGGGCTGATCGGGCTCGGGGTGAAGCCCGGAGACCGCATCAATCTCATGGTGCCCCCGGGGGCCGACCTCACCACGCTGATCTACGCCTCACTGCGTGTGGGAGCCGTGATCGTCGTGGCGGACACCGGACTGGGCCTGCCGGGGCTGCGCCGCGCGCTCAAGGGCGCCTCCCCGCAGTGGTTCATCGGCATCCCCGCGGCTCTGACCGCCGCCCGCACGTTGGGCTGGCCGGGGCGGCGCATCAGCGTCGAGACCCTGGATCCGGTGCGCCGGCGCGTGCTGGGGATCGAGGCTTCCGTGGCCGAGCTCGAGCGCACCGCGCCGGGCCTGCTGCCGCAGATCGACCCGGATGCGGACGCCGCCGTGCTGTTCACCTCGGGCTCCACCGGCCCGGCCAAGGGCGTCGTCTACACCCAGCGGCAGATGGCCGCCATGCGCGATGCCGTGGCCGCCGTGTGCGACCTGCGCCCCGGCACCGGGCTGGTCGCCGCCTTCGCGCCGTTCGCGCTGCTGGCCCCGGCCATGGGCGCGGCCTCGGTGACCCCGGACATGGACGTCACCAAACCGCGCACCCTCACCGCCCGGGCGCTGGCCGATGCTGCGGCGGCGATCGAGGCCACCACCGTGTTCGCCTCGCCCGCTGCGATCGTCAACGTGCTGGCCACCCAGAACGACCTGGCACCGCATCAGCGCCAGGCGCTGGGCCGCGTGCGGCTCATGCTCTCGGCCGGGGCCCCGCTGCCGCCGCCGCTGCTGGAGCAGCTGCAGAAGCTGCTGCCCGCGGCCGAGCTGCACACCCCGTACGGCATGACCGAGGCCCTGCCCATGACGGACGTCCGCCTGGAGACCATCCGCGAGGCGGCCGTCGACTCCCAGCCGCTGCACCCCGAGCAGGGCTTCCGCTCGCAGGCCCGCGTGCGCGGGGCCGGCGAGGGCGTCTGCGTGGGCACCCCGGTCCCCGGTGCGGCCGTGCGGATCGCGCCGGTCGATCACGACGGCGTCCCGTCCGATCAGCTCGTGGATCTGCCGGACGTGCTGGGCGAGATCGTGCTGCAGGCCCCGCACGTCAAGGACCGCTACGACTCCCTGTGGATCACCGAGAACGAGTCCACGCGGATCCCCGGCTGGCACGCCACCGGAGACGTCGGGCAGCTCGACGACAAGGGCCGCCTGTGGGTCTCCGGACGCCTCCATCACCTGCTGCTGACCAGCGACGGACCGGTCGCTCCCGTGGCCGGCGAGCACGCCGCGCAGACGGTCTCGGGAGTCAGCCGCGCCGCGCTCGTGGGTGTCGGACCCAGGGGTGCTCAGGTGCCCGTCGTCGTGTGCGAGACTGAGCCTCCGGCACGCCGATCCGGCCCCGCGCGAGCGGGTCTGGCCGGGCGCGTGCGCAGTGCAGTCCACGACGCCACCGGCCTGGATGTCGCGGCCGTCCTGGTGGTGCCCCGGCACCCCACGGACATCCGCCACAACTCCAAGGTCGACCGCACGCGCCTCGCCGCCTGGGCCGATGATGCCCTGAGCGGGGGAAGGATCAGGAACCCGTGAGCACCACGCCAGGCATTCCCCGCGCCGCCGGAGCACCCCGGAAAGCGCATCGTGCCACGCCGGAAGAGCTGCAGGACGTGCAGGAGCTGCAGGGGAAGGGCCGCACCGTCCTGGTGACCGGCGCCTCCGGGATGCTCGGCGAGTCCGTGGCCCGCAGGCTGCTCAGACAGGGCTGGACGGTGCGCGTGCTGCAGCGCGGGCAGGCTCCCGTCGCGCTCGAGGACGGCGTGGAGCAGGTCCTCGGCTCCATCACGGACATGGAGACCGTGCAGCGCGCACTCGACGGCGTGGACGACGTCATCCACCTGGCGGCCAAGGTGTCCTTCGCCGGCGACTGGGAGGACTTCGTCTTCACCAACATCACCGGAACGCGCCTCCTGCTGGAGTCGGCGCGCAAGGCCGGTGCCCGCAACTTCGTGTTCGTCTCCAGCCCGTCGGTGGCGCACACGGGCGTGTCCATCGCCGGCGACGGCGCTGGACCGGCCAATCCGTACAAGGCCCGCGGGAACTACGCCCGCTCCAAGGCGGCGGCCGAGCTGCTGGCCCTGGAGGCCGATTCCGATGCCCTGCGCGTCACCGCGGTGCGCCCGCACATCGTGTGGGGCCCCGGCGACACCCAGCTCGTGGAGCGCATCGTGGACCGGGCCGCGCGCGGGCGCATGCCGCTGCTCGATGACGGCGCCGCGCTGATCGACACCACCTACGTGGACAACGCCTCCGAGGCCATCGTCCGGGCGCTCGAGCGCATCGAGGTCGCCCACGGCGAGGCCTTCGTGGTGACCAACGGCCAGCCGCGTCCCGTCGGCGAGCTGATCGGCATGATGTGCCGCGCAGGCTCCGTGCCCGCTCCCAAGCGGAAGATCCCCGCCGGGGTGGCGCGCTTCGCCGGCCGCACGATCGAGAAGGTCTGGGCCCGGTTCCCCGGTCAGGACGAGCCGCCCATGACCGAGTTCCTGGCCGAGCAGCTCTCGACCGCGCACTGGTTCTCGCAGAAGCGCACCCACGAGGTCCTGGGCTGGGAGCCGTCCGTCTCCATCGAGGAGGGCATGCGCCGGCTCAAGCAGCACTACGACCACCATCCGCTGCCGGTCGTGGTCGAGCAGCGCGAGAAGCGCGAGAAGCGCGTCGAGTCCACGACCTTCAAGGCCGGCAGCTGAGCCTGCTGGTTGCATCGACTGATCTGATGATCGGCAGGTCCGCTGGCCTGCAGCGTCACTGAGCGGCAGACCTGCGCAACGTTCGCTTCGGCCCAGCCTCGTCTCACGAGGCGGGGCCGACGCCATTCCGGAGTCCCTCTCCCGCGACGAGGCCACGTCGGCCAACCCGAAGGTCCCGTGATTCCCGCGCAGAGACAGCACTTCACAGGTCGAGAGGCCGCGACGGTTCGACACGGCGTACGGGCAGGTCGAACTCGTCACCGTGATCCTGGCCCGTTCGGAGACGGTCTCCCATCAGCTGCGGCGTGCCGGAGAGCCGCTCGAATTCCTCGACGGTGAGCAGCACATGCGCTGCCCGACCGTGATCGATGACCATGACCGGGCCCTGCTCGGCGGCTCGCATGGCTGCGCCGACGTCGCAGTCGAATTCGCGGCTGGTGACAGTGGCGCTCACGTCGGGCCTCCCGGTAGGAATCGCCTTCACAGCAGGCCTGCCGCTCACTCGTCGGGAAGACCACGGCCGCGCAGCTGCTGGATCGGACGACGAGCTCTGGCCCCGGATGCTGACGCCGCATGACACCCACCCATCAGAGCTGATGGCATGCGCACGTGCGGCCTCAGCGGGGCGGGCAGGCGGCAGGTCAGTACCGCGCGCGGCGAGGGCGGCGCTGGCACACGGAGCACCGGTACGACGACCGGTTCATGAACTGCTCACGCACGATCACGCCATCGCGGCCCTCGGCCTCGCAGCGCGGGCACGCCTCACCGGCGCGGCCGTAGGCATTGAGGGAGCGGGAGAAGTAGCCGGATTCCCCGTTGATGTTCACGTACAGGGAGTCGAAGCTCGTCCCGCCGGCCTCCAGGGCCCGGGCCATGACGTCCTGCACCGCCTCGACCACCCGCTGGGTCTCCGGGCGCGTCAGGGTCTCGGTGGGGCGGGCGTAGTGCAGCCGGGCGGACCACAGGGCCTCGTCGGCGTAGATGTTGCCGATCCCGGAGATGAGGCCCTGATCCAGCAGAGCGCGCTTGATGCCTGTCTTGCGGCGGCGCAGGGCGGCGTGGAAGGCGCCGGGGTCGAAGTGCGGGTCCAGCGGATCTCGCGCGATGTGCGCGGCGTGGACCGGGATCAGCGGCTGGCCCAGAGCACCTCGACCGCCGGGATGGCCGTCGGCGGTGGGGACCAGAGGATCCAGGAACATGCCCCCGAAGATGCGCTGGTCCACGAAGCGCAGCTGACCGGGCAGCTCCTCGGGAGTCTCGGAGAGCCCCAGGCGGACCTTGAGATGGCGCTCGTCGGGCTGGTCATCTCCCTGGATCAGCGCCTGTCCGGACATCCCCAGGTGCATCATCAGCGCGAGCTCATCGCCGGAGGCCAGAGCTACGGGCAGCCAGAGGAACTTGCCCCGGCGCACCGCGTCCAGGATGGACGCGCCCTGCAGCCGCTCGACGAAGTCGCCCGGACCATCCGCATGACGGCGCAGTGAACGAGGGTCCAGGACCTCGACGGTCTCGACCCGGCGCCCGACCGTCCATCGCTCGAGGCCGCGGCGCACGACCTCGGCCTCGGGCAGCTCGGGCATCTCAGCGCCCGTCGGCCAGCGGCCGGCCGTGGCCGTCGGTGCGGGTGGTGCCGGTGATCGCCGAGTAGGCGGACTCCGCCGCCCGGCGCTCGGCCTCCTTCTTGGAGGTGCCGGGGCCGGTGCCGTGCACGGTTCCGCCCAGCAGGCAGGAGGCCGTGAAGGAGCGGTTGTGGTCGGGGCCCGTGCCCTCGACCTCGTAGGTCACCGCGCCCATGCCCCGCATGGCGGCCAGCTCTTGGATCTCGGTCTTCCAGTCGCGGCCCTCGCGGATCACGAAGTCGTCCTCGAGCAGCGGCACGATCATCTGCAGCACGAACGCTCGTGCCGCATCCAGGCCCTGGGAGAGGTACAGCGCACCGATCACGGCCTCCATGGTGTCGGCCAGGATCGAGGACTTGTCGTGCCCGTCGGTGCGGATCTCGCCGCGGCCCAGGCGGATGAACTCCCCCAGCCCGCGCTCGCGCGCCAGCTGCGCCAGGGTGCGCGTGGAGACCACGGAGGCACGGATCTTGGCGAGGTCGCCCTCGCTGCGCTCGGGGTAGCGCGTGAAGATCTCGTCGGTGACCGTCAGCCCCAGCACGGAGTCGCCCAGGAACTCGAGGCGCTCGTTGTGCTTCTGACCGGCATGCTCGTAGGCGTACGAGCGATGCGTCAGCGCAATGAGCAGCGTCTCGGCGTCGATATCGACGCCGAGACGCTGCAGAAGATCCTGATGATCAGACGCCAACTCAGGCGTCCGCCACCTTGCGGCCCTTGTACTCGTAGTACAGGGCGGTGCCGGCGGAGTCGGTGACCAGCTTGGCCTGGTGCGGCAGGGAGTACACGGTCTTGCCGTTCTCCACGGTGCGGACCAGCTTGGGGGCCTTCGCCTTCCACTGCGAACGACGGGCGTGCGTGTTGGCTCGCGAGAGCTTCCTCTTCGGAACAGCCACTGCTATCTCTCTTCTCTCGGGGACTCGTCCCCCTGCTCGAGCAGGCCTGCGAGGGCGCTCCAGCGGGGGTCGAGCACTTCATGTACATGATCGGGGTCGTCCTCCAGCCGCGCGCCGCACTGGGCGCACAGACCGGGGCAGTCCTCCCGACACACTGGCTGGAACGGCAGCTTGGTGATCGCTGCGTCCCGGAGCATCGGCTCCAGATCGATGTGATCGTCCTGGACGGTGTACATCTCGTCGGCGTCGTCGTCCTCTTCCGGAGTCTCGGAAGGGGCGTCGAACAGGAAGAGCTCCTGCACCTCTACGGTCATGTCCTCTTCGACCGGATCGAGGCACCGACTGCACTCGCCGTGAAGGCGGGCTGTCACCGTGCCGGAGACCAGGATACCGTCCACGACGGATTCCAGCCTCAGGTCGGCTGCCATGTCGGAGCCCTCAGGGGCCCCGATGATCGCATTGCCGAAATCCTTCGGCGCAGGCAAGGTCTCCTGGAAGAGACGCATCGTCCCGGGACGGTGTTCCAGGTCCCTGACGTCCAGCGCCAGCGGTGAAACGTTGTCTCGACTGATGATGATCTCCTGTGGGTTCAATGCCAGCACGTCATTCTAGACGGCAGGACGAGGATGCTCAACCGATGGCGTCGCGGGTCCCGTCCAGGGCGGCCAGCACCTCTGGCGTCACGAACGCGGAGACGTCCCCTCCGAAGCCGTGGACCTCCTTCACGAGCGACGACGACACGTGCGCGAGCTCCGGCGCAGCGGCCAGGAACACCGTCTCCATGCCCGTGAGGCTGCGGTTCATCCCGGCCATGGGCAGCTCGTAGTCGAAGTCCTGCCCCGAGCGCAGGCCCTTCACGACCGCCACGGCGCCGCGGCCGGTGACGTACTGCGCCAGCAGTCCCCCGCCCAGCGGCTCGATCCTCACCCGCTCCGACGACGAGCCCAGCGACTGCTCCACGAGCTCCACGCGCCGATCGATCGGGAAGCGGTGCTTCTTGCTCGGGTTGTCCGCCACGGCCACGATCACCTCGTCGAACAGCCGAGCCGCGCGCTCGATGATGCCCACGTGGCCCAGGTGGATCGGGTCGAAGGACCCGACGCAGACGGCTCGGCGCCCAGCGCTCGGAGTCTGCTCGGGCGCGGCCGAAGCGGGTGCAGGGTTCTCAGTCATGCCGGACACGCTATCGCGGCGGCCGCCTCCCTAGACTCGAGCCCATGAGCCTTCTGCAGACCGACTCCCCCGACCTCCCCTGGCACGACCTGGCACGCGGTGCGGGTCTCATGCAGGACTCCGGGGCGCTGCGCTCCACGATCTTCGACGAGACCTCCGTCCTGGCCCGCGCCCACGGCGCCGTGAACCTGGGTCAGGGCTTCCCGGACGCCGACGGCCCCGCCGCCATGATCGAGGCCGCGGCGGAGGCCCTGCGCTCGGGGCTCAACCAGTACTCGCCCGAGCGCGGGCTGCCCGAGCTGCGCGAGGCGATCGCGGCCCAGCAGCTCGCCACGCAGTCCCGCGAACTCGACCCCCACACCCAGGTGGTCGTCACGGCCGGCGCCGCTGAGGCCCTGGCCGCCTCGCTGCTGTCGATCCTGCGCCCGGGCGACGAGGTGGTGGTGCTCGAGCCGCACTACGACCTGTACGCCGCGATCGTGGCCTTCGCCGGGGGCGTCCTGCGCCCCGTGGCCCTGCGCCCGCCGGAGTTCGGTGTGGACCTGGAGGACCTGCGCGCCGCCTTCAGCGACCGCACAGCCGCAGTGCTCGTGAACGATCCCCACAATCCCACCGGCACCGTGCTCAGCCCCGAGACCGCACGCGAGATCGCTCGGCTGGCCGTGGAGCACGATGCCGTGATCCTCACCGACGAGGTCTACGAGCACCTTCGCTACGACGGAGCGCACCTCTCCCTGGCGGCCGGGGCGTCGTCGTCCATGCTCGAGCCCGAGCTGGCCGAGCAGGTCCGCGAGCGCACGCTCGTGGTGTCCTCGGCCTCCAAGTCCCTGCAGGTCACGGGCTGGCGCATCGGCTGGGTGAGCGGGCCGGCCGATCTGATCAGCGGGGTCAGCGCCGTGAAGACCTACCTGAGCCACTCCGCGGCCGCTCCCCTGCAGAAGGCCGTGGCGGCAGGCCTGCGCGACCTGCAGACCTGGGGGCAGACGCTGGCCGCCGAGCAGGCGCAGCGCAGCGCACTGGTCGGGCAGGCGCTGCGGGATCTGGGGCTGCAGGTCGCCCAGCCGTCCGGCTCCTACTACGTGGTGGCCGACTTCTCGCCGCTGTTCGACCGCTATGGCGCCACGACGTCGGCGGAGATGTCGCGCGCGCTGATCGAGCAGGCCGGGCTCGCCCTGCTGCCCCTGTCGGCCTTCGCAGCCCCGGAGAACCAGGAGCTCTACGCGGGCTGGATGCGAGTGGCCGCATGCAAGCGGGAGTCCACGCTCCAGGAGGGCATGGACCGGCTGGCCGCAGCCCTGCGCTGAGGCTCAGCCCTTGCGCCCCAGCGCGCGGTAGGTCCAGTCCGCATCGATCCACTGCTGCGGATCGAGCACGTTGCGCCCGTCGAGGATCTGGCGACGCCGCACCAGCGGAGCCAGGTCCTGCGGCGTCATCCGCCGGAACTCGTCCCACTCGGTGAGCAGCACGACCACCTCGGCGCGGGCCACCGCCTGGATCAGCGAGCTCGCGTAGTCCACACGCGGGTAGCGCTTGGCGGCGTTCTCATTGGCCTTGGGGTCATAGACGTGGACGTCGGCGCCGATGGAGTGCAGGCGCGCAGCGATGTCGAGTGCCGGCGAGTCGCGGACGTCGTCGGACTCCGGCTTGAAGGCAGCGCCCAGCACGGCGATCTCCCGGCCCATGACGGAGCCGTCGAGCATGTCGGTGATGACTCCCACGGTGTGCTCGCGGCGTCGGATGTTGATGTCGTCGACCTCGGCCAGGAAGCGCACGGACTGATCCAGGCCGAGCTCCGAGGCCCGGGCACGCAGGGCGCGGATGTCCTTGGGGAGGCAGCCGCCGCCGAATCCGACGCCGGCGTTGAGGAACTTGCGCCCGATCCGCTCGTCCATCCCGATCGCATCGGCCAGCGTGCGGATGTCTCCGCCCACGGCCTCCGTGAGCTCGGACAGCGAGTTGATGAAGCTGATCTTGGTGGCCAGGAACGAGTTCGCCGCGACCTTCACGAGCTCCGAGGTCTCGTAGTCGGTGACGATCAGCGGAATGCCCTCGGCCAGCTGCGGGGCGTAGACCTCGCGCATGAGCGACTCCAGGCGCTGGGCCTGCTCGTGCTCCCTCGCATCAGCGGAGCCGTGCCCGGGCAGGCCGATGACCATGCGGTCGGGGTGCAGCGTGTCCTCGACGGAGTGGCCCTCGCGCAGGAACTCGGGGTTCCACACCAGGTCCACCTCGATCCCCTCCGGCGCATTCTCCCGCGCCAGCTCGCGCAGCCGCCGAGCGGTGCCCACCGGGACGGTGGACTTGCCGGCGATCACGGCATCGCGGGTCAGGTGCCGGGAGATCTGCTCCACGGCGGAATCCACGAAGCTCATGTCCGCGGCGAATGCTCCGGGGCGCTGCGGGGTGCCCACCCCGATGAAGTGCACGTCCCCGAAGGCCCCGGCCTCCTCGTAGTCGGAGGTGAAGCGCAGGCGCCCGGACTCCACATGCTTGCGCAGCAGCTGCGGCAGCTCCGGCTCGTGGAAGGGCAGAACCCCGGCCGACAGCGATTCGAGCTTGGCGGGGTCGATGTCCACCCCCAGCACCTCGTAGCCCATCTCCGCCAGCGACGCCGCGTGCGTGGCGCCCAGGTATCCGGTCCCCAGCACAGTGATGCGCATCCGGTGCGTGCTCCTCGGTCTCGTGTGCGTGCCCAACGCACGCCGTTCCGCAGTGCGGGCCGCACAGACGGCAACCCATACCAGCAGACTAGCTATCCTCTTCCTCCCCGGAGCGGGGGGGCCGCGGTGTGCCAGGTGAACTTCAGATGATGCCGGCGTCGACGTCCCCGCCCGCACCCCGGATCCGCTCGGGCGACGAGCGAGTCAGGAGGGGTCGTCGGCCTCGGCGAACCAGAGCATGGTCTCGCCGTGCCTGCTGCTCTCGAGCCGACGCAGGCCCTGGGGCCAGGCGGGCTCCGGGCTGCGCGCGGATCGCTCGATCACCACGACGCCGCCGGGGCCGAGCTTGCCGCTCAGCAGGGACAGCACCTCGCTCAGCTCGGCCTCCCCCAGCGGGTAGGGCGGATCTGCGAGCACGAGATCCCAGGGACCCTCGTGGGCCGAGGCGTATCCGTGCACGGAGCCGCGCTCGCAGCGCACCCGCTGCGAGCCGAGGGCACGATTGACCGTCTCGGCATTGACCCTGCACACCGAGACGGCCCGCGGATGCTTCTCCACGAGCACGACCTCGCGCGCGCCGCGGCTGGCGCACTCGCAGCCCAGGGCCCCGGAGCCGGCGAAGAGGTCCAGGACGCGGGCGTCGTCGAGCATGCCCCAGGCGTCCAGGCGGGAGAACAGCGACTCCTTGACACGATCGGTCGTGGGCCGGGTACCGGTGCCGGGCACGGAGGCCAGTCGGGTGCCGCCGGCCGCTCCGGCGATGATGCGGGTCACGAGCGGATCAGCCCCTCTCCAGGTACTTCTCGGTGTCCTCGTCGAGCGCGGCGCGGATGGCCGCGAGCAGCTGCGGGTGCTGCTCGAGCCCGGGATCGGCCGTCAGCACGGCCTGGGCCTCGCGGCGGGCGCGCTCGATGACGCCGGCGTCATCGACGGCGCGCAGCAGCCGCAGGGTGGAGCGCCCGCCGGACTGGGCATCGCCCAGGATGTCGCCCTCGCGGCGCTGAGCCAGATCGGCCTGGGCGAGCTCGAAGCCGTCGGTCGTGGCCGCCACGGCCGCGATCCGCTCCCGCGAGGGATGCTCGGGATCGCGGCGGGTGACCAGCAGGCAGGTGGAGCGGTGCGCCCCGCGACCGATCCGCCCGCGCAGCTGGTGCAGCTGGGAGATGCCGAAGCGATCGGCGTCCACGATCACCATGAGCGTGGCATTGGGGACGTCGACGCCGACCTCGACCACGGTGGTGCAGATCAGCAGATCGATCTCCCCGGCGGCGAAGGCCTCCATGGTCTCGGTCTTCTGCGCGGCGTCCAGGCGCCCGTGCAGCACCGCGACCCTCGCCTGCTCCAGCTCGGGCGCCCGCCGCACGAGCAGCTCGAGCCAGGTGGTCGAGACCATGGCCTCGGCGGCCTTCTCATCGGCGGCCGAGCCTGCCAGGGAGAACGGCGGGACCTCGTCGTCCGCCCCGATCTTGGGCGCGACCATGTAGACCTGCCGTCCTGCGGCGATCTCCTCTGCGGCCCGGGCCATGATCCGCCGCTCCCAGGCCGGGTGCTCGAGCAGCCCGACCACGTGCGTGTCGATCGGCTGGCGTCCCGCGGGCAGCCCTTCGAGCACCGAGACGTCGAGGTCGCCGAAGACCGTCATGGCCACGGTGCGCGGGATGGGCGTGGCCGTCATGACGAGAAGGTGCGGGACCTCGTCGGCGCCGGTCTCGCGCAGGCGGTCGCGCTGCTGCACGCCGAAGCGATGCTGCTCATCGACCACCACCAGGCCCAGGCGCAGGAACTGCACCGTCTCCGAGAGCAGCGCGTGGGTGCCGATCACGATCCCGGCCTCGCCGGTGACGATCTCGAGCAGCGCCTGCTTGCGCGCGGCGGCGGGCATGGAGCCGGTCAGCAGCACCACACGGGTTCCCTGCGGATCGCCCTCCAGCGTCCCGGCCGCACCCAGCGGCCCCAGTGCGCGCACGATCGAGGCATGGTGCTGGGCGGCCAGGACCTCGGTGGGCGCGAGCAGTGCGGCCTGCGCCCCGGAGTCCACGGCCTGCAGCATGGCCCGCAGCGCCACGACGGTCTTGCCGGAGCCCACATCGCCCTGCAGCAGCCGGTTCATGGGGTGGACCTGCCCCAGATCCGCGGCGATCTGCTGCCCGACCTCCTGCTGCGAGGCGGTCAGCTCGAAGCCCAGCCGTCGTGCGAAGCCCTCCTGCAGCATGCCCTCCGCGCCGGTGAGCTCCGGAGCGCGGCGCTGGGCGACCGCCTGGCGCCGACGCAGCAGCGCAGCCTGGAGCACGAGCGCCTCGGTGTGGCGGAAGCGGGCCTTGGCGCGGTGCCAGTCCTGCTCATCCGCCGGACGGTGCATGGCCTGATAGGCGCTGGCCAGATCCGAGTACCGGTGCTCCCGGGCGACCTCGAGCGGCAGCGGATCCGGGACGGTGGACCAGTCCACGGCGGCCAGGCACAGCTGCACGGCCTGAGCGATCCGATCGCTCGTGAGCTTGGCGACGGCCGGGTACACCGGCACGGGGCGACCAGCGCTGTCCAAGGCGTCGGCGGCATCGACGTCGTCGTCGGGATCCAGCGGCGCATAGTGCGGATTGGCCATCGTCAGCTCGCCGCGATACTGCGAGACCTTGCCCGAGAACAGCGCGTGGGTCCCGCTGGTGAGGTCGCGCGAGGCGGTCCAGGCGTTGAAGAAGCTCAGCGTCATGGTGGCCCCGGTGGACTCCGCGAGCAGATCCGGCCCGGAGTCCGAGGAGCGATCGGTGATCACGACCTCGGTGATCGAGCCGCTGCGCGAGCGCATCCGCCGGGTGGACACGCGCAGCACCTCGGCCACGAGCGTGGCGTGCTCATCCAGGCGCAGCCCGCTGAAGGACGTCAGCTCCCCGCGGGGCACCAGCCGGCGCGGGAAGTGCTCGAGCAGCTGCCCGATCGAGACGATGCCCAGGTGCTTCTCGAAGGCCTTCGCCGAGCCGGCCCCGAGGACCTCGGCCAGCGAGCGGTCCAGATCCCCGCGGTCCACGGACGACGCTGGGGCCTCCGGTCCGGATGCCGAGCCCCGGCTCCCCTTCCGGGGGCTCATCAGTCCAGATCCGAGGGGTTGACGCGGCTCTGACGCCCCGAGCCCTCCGGGTCCAGCCCGGTGACGGCCACATTGCGCGGCGTGCCGTGGGCGCACAGGACATCCAGGGCGGCCTGACGATCATCCACGTGGACGTGGACCCGCCAGCGCCACAGCTCTCCCTCGATCTGGGAGATCGGCGAGGTGATCACGGAGCGGCCGATCTCGGTGAGCTCGAAGCGCACGGAGGCGGCCTCCAGGGCGGTCAGCTCGACGGTGGCCACGACTTCCACGCCGGTCTCGGCCTCGCCGCCCGCCGCGGCGGCCTCCCCGGCTGCGCAGGCCGCCGCGGCCTCTCGCATGCTCTCGAGCAGCTGCTGGACCTGCATGCCGGTCTCCTGACCGGTCGGCTCGGCGCTGTCCTCCGGGGCACCGGCCCACAGCACGGGCCGCCCGGAGCCCTCGCCGGCGGCGGTGCGGCGCAGGGCGTCCAGGATGATGAGCATCCCCAGGGCGCCGGCGTCCACGCGCCCCGAGCCCTGCAAGGCCCCGAGCTGCTCGGTGGAGCCGAGCACGGCCTCCCGGGCCGCGGCGACCACGCGCTCCATGTGGTGCAGCAGCGTGCGCTTGGAGCCGGGCTCCTCGGCCTCCGGGACCTGCACCGCGGCGATGTCCCGGATCACCGAGAGCATGGTGCCCGGCACGGGATCGGTCAGGGCGGACCAGGAGCGCAGCTCGCCCGAGGACAGGGCCTGGGCGAAGGCGTCTGCGGTGAGGCCGCGGCCCTCGAGCGAGGCGCCCACGGCGCACAGCCACACGGCGAACAGGGAACCGGAGTTGCCGCGGGCGTCATCCAGCGCGGCCTGGCCGGCGAGCGAGATGAGCTCGCCGACATCCGGGGTCTCGAGCACCTGGGCGGCCTCAGCGGCGGTGCCGACGGTGGTCACGAGGTTGGCGCCGGTGTCCGAGTCGGCCACCGGGAAGACGTTGATCGCGTCCAGGATGTCGGCGCTGGCGCGCAGCTCACGGACGGCGAGGTCGAACCACCGCCGAACGGCCTCCGTGCTCGCTGTGCTGCGCTCGTTCAAAGTGGTCCCATCCTCCGCTGCGGCTCCCGCCGATCAGCTGGTTCGCGTCATCGCCCGCCACGCTCACGCCCCAGCCGCCGACGGGCTCCTGGGGCTGCGCGCGTCCGGGAGGACCGGCTGCTGGTCCGCCGGAGGGAGCTCCCGGAAGGCGCACAGAGCCTATCGCACGGACTCCCTCGGGCACCTGGGCATCCTCCGGGAGACAGGCCAGCAGACCGTGGTCCTCCCCGCCTGCGAGCACCCAGTCCAGGGGGTCTGCACCCAGCAGCTCGGCCGCCGGCCGCAGGGGCTCGGCAAGCTCCTGCAGGGACTGGGGATCCAGCTCCAGGTGCACACCGGAGGCCGAGGCGATCCGTCCGCCGTCGCGCACGAGGCCGTCGGAGACGTCGATCATGGCGGTGGCCCCTGCCTGCGCCAGCCGCGCGCCTGACGGGACGGGGCTCACGGGCCGCAGCTGCCAGCCTGCGATCTCATCCAGGACGGCATCCTCCCCGGGGCGGTAGTCGCTCGAGAGCAGCAGCGCCAAGCCGGCCGCCGCGCGCCCGACTGTCCCGGCCAGCACAAGACGCTGCCCCGGCGCGGCTCCCGAGCGGCGCACGGGCTCACGGCCCTGCAGATCCCCGGTCACCGTCACGGTCACGGAGATCTGCTCGCCGCCGCCCAGATCACCTCCAGCCACCGACAGCTGCGGTGCCCCGCAGGCCTGGATCCCGCCGCGCAGCCCGCGGGCGAAGTCCAGGACCCACTGGCACGGAGTCTGCGCCGGGAGGGTCAGGGACACGACCATGGATGACGGCACCGCGCCCATGGCCGCGGCATCTGCCAGGTTCTGCGCGGCGGCCTTGGCACCGGTGTCCGCACCGCCGGTCCGTGCGCCGCTGAGCCACACCGGGAGGAAGTCCTGGCCCTCGACCTGGGTGTCCGTGGTGATCACGAAGCGCCCGTCCGGGGCGGCGATCACCGCGCAGTCATCACCAGGGCCCAGCTGCAGGTACGGCGAGTCCTCGCCCTGCAGCAGCGGCAGGAAGGCGGCGAGCAGCTCCGATTCGGAGGTCTCCCCCACGCTGCGGCCGGCGAGAGCCTCCGCAGCCGTGGACGGCTCGGCGGAAGCCTCCGACGAGCCGTCCACGGCCGCTGCGCGAGCAGTCCCAGGCCCCTGGCCTCGCAGCGTCGAGCCGCCCGTGCTGTCCTGCCTGGTCATCTGCGCCGCCTCTCGGTTCATCGGGGCTCACGCTAGCCGCCTGGGCGGACAGCACAGCCGCTCGCTGCGTCCTGAGGTCGTGCGTGCCGGCGGTCCCGTGCGGCGGTTCTGCGCGATTCGAGGCCCGCTGGAGCCGGGCGATAGGATCCGGGCCATGCGCTCCGGTCCGAATCCCCTGCTCCCCCTCCGCGCTGCGGCTCTGACGGCCGCCGGCCTGGTCCTGCTCACGGGCTGCGGCTCGAGCACCGCGCAGGTCGAGGCTGCCGAGGACGCCGCGAATCCGGAGTGCGCGCCCGCCATGCTCGCCATGCCGGAGCAGATCAGCGGGCAGGACCAGCGCCAGACCTCGAGCCAGGGCACCACGGCCTACGGGGATCCCTCGGCGGCCGTGGTGCGCTGCGGGGTGACTCCCCCGGAGCCCACGACCGATCTGTGCACGCGCGTGAACGGTGTGGACTGGCTGATCCGCGATCTCGAGTCCGACAACCGGTGGCAGGCCACGACCTACGGGCGCGACCCCGCCTTCGAGATCACCTTCGACACCACGGTCGTGCCGTCCTCGACCGCTCTGGTCGATCTGGGCAGCGCGGTCTCGACCGTGCCGCAGGACTCCGAGTGCCTCTCCGTGGACGAGGTCCCGCAGACCTGAGCCGGGCTCAGCGCAGCCCGATCGGCCGCTCGAGGGCCAGGCGCAGCAGCTCGTCGAGCAGTGCGTCGTAGGGCAGGCCGGAGGCCTCCCACAGCCGCGGGTACATGGAGATCGAGGTGAATCCCGGCATGGTGTTGACCTCGTTGATGAGGGCGCGGCCGTCGTCGGTCAGGAAGAAGTCGGCGCGCGAGAGCCCCTCGCCGTCGACGGCCTCGAAGGCCCGGGCGGCGTCCGCGCGGATGCGCTCGGCGGTCGCCTCCGGGACCTCGGCCGGGCAGCTGAGCTGCGCGGAGTCCTGCGCGACGTACTTGGCCTCGAAGTCGTAGAACGAATGCTCGTCCACCACGACGATCTCCCCGAGCAGCGAGACGCGCGGAGCGTCCTGCCCGTGGCCCTGCAGCACGGCGCACTCGATCTCGCGCCCAGAGATCCCGGCCTCCACGACCACCTTGCGGTCGAAGGACCGGGCCTCCTCCACCGCGGCGGTGACAGCCGAACGATCGCTCGGGTCATCCACCCGGGTGATGCCGAACGACGATCCGGCTCGGGCGGGCTTCACGAAGACGGGCGCCGCCAGCTGAGCGATCTCGTCCAGGACCGCCTCCGGCTCGCTGCGCCAGCGCCGGTCCTTGGCCACGATGTACGGCCCGACCTCCAGCCCGGCTGACTCGAAGGCGACCTTCATGAAGTGCTTGTCCATGCCCACGGCCGAGGACGTCACCCCGCAGCCGACGTAGCGCATGTCGGCGAGCTCGAGCATCCCCTGAAGGGTGCCGTCCTCGCCGTAGGGGCCGTGCAGCAGCGGCAGCACGACGTCGATGTGCTCGCGGCGCTCCTGGGCCGGGCCCTCGCCGGAGATGTCGCGGATCAGCAGCTCGGTGTCGCCGGAGCCCATGGGCAGCGAGACCATCTGCTCGCCGACCGGCAGCTCGGTGATGGGGTTCTCGTCGAGCAGCGCCTCGAGCTCGTCCTGCGAGAAGAGGAACCACTCGCCCGTGCGCGCGATCCCCACGGTCACCACGTCCCAGTGCTCGCGGTCGATCGCCCCGAGCACACCCCGGGCGGTGACCAGCGAGATGCTGTGCTCGGAGGAGCGCCCGCCGAACAGGATCGCCACACGGGGGCGGGACGACGGGGCTGCGGTCTGCGGTTCAGCGGCTGCGGGATCGATGGTGCTCATGCGGTGGTTGCCTCCGCTTTCAGTTCGCGGCCCAGCAGCAGCGGGGCGAGGTGTTCGACGGTGATGCGACCGTCCAGGATAGCCACGACGGCCTCGGTGATCGGCATGTCGACCCCGTGCGCCCGCGCGAGCTGCAGCACAGCAGGCGCGGACTTCAGGCCCTCGGCGGTCTGCGTCATCTCGCGGTCGATCTGCTCGAGCGTGCGGCCCTGTCCCAGCAGGCGCCCGGCCGTCCGGTTGCGCGACAGCGGCGATGAGCAGGTGGCCACCAGATCGCCGATCCCGGCCAGCCCAGCCATGGTCTCGCTGCGAGCCCCGAGCGCCAGGGCCAGCCGGGTGGACTCCGCCAGCCCGCGGGTGATCACGGAGGCCTTGGAGTTGTCGCCGTAGTGGCGGCCGTCGCAGATGCCCACGGACAAGGCGATCACGTTCTTGGTCAGCCCGGCGATCTCCGTGCCGACGGCATCGGTGTTCGTGTACGGGCGGAAGTAGGGCGCGGCCACGGCGCGGGCCACATCGGCGGCCAGCTGCGGATCGGCTGCCGCCACCACCGAGGCGGTGGGCTGCTCGTCGGCGATCTCCATGGCCAGATTCGGGCCCGAGACGATGCACAGCCGCCGGCTCCAGCCCTCGCGGTCGCGCCCGCCCTGCGGGTGGCCCTCCGGGCGCTGCTCGGCCAGGACCTCGGCCACGACCTCGCTCATGCGCAGACCCGTGCCCCGCTCGAGGCCCTTGGCCAGCGAGACCAGCACGGCCTCGTGCTCGAGGTGCTGCGCCACGGCAGCCATCTGCGCGCGCAGGGCCTGAGCGGGAACAGCCAGCACGACCAGGTCCGCCCCCTCCAGGGCCTGGGCCAGGTCCGCGGTGACCTGCAGCGGATCGGGCAGGTGCGTGCCGGGGACGTAGCGCTCGTTGACCCGGGTGCGGGCGATGCGGGACATCGCCTCTGCGTCCCGGCCCCACAGCACGACCTCGGGGACCGGGCCCTCGCCGCTGAGCCCGGCGTCGGTGAGGATCTTGGCGAAGGTCGTTCCCCAGGATCCGGCGCCCAGCACGGCGGCCCGGCGCGGGCTCCACCTCGGCTCGGGAGCGCCCAGATCCTGCGCGGCGTCGCCGTCGCGGGTCAGCTGCTCGGAATGCTGCGTCATCGTCGTCCCCTGAGGCGTCGGTCCCATCGGGTGGGCGGAACAGGTTCGTCGCGCAGGACGGACAGCTCAGCGGCGATCGCGTCCAGGATGGCATCGGTGGCCTCAGCGGCCGCGGCGCGCGGCACGGCCGCGACCCTCTCGGCATCCGTGCGCCCAGTCTGCCCGGGCGCACGCGTGCTGCGGAAGCGGCTCAGATCCACGGGCTCGCCCACGCGCACCCGCACCGGCCGCCGGGGACGGAGGCTCACGTGCACCCGCCACCGGCTGTCTCGGCCCAGGATCTGCTGGTCTCCCCAGTGGGCGATCGGGATCACGGGGACGTCGAGGCCCAGAGCCAGCCGCGCCGCACCGGGGTAGGCGTGCATGGGCCAGCGCAGCGGATCCCGGGTCAGCGTGCCCTCCGGATAGATCACGACGACCCCGCCGCGAGCCAGGTGGTCCTGGGCGTCGCTGAGGGCCTGGGCGGTGTCGCGAGTGCCCCGGTGCACGGGCACCTGCCCGATCCGATGCAGCAGGAAGCCGAGCACGGGGATGCGGAACAGCGACTCCTTGGCCAGGAACCGGGGCGTGCGCCCGGCATCGACGACGCTGAGCCCCACCGTGATCGGGTCGATCTCGGTGACGTGGTTGGCCACGATCAGGCACGGGCCGTCGGACGGGATCCGCTCCAGATGCTCGACGCGGCGCCGGGCCAGCAGCCCGTAGGGCAGCCGCACGAGCCGCTGGAGGATCTGCAGCTCGAGATTGAGCTCGCTGCGGCGACCGGAGAGGCGGGTGCGGGCCATGTGCAGCTCCCGGCGGTTCGAGCGGATCAGCTGTTCGCGACGTCGAACGTGGCGCCCAGGGCCTCGAGCTTCGTGGTGAAGTGCTCGTAGCCGCGCTCGATCAGCTCGACGCCGGTCACGTGGGAGACGCCCTCGGCGGACAGGGCCGCGATCAGGTGCGAGAAGCCGCCGCGCAGGTCCGGGACGTGGATGTCCTGTGCCCGCAGCTCGGTGCGTCCGGAGATGACCGCGGAGTGCACGTAGTTGGACTGGCCGAAGCGGCAGGGCGTGGAGCCCAGGCAGTCGCGGTGCAGCTGGATGTTGGCTCCCATGCGCTGCAGCGCGTGGGTGAAGCCGAAGCGGTTCTCGTAGACGGTCTCGTGCACGATCGACACGCCCTCGGCCTGCGTCAGCGCCACGACGAGCGGCTGCTGCCAGTCAGTCATGAAGCCGGGGTGGACATCCGTCTCCACGACGATCGGCTTGAGCGCCGTTCCCGGATGGGAGAAGCGGATGCCGTCCTCGCGGATGTCGAGATCGCCGCCGACCTTCCGGAAGGTGTTGAGGAACGTCATCATGTCCGCCTGCGTGGCGCCCTCGACGAAGATGTCTCCGCCGGTGGCCAGCGCGGCCGAGCCCCAGGAGGCCGCCTCGATGCGATCGGACATGGCGCTGTGGTTGTAGCCGGACAGCGATTCGACGCCCTCGATGTGGATCACGCGATCGGTCTGCACCGTGATGATGGCGCCCATCTTCTGCAGGATCGCGATCAGGTCCATGATCTCGGGCTCGGTCGCGGCGCCGCGCAGCTCGGTGCGCCCGCGAGCGCGCGTGGCGGAGAGCAGCACCTGCTCGGTGGCCCCCACCGACGGGTACGGCAGCTCGACCTTGGCGCCGTGCAGCCCGTTGGGGGCGGACATGCGGATGCCGGAGTCGAGCTTCTCGACCTTGGCGCCGAAGTGGCGCAGGACATCGAGGTGGTAGTTGATGGGGCGATCGCCGATCTTGCAGCCGCCCAGGTCGGGGATGAAGGCCTCGCCCAGGGTGTGCAGCAGCGGGCCGCACAGCAGGATCGGGATGCGGGAGTCGCCGGCGTGGGCATCGATGTCCGCGTGCTGGGCCCGGACCACGTTCGACGGGTCGAGGTGCAGCTTGCCCTGGCCGTCGTTGTCGACCGCCACTCCGTGCAGGGACAGCAGATCGGTGACGACCTGGACGTCCTTGATGTGCGGGACGTTGCGCAGCGTCGAGGGGGTGGCGCCCAGCAGCGCGGCCACCATGGCCTTGGGTACGAGGTTCTTGGCACCCCGGACCTTGATCGTGCCCTGGAGCGGAACCCCGCCCGTGATGGTCAGTGCGCTGGACATGGTCTCCCGATCTGCCGTGAGCCCACGGCAATTGCTCGATGCGCGCAGCGATCGCGCTGCTTCGAGGGACCATCCTACGAGAGGACGGCCCCGCGTGTTCGCACTGCCCTCATGGGCAGTTCATCCGCCCAGGTCACGATCCGCCTCCTCGAGGGCCTCAGGTCCGAGCGGGGAGGGTCGTGGGCAGCCAGGCCGGGCGCTGGGCCTCGAACTCGCGGATCCGATCCTCGTGCTGCAGGGTCAGTCCGATGTCGTCGAGCCCCTCGGACAGCCGCCACGCGGTGTAGTCGTCGATCTGGAACGGCACGGTGACGCTGCCCACCGAGACGGTGCGCGCGGGGAGATCCACCGTGGTGGGGACCTCCGGCTCGGCCTCGATCTGCTTCCACAGCAGCTCCACGTCCGACTGCTCGACCTGGGCCGCCAGCAGCCCCTGCTTTCCCGAGTTGCCGCGGAAGATATCGGCGAAGCGCGGCGAGATCACGACCTTGAAGCCGTAGTCGCGCAGCGCCCACACGGCGTGCTCGCGCGAGGAGCCGGTGCCGAAGTCCGGACCGGCCACCAGGATGCTCGCGTCGCGGTAGGCGTCCTGGTTGAGCACGAAGTCGTCGTGGGTGCGCCACTGGGCGAACAGGGCGTCCTCGAAGCCCGTCTTGGTGATCCGCTTGAGGTAGACGGCGGGGATGATCTGGTCGGTGTCGACATTCGACTGGCGCAGCGGCGCTGCGATGCCGGTGTGGGTGCTGAACTTCTCCACGGGGTCCTCCTGGAGTGCTGCCGGGCTCGGCCCGGGCGGGTGCTGGACGTGTGCGAGGCGGGCGCTGGGCCCGATCAGACCGAGACGGGCTCGAGGTCGGACGGGGCCGAGAGCGTGCCGCGCACGGCCGTGGCGGCGGCGACGACGGGCGAGACCAGATGCGTGCGACCGCCCTTGCCCTGTCGACCCTCGAAGTTGCGGTTCGAGGTGGAGGCGCAGCGCTGCCCCGGGGCCAGCTGGTCCGGGTTCATTCCCAGGCACATGGAGCAGCCGGCGAAGCGCCAGTCCGCGCCGAAGTCCTTGAAGATCTGATCGAGGCCCTCCTCCTGGGCCTGCAGCCGGACCTTCTGGGAGCCGGGTACGACCATCATCTCGACGTTCGGGGCCTTGGTGCGGCCCCTGACGACCTCGGCCGCCAGGCGCAGGTCCTCGATGCGCGAGTTCGTGCACGAGCCCAGGAAGACCACATCCACGGGAACCTCCTTGAGCGGGGTGCCGGGAGTGAGGTCCATGTAGGTCAGGGCGCGCTGCGCCGCGGCCTTGGCGCTGTCGTCGGTGAAGTCCTCGGGATCCGGGACCTCCCCCGACAGCGAGACGCCCTGGCCCGGGTTGGTCCCCCAGGTCACGAACGGCTCGAGGGTGTCGGCATCGATCACGACCTCGGCGTCGAAGACGGCGTCGTCATCCGTGCGCAGGCTGCGCCAGTGCTCGACCGCCTGGTCCCACAGCTCGCCCTCGGGGGCGTGCGGGCGGCCCTTGACGTAGTCGAACGTGGTCTCGTCCGGGGCGATCATCCCGGCGCGCGCGCCCGCCTCGATCGACATGTTGCAGATCGTCATGCGGGCCTCCATCGACAGTTCCTCGATGGCGGTGCCGCGGTACTCCAGGACATAGCCCTGGCCGCCGCCGGTGCCGATCTCGGCGATGACCGCCAGGATGATGTCCTTGGAGGAGACCCCCGGGCGCAGGTGGCCGTCGATCCGGATGGACATCGTCTTGAACGGTGCCAGCGGCAGGGTCTGCGTGGCCATGACGTGCTCGACCTCGGAGGTGCCGATGCCCATGGCCAGCGAGCCGAAGGCCCCGTGGGTGGAGGTGTGGGAGTCGCCGCACACGACGGTCATGCCCGGCATGGTCAGCCCCAGCTGGGGGCCCACCACATGGACGATGCCCTGCTCGTCATCGCCCAGAGGGTGCAGCCGGACGCCGAACTCCTCGGTGTTCGAGCGCAGGGCCTCGATCTGCTTGCGGGAGGTCTGATCGGCGATCGTCGAGAAGATGTCCTCGGTGGGCGTGTTGTGGTCCTCGGTGCCGATGGTGAGGTCCACGCGCCGCAGCGGCCGATCCGCCAGACGCAGGCCCTCGAAGGCCTGGGGCGAGGTGACCTCGTGGATCAGGTGGAGGTCGATGTAGAGCAGGTCCGGCTGCCCGCCCTCGCCGCGGCGCACGAGGTGCTGCTGCCAGACCTTCTCGGCCAGGGTGAGAGGCGCTGACTGGGTCTCAGTCGACATGGTGGTCCTTCCGCTGAAGAGCTCCGCGCCCGCCCGATCGGGGCGAGGCGGAAGAGGGCGGCCATGCGGCCGCCGGAGTCATGCATTCAGGATCGGCCCGCCGCGCGGATTCCGCCACATTACGGGAGGACATCTCGCATCCTGAGACGTAGTATCGCAACATGGACACTCCGCGGGCCTCCGACCCCCTCCGCAGCACCTCCGCCGAGGCGGAGACCTCCTTCTCCCCCAGCGGAGTCGGGGTGATCGACAAGGCCTCCGGGATCCTCGATGCCCTCGAGGCCGGCCCCGCCTCACTGGCCCAGCTGGTCTCGGCCACCGGCTACTCGCGGCCCACCGTCCACCGGCTGGCCTCCGCCCTGGCGCATCACCGGCTGCTCGGCAAGGACGTCCAGGGCAGGTTCGTGCTGGGCCCGCGCCTGGTCGAGCTCTCCTCGGCCGCCGGCGAGGACCGCCTGATCGCCGCGGCAGGCCCCACGCTGGTGCAGCTGCGCGATGCCACCGGCGAGTCCGCGCAGATCTTCAGGCGCCAGGGAGAATGGCGCGTCTGCGTGGCCTCCTCGGAGCGCCCGATCGGCCTGCGCGACACCATCCCGGTCGGCACCCAGCTGTCCATGAAGGCGGGCTCGGCTGCCCAGGTGCTCACCGCCTGGGAGGATCACAGCCGCCTGCTCGAGGGCCTGCAGGGCGCCCGCTTCACGGCCACCATGCTCTCCGGGGTCCGACGCCGAGGCTGGTCCCAGTCCATCGGCGAGCGCGAGGCGGGCATCGCCTCGGTCTCCGCTCCGGTGCGCGGACCGTCCGGGCGCGTCATCGCCGCCGCGTCGATCTCGGGACCGATCGAGCGCCTGACCCGCCAGCCCGGGCGGCTGCACGCCGAGACGGTCGTGGCGGCGGCGCGTCAGCTCACCCAGGCCATCCGCCCGGGACTCTGAGCCGACGGTCCGCGGGCTGCCGGCGCTGGGCCCTCAGCCCCTGGTGCGCACCAGCGCCTCGGTGAGGCGCTCCTGCCGGGACAGCTCCGCCTCGACCGGATCGATCACATGGGTCTGGGCCGCGTCGGCGATCTGCTCGCGCAGCCTGCGCCGTACGCGCGCCCGTCGTCGGGAGGCCGACAGCCGCGCCAGGGCGGCCGAGAGCACCCCGAAGACCAGCCCGGCCACCAGGCCGGTGACCACCAGCAGCGTGGGCACCGGGATGCCGGTGTCCCGGACCTCGGGTGCGCTCGGCACCGGGATCTGCAGGTAGTCCAGGGCGAACAGCCCGGTGAGCCAGAGCAGACCCGCCACGGCCATGAGCAGCAGCAGCCACTGCACGATGCCCATGGGAACCCACCACCAGGACCGCGCGCCGCGGCGCAGGTCCGTGCGGGCGAGAGCCTGGTCCAGGGCGTCGGGCAGCTGCTCGTCGTGCGATCGGGCCGCCTCGCGGATCGAGCGCTCCCAGGCCGGTGACGCGCCATGGGTGGCCTCCTGCGCGAAGCGGCGCACCGCGGTGTCTCCTGCGGCGCGCTGGGCGGCGCCCATGGGAGGCAGAGAGCTGCGGTGCAGCGACGGTTCGGCCCCCTCTGCGGAACCCTGCTCAGCCCCCTGCAGGTGCAGGCGCTTGAGCGGATCCTTGCGGAAGGCTCCGAGCCACCGCACCGGCATCCATCCGGTGTGCCGTGAGGCGTGCAGGACATAGCTGCGGGAGGCCGCAGCGGCGATCCCGTCGGCCTGCGCCGCGGTCGCCAGGCCGTCCACGAGGGACTCGCGGGCGAACGGAGTGACGCCGTCGGGCCGGCCCGCGCCGTGGGAGGCCTCGAGCGCCTCGGCGGCGGAGTCGACATCCCCGGACAGGCGCTCCGAGGAGGCGGCCTTGGCCTCGACGACCTCGGCGATCGCCTCCCGCAGCTGCCCGATGCCCGTGCCACGGGCCGCCGAGGCTGCGATCGGCGCGGCGCGGCCGTCCGTGCGCAGCCCGTCCTGGGCCAGGACCTCGCGCAGCGACTCCAGCACGCGCGGCACCTCTCCGGTCGGGAGGCGGTCGGCCTGGTTGAGCACCACCAGGGTGGACGAGGCGTGGCGCGACAGCGGAGCGATGAAGTGGTCGTGCAGCACCGCATCCGCGTACTTCTGGGGGTCCACGACCCACACGACGACGTCGACCATTCCCGCAAGACGCGAGGCGATCTGCCGGTGCTCGCGGGCCACGGAGTCCACGTCCGGCAGATCGAGCAGGATCAGCCCCTCGGGCACGGGCGTCCACAGCCCCGCCGGTCCCTGGGACCACGGCTCGGCCGCCAGCTCCTCGAGGACGCGCCGGTCGCGGACCTCCAGCCAGTCCAGCAGCGGATCGGCTCCCGGCAGCCCGCCCAGCACGGCCATCGGCTCCGAGGTCGTGGGCCTCTGAACCGCGGCTCGAGCCACCTGACGGCCCAGCAGGGTGTTCAGCAGAGACGACTTCCCCGAGCCCGTGGCTCCGAAGAAGCCCACCACGGTGTGCTCGGCAGACAGAGCGCGCCGTCCTGCCGCCCGAGCCAGGGCGTCCTCGCCGAGCTGCAGCGCCTCCTCGTCCAGGCGCCCGCGGCCCAGGTCGACCGCCTCGCGCAGGGCGCTCAGGCGCTGATCCAGATCGGCGTGCGGATCGCGGCGGGTGCGCCGCCCCGGGAGCCTCACAGCGCCTCCCCCGCCGCGCGGACGGCAGCAGCCGCCTCCTTCAGCCGCGCGGGCTCCGGATCGGCGACCGCCTCCAGGCGCTGCCTCCACGGCTGCTCGAGCTGCTCCACGAACTCCTCCATCCTGCGCTCCAGGTCCTCACGTGCCTGCTGGGCCATCCGGCGCACGGCGTCCTCGCCGAACACCGCCTCCAGCAGCTTGGTGCCCACCACTCCGGAGGCTCCGGCGATGCCGACCTCCGCTCCCGTCAGCCCCGCCGACATGGAGAACACGACCACCATCAGCCCGACCGTGACGATGTTCAGCCCGATCGACATCAGCCGAGCCTGTGTGCGCTTGCCCGCGCCCTCGCTCCGGATCATCGTCATGATCTCGCCCTGCCAGGCCCGGATCACCTCGGCGGAGCGCTCGGGGACGTCGTCGGGCAGTCGCCCCAGGTCATCTCCGCCGAGCAGCCCGCGCCCGGCGGCGTCCGCGCGCCACCGGCGCTGGGACTGCTCGCCGGCCTTGGCCAGCTCCTCGATGATCACGGCCTGCAGCCCGGTCTCCAGGGCCTGCTCGACCTGGACCTCCGGCGCAGGCCTGCCGCGCAGTGCCGCTCCGGCTCGATCGCGCCAGCGCCCGATCCTGGCCTCCAGCGAGCGGAAGAACTCGCCGGTGCCCACGTAGTCCTGCCAGCGCGAGAGCACCTCATCGCGCAGCAGGGAGCCGTCGCGCGTGGCGTCGTCGATCGCCTCCAGGGCCCGGCGGTAGGCCTCCTCGACGTCCGAGCGAAGCTGGTCGGCGACCTCCTTCTGCGCGGCCACCGCGTCGGCGACGTCGTCGGTGCGCTCAGCCAGCTGCTCGAGCGCACCTCCGAGCGTCCGACGGGCGACCTCGGAGCGGGCCTGGGCGTCGGCGGCCAGGTCGCTGAGCCACATGCGCAGCGGATCCACGGCCGCCACCGGCAGCATCTGGGCGGCGTTGAGCGGGGACTCGGGGATCACGAAGATCGGCGCCTCCCCCAGGCCCTTCTCCGTGAGCATGCGCCGCAGGTCCGGCTCGATCTCCTCGGCGGCCCCTGCCGGCACGCGGTCCAGGATCACGGCGACGGTGATCTGGCGGCGGCCGGCCTCGATGAGCAGGTCCCAGGCGGCTGCGTCGGCGTAGCGGTTCGCGGTCGTGGTGAACAGCCAGAGGTCGGCGGCTGCCAGCAGCTGCCCGGCCAGCTTCCGGTTCTCTTCAGAGATCGAGTCGATGTCCGGGGCGTCCAGCAGGGCGATGCCGCGATCCGCGCCCTCGTCGGCGAGCAGCACGAGACTCGTCCCCGCTACTGCGGTCTCGGGCGCACCGAGCTCCCCGCCGGAGTCCTCCGTGCGCGCCAGCCTGCCTCGCACGCGAGCCAGGTGCGGCAGCACACGGGTGCCCTCGAAGGCCGCCGCATCGTCGGGGTGGTGGATCAGCATGGGCTGGCGGGTCGTCGGGCGCACCACGCCCGCCCGGGTGACGGGGCGGCCGATCAGGGCATTGACCACGGTCGACTTCCCTGCCCCGGTCGAGCCGCCCACGACCGCCAGCAGCGGGGCGTCGAGGTGGCGCACGCGGGGCAGGACGTAGTCGTCGATCTGGTCGAGGCTGCGTCGGGCGGCGTCGCGTCCGGGCCGCGCGTCCGAAGTGTCCAAGGGCAGGCTGACCTGGGACAGGACCGTGCGCAGCTCGTCGACGGCCTCGGCGGGGGTGCGGCCGTTCGCGGAAGGATCTGGGGCGGTGCTCACGGTGGACCATCATGCCGCACCCTCCCCCGGCAGCGCTTCAGCCCCGCGCCGAAGCCGCCCGGCGCAGGCCGGCAGCCGATTGGTGACACATGCGCACCCCATCAGCGCTGATCGGATGCGCATCTGCCACGCACCCGCAGTGCACGGGTTCAGGAGCCCGCAGCGGCGTCAGCGGTCCGTGGACAGGAAGGCGTGTGCAGGATGGACCCGGAGTCCCGGCGCGCGAGAGCGCGACGCAGACATGGAAGAAGCCCCGGACCAGATGGTCCGGGGCTTCGCCTCGGTGTGACCCCAACCGGATTCGAACCGGTGTTGCCGCCGTGAGAGGGCGGAGTACTAGGCCGCTATACGATGGGGCCGAGGTGCTCGCAGTGCGAGCGGATTCCCGATCCGAGGATCGGGGCGTGCGACCGACGACGTGCGCCGGTGGTCTCGTGAACAGCTGCGCCGTACCCGAAGATGCGACGCAGCTGTCAGCGGAAGTGACCCCAACCGGATTCGAACCGGTGTTGCCGCCGTGAGAGGGCGGAGTACTAGGCCGCTATACGATGGGGCCGCTGGGGTACCAGGACTCGAACCTAGAATGACGGTACCAGAAACCGTAGTGTTGCCGATTACACCATACCCCACTGTCAGCGCAAGTCCTCGACGTGAACCTCTCGGTCCGCCTCGCATTCCTGCGCGCAACAGGCTGAAACTATACCCAAGGCCGACCGCCTCAGCAAATCCATCCGACGGCCGGGCCTCGGGCGATCTCAGCCCAGTCGAGCGGCCAGTGCGTCGATGCGTGCCAGCGCCGCGTCCTTCCCCAGGATCTCCAGCGACTCGAACAGCGGCGGCGAGACCTGGCGCCCGGAGACGGCCACTCGCACCGGGCCGAAGGCCAGCCGCGGCTTGATCTCCAGCCCGTCCACGATCGCCTCGCGCAGGGCAGTCTCGATCGGCTCGGCCGTGAAGTCGTCCAGATCGGCCAGCGCCGTGCGGGCCGCGGCCAGCACCTGCGGCGCCGACTCCTTGAGCTTGGACACGGCGGTCTCGTCATGGACGAGCTCGGCGTCGTCGACGAACAGGAAGCCCAGCAGGGCGACCGACTCGCCCAGCAGGTCCATGCGGGTCTGCACGAGCGGAGCGGCCTCGTCCAGGATCTGCTCCTGGCGCTGCGTCAGGGTCTCGCCGAGCACTCCCCCGGCCTGCAGGTACGGCACCAGGCGGTCGCGGAAGTCCTGCGGCTCCAGCATGCGGATGTGATCCGCATTGATCGCCGTGGCCTTCTTGACGTCGAAGCGCGCGGGATTGGCCAGGACGTCGTGGATGTCGAAGGCCTCGATGAACTGCTGCGTGGTGAACACGTCCTCATCCGCGGACAGCGACCAGCCCAGCAGCCCCAGGTAGTTCAGCAGCCCCTCCGGGATGAAGCCGGCGTCGCGGTGAAGGAAGAGGTTGGACTCCGGATCGCGCTTCGACAGCTTCTTGTTGCCCTCTCCCATCACGTAGGGGAGGTGGCCGAACTCGGGGATCCGCTCGGCGACGCCCACGCGCACCAGGGCGTCGTACAGCGCGATCTGGCGCGGGGTCGACGAGAGCAGATCCTCTCCGCGCAGCACGTGGGTGATGCCCATGAGGGCGTCGTCGACCGGGTTGACCAGGGTGTACAGCGGCTGGGCGTTGGCGCGCACCACCACGAAGTCCGGCACGGAGCCGGCGCCGAAGGTGATCTCGCCGCGGACCAGGTCGGTGAAGGTGATGTCCTCGTCCGGCATGCGCAGGCGCAGCACGGGCTCGCGGCCCTCGGCGCGGAAGGCTGCGATCTGCTCGTCGGTGAGATCGCGGTCGAAGCCGTCGTAGCCGAGCTTGGGGTCGCGCCCGGCCTCCCGGTGGCGGGCCTCGACCTCCTCCGGAGTGGAGAAGGACTCGTAGATCGCCCCGGCGTCCTTCAGCTTGGCGATCACGTCCTGGTACAGCTCGCCGCGCTGGGACTGGCGGTACGGCTCGTGGGGCCCGCCCACGCCGTAGCCCTCGTCCCAGTCGATGCCCAGCCACTGCAGGGCCTCGACGAGCTGGTCCAGGGACTCCTGCGAGTCGCGGCTGGCGTCGGTGTCCTCGATGCGGAAGATCAGCTTGCCGCCGGTGTGCCGGGCCCACGCCCAGTTGAACAGGGCGGTGCGCACCAGGCCCACATGCGGGGTTCCTGTGGGCGACGGGCAGAACCGGACGCGGATGTCCGAGCCGGTCGCGGCTGCGCTGGGGGTGATCTGTGCTTCGCCCTGGAGGGCGTCCGTGGATGCGTCAGTCATGATGACCCCAGTCTAGGCGCCGACCCCGCCTGGCTCAGCCCCGGGTCAGCGGCGCAGCACGGTGGCCAGGGTGCCGATGCCCTCGACCTCGACCTCGATCCGATCCCCCTCATCCACCTGGCCCACGCCCGCCGGGGTTCCGGTGAGGATGACGTCGCCGGGCAGCAGCGTGAACGCCGCGGAGGCGTAGGCGATGATCTCGGCGACCGAGAAGACCATCTGGGCGGTCGAGGAGTCCTGCTTGGTCTGCCCGTCCACGCGCGAGGCGATGCGCAGGTCCGAGGGGTCCAGCTCGGTCTCGATCCACGGGCCCAGCGGGCACGAGCCGTCGAAGCCCTTGGCGCGGGCCCACTGGCCGTCGGTCTCCTGGGCGTCGCGGGCGGTGAGGTCGTTGGCGGCGGTGTAGCCGAAGATGACCTCATCGGCCTTCTCCGCCGGGACGTCCTTGCAGATCCGGCCGATGACCACGGCCAGCTCGGCCTCGTAGGACACGCGCTCGGTCCACGACGGCAGCGTGACGGGGTCGCCGGGGCCCACCACGGAGGTGTTCGGCTTGAAGAACAGCATGGGGCTGGTGGGCAGCTCGTTGCCCATCTCCGCGGCGTGGTCGGCGTAGTTGCGCCCCACGCACACGATCTTGGAGCGCGGGATCACGGGAGCCAGCAGGCGGACGTCCTGCGCCTTCCACGACGCTCCCTCGATCGGCTGGATGCCGTTGTAGAAGGGGTCGCCGGCGATGGGGACCACGACCTGGTCCTCCCCCTCGCCCTGGACGACGCCGTAGTGGATCTCGTTCTCGACGGTGAATCGGCTGATGCGCATGCTCTCAGCCTAAGCCCCGCCCCCGACGTGGCAGCACCCCAGGACCGCCCGCTCTCGCGGGGGCTTCCGGGGCGCTGCGGCCGGCGTCGGCTCAGGCCAGCCGGGACGTCCAGCCGCGGGTGTCCTCCACAGCGCCGGTCTGGATGCCGAGCAGCTGCTCGCGCAGGGCCATGGTGACCTCTCCGGGCCGGGCGTCGTCCGGGCCGATGGCCTCCTGGGGCGAGATCAGCCGACCGACCGGGGAGATGACCGCAGCGGTGCCGCAGGCGAAGACCTCCGTGAGGTGCCCGCTGCGCACGCCCTCGCGCCACTCGTCGAGCGTGAATCGTCGCTGCTCGACCGTCATCCCGCGCGCCTCGGCCAGCTCGATGATCGACGAGCGGGTCACCCCCTCCAGGATGGTCCCGGTCAGCTCGGGGGTCACCAGGCGGTCGTCGTCGAAGACGAAGAACACGTTCATGCCGCCGAGCTCCTCGACCGCGTGGTCGCGGTTCGGATCGGTGAACAGCACCTGGGCGCAGCCGTGGGCCTCGCCCTCCATCTGGGCGATCAGCGAGGCTGCGTAGTTGCCGCCGCACTTGGCCGCGCCGGTCCCGCCCACGCCCGCGCGGGCGTAGTCCTGGGACAGCCAGATGTCGACGGTGTCGACCGTGCCGAAGTAGGAGCCCGCCGGAGAGGCGATCACGCAGAACAGGTAGCGGCGCGCGGGCCGGACCCCCAGGTAGGACTCCGTGGCGATCATGAACGGGCGCAGGTACAGCGATTGCCCGTCCCCCGAGGGCACCCAGTCCTGATCGGCGCTCACGAGCTCGCGCAGGGAGGCCAGGAACAGCTCCTCCGGCAGCTCGGGCATGACCAGCCGCTGGGCGGAGCGGCGCAGCCGGCTCGCGTTGGACTCGGGGCGGAACGTCCACACAGAGCCGTCGTCGTGCCGGTAGGCCTTCAGCCCCTCGAAGATCTCCTGCCCGTAGTGCAGCACGGCCGCCGCCGGGTCGAGCTGGAGCGGCCCGTAGGGCTGCAGGTGCGGGGTGCCCCACGAGCCCTCGCCCGACTCGACGTCGCCGGTCCACTCGATCGTGACCATGTGATCGGTGAAGTGCTGCCCGAAGCCGGGCGCGGCCAGGATCTCCTCGCGCTGCTGCGCGGTGGCCGGATTCGGGTTCGGGGTGCGCTGGAAGTCGATGCTCATGTCGGTTCCGTCGATTCTGCCGCGGCTGCGCGCGCGGCCTGCGCCCGGCTCGGGAGCCGGAGAGCCTGTGTGCTGGTGGTGCGGGAGCCCTGGCCTGATCAGGCCAGGGCGGCGACGACCGCGTCGCCGATCTGCTCGGTGCTGCGGCGCTGCGAGCCGGAGGCCTCCAAGTCGCGTCGCACGGCGTCGCGGATCTGCTGGGCCTGCTGGGGGTGTCCCAGGTGATCCAGCATCATGGCCCCCGCCAGGATCGAGGCGGTGGGGTCGGCGATGCCCTGTCCGGCGATATCCGGGGCCGAGCCGTGGACGGGCTCGAACATGGACGGCGCGGTGCGAGCGGCATTGATGTTGCCGCAGGGAGCCAGGCCGATGCCGCCGGAGACGGCGCCGGCGAGGTCGGTGATGATGTCGCCGAAGAGGTTGTCCGTGACGATGACGTCGAATCGGGCCGGATCCACGGTCATGTGGATGGTCGCGGCGTCGATGTGCATGTAGTCGACCTCGACCGTCGGGAACTCCTGGGCGATCGCATCCACCGTGCGCTGGTAGAGGCGCCCGGAGTGGACCAGGACGTTGTGCTTGTGCACGAGCGTCAGCTTGTGCCGAGGCCGCTCGGCCGCCAGCTCGAAGGCGTAGCGCACCAGTCGCTGCACGCCGTGGGCGGTGTTGATCGAGACCTCCGTGGCGATCTCCTGATCTGTGCCCTCGCGCAGCGCACCGCCGTTGCCGGTGTACGGGCCCTCGGTGCCCTCCCGGACCACGACGAAGTCGATGTTCCCGGGGTCGCTCAGCGGAGAGACCGCGCCGGGGAACAGCTCCGACGGGCGCAGGTTGATGTAGTGGTCCAGGCTGAAGCGCATCTTCAGCAGCATCTCGCGCTCGATGATCCCCGACGGGATCCGCTTGTCGCCAGGAGCCGCGCCCACAGCGCCGAAGAGGATGGCGTCATAGCCGCGCAGCTGCTCGAGCGTCTCATCCGGCAGGGTCTCCCCCGTGGCCAGCCAGTGCTCGGCGCCCAGCGGGAAGCTGGTCTCCTGCAGCTCGATCCCTGCCGGGGCGCACACCGCCGCCAGCACCTTCTGCGTCTGGGCGACGACCTCCGGGCCGATCCCGTCCCCGGGGATCACGGCGATGCGGTGGGAGGCGGACGAGGCGGTGGCGGTGTTCTGCGCGGTCATGCCCCTCACGATACGACGGCGCGGGCCCGCCGTCCCCGGCCCGCGATGTCATCTCATGATGTGAGACGAACGTCCACGTTGCGGGCAGGCAGGGCGCTCAATCCTTCGAGGGCTCCTCGTAGCGCGGGAAGACCGGCGTGGGCTTGGGCAGCGGTGTGCCGGGCACGAGCTCGCGCGACAGCGCGGTGAACTCGCGGTCCTGCGCTTCCTGCCCGAGCGCGTCGAGCAGGCGTGCGGCCGATCCGGGCATGACGGGCTGGACCAGCACCGCGACCGTGCGCACGACCTCGAGCGTGGACCACAGCACCGTGGCCATGCGCTCGGGATTGGTCTTGCGCAGCACCCACGGCTCCTGCGAGCTGAAGTAGCGGTTGCACTGCGCGACGACCTTCCAGATCTGCTCCAGACCGCGATGGAACTGGAGCGCGTCGAAGGCCTCGCGGACCTGCGGCAGCAGGGCGTGGGCGTCGTCGAGGATCTGGCGGTCCTCGGCCGTGAGTTCGCCCGGCTGCGGGGCGCGGCCCTCGAGGTTCTTGGCCACCATGGACAGCGAGCGCTGAGCCAGGTTGCCGAGGTCATTCGACAGGTCCGAATCGATGCGCGAGACGATCGCCTCGTGCGAGTACGAGCCGTCCTGTCCGAAGGGGACCTCGCGCATGAGGAAGAAGCGCAGGGCGTCGAGGCCGTAGGCGCTGACCAGCGACTGCGGGTCGATCACGTTACCCACGGACTTGGACATCTTCTCGCCCTGGTTGAACAGGAAGCCGTGCCCGAAGACCTTCCGCGGGACCGGCAGTCCGGCCGACATCAGGAAGGCCGGCCAGTAGACCGAGTGGAAGCGGATGATGTCCTTGCCGATGATGTGCACGTCCGCCGGCCAGAACTTCTGGAAGAGCTCGCCGTCGACATCCGGGTAGCCCACACCCGTCAGGTAGTTGGTCAGGGCGTCCACCCACACGTACATGACGTGATCCGGGTCCCCGGGCACGGGGACGCCCCAGTCGAAGGTGGTCCGCGAGATCGACAGGTCGCGCAGTCCGCCGCGCACGAATTCGGCGACCTCGTTGCTGCGCGACTGCGGGCCCACCAGCCCGTCCTCGTAGAGGGCCAGCAGACGGTCCTGATAGGCGGAGAGCCGGAAGAAGTAGGAGGACTCCTCGGTCCAGGTCAGCTCCGTGCCAGTGCCCTTGGACAGGCGCACGCCGTCGACGACCTCGGTCTCGTCCTCGGCGTAGTAGGCCTCGTCGCGCACCGAGTACCACCCCGAGTACGAGTCCAGGTAGATGTCCCCGTTGGCCTCCATGCGCCGCCAGATCTCCTGCGAGGCCTCGTAGTGATCCGCATCCGTGGTGCGGATGAAGCGGTCGTAGGAGACCTGGAGCATGTCGTCCATGGACCGGAACGCGGCCGCGTTGCGATCGGCGAGCTGCTTGGGCGCGATGCCCTCGCGGTCGGCGGTCTGCTGCATCTTCTGGCCGTGCTCGTCGGTGCCGGTCAGGAAGCGGACGTCATAGCCGTCCAGGCGCTTGAACCGGGCCAGGACATCCGCGGCGATGGCCTCGTAGGCGTGCCCGATGTGCGGCGCCCCGTTGGGGTACGAGATGGCGGTCGTGAGGTAGAACGCCGGTCGCGCGCTGGTCACGGTCTCGGGCTCGGGGGTCTCGGCGCTCACGTCGGCAGTCTGCTCAGAAGTCACGCGAACCATCGTAGCGGCGACGACCGCGCCCGCCCCACCGCCGGCGCCGTGCCCGCCCCGACACGGAGCGGCCACGATCCCGTCAAGTATTCACTTAAGCAATTTCATGTGAGACGCTGATCCTGCCCGCGACCGTCGGGCGTCTCCCAGCACGAAAGGCACGCGATGCGCAGCGAACTGTTCGCCCCGGATCACATGGAGCGCGAGACGCAGGACCAGTGGGCCCTGCAGTCCTCCAAGATGCTCCGGGTCAACATGTCCCAGGACATCATCGCCACCAAGGGCGCCATGGTGGCCTATCAGGGGCAGATGACCTTCACCCACGAGGGCTCCGGCTCCCTGGGCAAGTTCCTCAAGAAGGCCATGACCAGCGAGGGCGGGGCCATGATGCGCGTCTCCGGCCAGGGCGAGGTCTTCTTCGCGCGCCAGGCGCGCAACATCTTCCTGATCCAGCTCGAGGGCGAGGCCATCACGGTCGACTCCGACTCCCTGCTGGCCTTCGACGGCTCCCTGAACTGGGACATCAAGCGCATCCAGGGCGCGGGCTTCATGGCCGGCGGCCTGTTCAACCTCGAGCTGTCCGGTCACGGCTTCATCGCCGTGTGCTGCGACGGCGAGCCCATGGTCCTGGATGCCTCGACGCAGCCCACCTTCGTGGATCCCCAGGCCGCGGTGTGCTGGTCCACCAACCTGGCGCCGTCCATCAAGAACGACTTCAACTTCTCGGGCATGTTCCGCGGCGGCTCCGGGGAGGCCTTCCAGCTGGCCTTCCACGGCCCCGGCTTCGTCGTCGTCCAGCCCTCCGAGGGCGTTCCGGTGATCACCACCGGCAGCTGATCGGCTGCGCACAGCGCGACGGCGGCCTCCCCTCCTGATGGAAGGGGAGGCCGCCGTCGTGATGAGGTGCTGCGCGGATCAGCGAGCGGCGGAGCCCTCGTTGTAGTCGGCGTCCGAGTCCGACCAGACGAACAGCTTGCGCAGCTCGCGGCCGACGGACTCGATCTTGTGGCCCTGGCCCTTCTCGCGCAGCTGCTGGAACTCCTGGGCGCCGTTGTCCTGGTCCTCGATGAACCGGCGGGCGAAGGTGCCGTCCTGGATGTCGGCGAGCACGGCCTTCATGTTCTCCTTGACCGACGGATCGATCACGCGCGGCCCGGAGACGTAGTCGCCGTACTCGGCGGTGTCCGAGATCGACCAGCGCTGCTTGGAGATGCCGCCCTCGACCATGAGGTCGACGATCAGCTTGAGCTCGTGCAGGACCTCGAAGTACGCGATCTCCGGCTGGTAGCCGGCCTCGGTCAGCGTCTCGAAGCCGTACTGGACCAGCTGGGACATGCCTCCGCACAGCACGGCCTGCTCGCCGAACAGATCCGACTCGGTCTCCTCGGTGAAGGTCGTCTTGATCACGCCGGCGCGAGCGCCGCCGATGGCCTTCGCGTAGGACAGGGCGAGCTCCAGCGCCTTGCCGGAGGCGTCGACCTCCACGGCGACCAGGTCCGGCACGCCGCGCCCGGCCTCGAACTCGCGGCGCACGGTGTGGCCCGGGCCCTTGGGCGCGACCATGGCGACGTCGACGCCCTGCGGGGCCTCGATGTAGCCGAAGCGGATGTTGAAGCCATGCGCGAAGAAGATCGCGTCGCCGTCGGCGAGGTTCGGCTGGATCGACTCGGCGTACACGGTGCGCTGGACCTGATCCGGGGTCAGGATCATGATGACGTCGGCCTCGGCGGCGGCCTCGGCCACCGTCAGGACGCGCAGGCCCTCGGCCTCGGCCTTGGCGCGCGAGCGGGAGCCCTCGGCCAGGCCGATGCGGACGTCGACGCCCGAGTCGCGCAGGTTCAGCGCGTGGGCGTGGCCCTGGGAGCCGTAGCCGATGACCGCGACCTTGCGGCCCTGGATGATCGAGAGGTCGGCGTCATCCTCGTAGAAGATCTCTGCTGCCATGTTCGTGTGCATCTCCTTGGGTGGGTGACCCGCAGCGGGTGCGGGCGTTTCGGTGCCGGCGCTGCGCCTGCGACGATGCCCCGTTCCGTGCTCGACGGCCCGGGGCGGGGCCGCATCAGTGGCGCAGCGCGCGGTCGGTGATGGACTTCGATCCGCGACCGAGCGCCAGCGTACCGGCACGGGCGATCTCGCGGATTCCGAAGGGCTGGAGGACCTCGAGCAGCGCTTCGAGCTTGTTCGAGGAGCCGGTGGCCTCGATGACGACCGAGTCCGGGGAGACGTCGATGATCGAGGCGCGGAAGAGGTCGGCGGCCTGGGTGACCTGCAGCCGCGTTGCCGCATCCGCCCGGACCTTGATCATGACGTGCTCCCGGGAGACCGAGGCCTCCGGGGCGAGCTCCACGATCTTGATCACGTTCACCAGCTTGTTCAGCTGCTTGGTGACCTGCTCGAGGGAGTGCGGGTCCGCGTTCACGACGACCGTGATGCGGGAGAGCCCCTCCTGGTCCGTGCCGCCCACGGCGAGCTGGTCGATGTTGAACGCGCGCCGGGCGAACAGTGCGGCCACACGGGTCAGGACGCCCGGCTTGTCCTCCACGAGGACCGAGAGGGTGTGTCGGGACTGCTCAGGCATCGTCCTGGTTCCAATCTGGCGTCATGTTCTGGGCGATCTGGATCAGGTCGTTCGCCACGCCGGAGGGCACCATGGGCCACACCATGGCGTCGGCGGAGACCACGAAGTCGATGACGACCGGGCGGTCGTTCACCTCCATGGCCGCGCGGATGGTCTCCTCGACGTCCTCCTCCCGCTCGCAGCGGAAGACGGCGCAGCCGTAGGCCTCGCCGAGCTTGAGGAAGTCGGGGACCCGCCGGGAGTCATGGCCCGTGTTCAGGTGGGTGTTCGAGTAGCGGCCGTCGTAGAACAGGGTCTGCCACTGCCGCACCATGCCCAGCGAGCTGTTGTTGATGACCGCGACCTTGATGTTGATCCCGTTGAGCGTGCACGTGGCCAGCTCCTGGTTGGTCATCTGGAAGCAGCCGTCGCCGTCGATGGCCCACACCGTGCGCTCGGGCTCGGCGACCTTGGCGCCCATGGCCGCGGGCACGGCGAAGCCCATGGTGCCCAGTCCGGCGGAGTTCAGCCACTGGCGCGGCCGCTCGTGGCGGATGAACTGCGAGGACCACATCTGGTGCTGGCCCACGCCCGCGGCGTAGACCGACTCCGGTCCGCTGAGCTCCGAGATCTTCTGGATCACGAGCTGCGGGCTGAGATGGCCGTCCTCGGTCGGGGTCCAGCCGAGCGGGTAGGTCTCGCGCACGCCGTCGAGGACCTTCCACCAGTCGGCGAGGTCCGGCAGCTGCTGCGTGCCGGAGCGCAGCGCCTCGGAGAGATCCGGGATCACCGTGGCCAGATCGCCCACGATCGGGACGTCGGCGACGCGGTTCTTGGAGATCTCCGCGGGGTCGACGTCCGCATGGATGACCTTGGCGTTCGGGGCGAAGGAGGCGAGGACACCGGTCACGCGGTCGTCGAACCGAGCGCCCAGGGCGATCAGCAGGTCCGCCTGCTGCATGGCGTAGACGGCCGGCACCGTGCCATGCATGCCCGGCATGCCCAGGTTCTGGGGGTGGGAGTCCGGGAAGACGCCGCGGGCGGTGAGGGTCGTGACGACCGGGGCGCCCGTGAGCTCGGCCAGCTCGGCCAGCTGCTCGGAGGCCTCCGCCTTGATCGTGCCGCCGCCGGCGTAGATCACCGGACGACGGGCCTCGCGGATCAGGCGCGCGGCCTCGCGGATCTGCTTGGCGTGGCCCCGGGCGATCGGGCGGTAGCCGACCAGGTCCAGGGTGGGCGGCCAGGAGAAGGTCGTGGACGCGACCTGGGCATCCTTGGCGATGTCCACCAGCACGGGGCCGGGACGGCCGGTCGAGGCGAGGTGGAAGGCCTCGGCCATGATGCGAGGGATCTCGTCGGCGTCGGTCACGAGGTAGGAGTGCTTGGTGACCGGCATGGTCATGCCCACGATGTCCGCCTCCTGGAAGGCGTCCGAGCCGATCAGGCTCGAGGCGACCTGACCGGTGATCGCGACCATGGGGATCGAGTCCATGTTGGCATCGGCCAGGGCGGTGACCAGGTTGGTGGCACCCGGGCCGGAGGTCGCGATGCACACGCCCACGCGCCCGGAGGCCATGGCGTAGCCCTCGGCTGCGTGCCCGGCGCCCTGCTCGTGGCGGACCAGGATGTGATTGATGCCCTCGGCGTCCATCAGGGGGTCGTAGGTGGGCAGGATGGCCCCGCCCGGCAGGCCGAAGACGTCCGTGACGCCCAGGGCCTGCAGGGACTTGATGACCGCCCCCGACCCGGTGGTCTCCTCCGGGGCGATCGTGGGGTTCGGCCCCATGACCCGCGGCATGACGACGCCCGAGTCGGAGGCCGCCTTCTGGTGCCCCGCACCCGTGCGCCGACTGGCCATCAGCGCGGGGCTGATCTCTGTTCCACTGCTCATGTCATCGTCCTTCGTGCCGAATCCTCGGCGCTGCGGTCCTCGGCCCAGCGGCCGTTGCAGACATTGTCCCCGATCCGAAGGCCTCCCGCGGCCCCCTGGCGCACGACGGCACCGGGAGGTCTCGGGCATCTCGCCATCCTCCGGAAGCGGCCGCTCGCCGGCGCCCCGGGTGCCAAGGCGATCGTGCGGGCGGGCTGAACGAGCGAAGGCCCCGATCCATCCTGGTGCGGACGGGCGACGGGGCCTTCAGCTCGCGGGATGCTCAGCGCGCGTCAGACCGGTCGCCCGACTGGGACGACCAGCCCGGTCAGGATGACCGAGTGACGGCGCGCTGTGATCCACTGCATGTCGGCCATGCTCCGATGCCCCGCAAGGGCGTGTCAATCCTCGGAACGACCGTCCCGCATAGTGAGACAGACCACGTCCGGGAGCACCAAGTGGACAGCGCCGGGAACCTCCGGTACATTCTTTCCTCGTCGTTCGACGGAGCACAGCTTCGCGAAACGGATTCCCCGCACCTCTCCTGGAGGCCCAGCGAGTCCGAGTCCGCCCTGTGGTAACGTCTTGCGGCGCAGATCGAAGGAAGCGGCAGCGTTCCGCTCCCCCAGATCGCATCCCGCGCCTCTAGCTCAATTGGCAGAGCAGCTGACTCTTAATCAGCGGGTTCTCGGTTCGAGTCCGAGGGGGCGCACAGGAAAGGCAAAGGGCCCGTCTGCAGCTGGAGTCGGGCCCTTATGCATGAACACCGTCATGAACGCCGCATGCCGCGCTCGCCGGGGCGCAGAGCCGGCCGGGCGCCGCGGCCTCAGACCGCCTCCGACCCCCCCGCCGCTGGAGCAGACTCGGCAGGGCGCTCACCCTGGTCCTCGGAGACCTCGTACACCGCGCCCTGGGCATCGACATCGAACTTCCAGCGGGAGGCGCCGAGAGTGGAGATGATGTGCGCCAGGCTGCGGCGCAGCTGCTCGTCGCTCAGGGTGCCGTCGTCGATCAGCTCGCCCTCCAGGCGCGAGGCCTCGTTCAGGACGTTCCGACCCGCCTCGGTGATCGAGACCAGGTGGCTGCGCCGATCCTTGAGATTGGGGCTGCGGCTGATGTGCCCGTGGCTCTCCAGCCGGTGCAGGGTCTTGCCCATGGTCTGCGCCTGGACCCGGACCTCCTGGGCGAGCCGGGCCTGGCTCAGCGTGCCGTGCTCGTGGAGCACGTCCAGCGCCATGTACCCGGCGTGGGTCACGCCCAGGGCCGCCAGCCGCTCGTTCCACGAGTGCTCGACGAGCCGGGCCGCCGTGGACAGGAGGCGATTGGTCGACCACTCGGAGTTCTCGGACATGACACGATTGTAACCATGACGAGGGAAGCAATCCTCACTGCCGCATGGGTTCGGCCCCGACTGCCGGATCAGGCCGATCTGCGACCATGTCAGCAGCACCCGACAGCGACGAAGGAGTCCGAACATGTCCCAGCGACTGACCCCCGGAGAGCAGGCCCCTGACTTCACCCTCACCGATGCCGCAGGCGAGGAGGTCACCCTGTCCGGGCTGCGCGGCAGTCGGGTCATCGTCTACTTCTACCCGAAGGCCTCCACCCCCGGCTGCACCACCCAGGCCTGCGACTTCCAGGACCGCCTGGAGCGCTTCCGCGCCGACGGCTTCGAGGTCCTGGGCATCTCCCCCGATGCCCCCGCCGCTCTCGAGCGCTTCGCGCAGAAGGAGTCGCTCGGCTTCCCCCTGCTCTCGGACCCCGATCACGAGGTCGCCGAGCGCTGGGGCGCCTGGGGCGAGAAGAAGAACTACGGCAAGGTGTACGAGGGATTGATCCGCTCCACGATCGTCGTCGACGCCGACGGCGTCGTCGAGCTCGCCCAGTACAACGTGCGCGCCAAGGGCCACGTGGCCAAGCTGCGCCGGGACCTCGGCCTGGAGGACTGAGGCGATGCGGCCGGCGTCGTCGGCTCCGTCGACGGTATGATCGGGCGGCCCCCGCAGTGCGGGGCGAGCGCGAGTGGTGGAACTGGCAGACACGCAGGATTTAGGTTCCTGTGCTCCGGCGTGCGGGTTCGAGTCCCGCCTCGCGCACTCCCGCAGCGCGCCTGCTCATCGCCCGCGCTCCCGCACCGCCGTCCCCGACCGAGACCAGCCCCAGGAGGAATCGTGAGCGCTCAGCCGACCCGCCGAGCGCTGCTGCTCGGCGCCTCCGCCCTGGCGCTGGCCGGCTGCTCCCGGGGATCGGAAGCCGACTCCGCCTCCGAGGAGCAGAGCGCATCGCAGCGGCCGTACGTGTTCGCCAATGCGGCCACGGCCCCCACGCTGGACCCCACGCTCACGGACAATGTGGAGACCAATCGCGTGGCCCGCCAGGTGCTCGACGGCCTCGTGGCCCCGGATTCCCTGACCGGCGAGGCCGTGCCTGCGCTCGCGGTGAGCTGGGCTGCCTCCGACGACGGACGCACCCTCGACTTCGCTCTGCGTCGCGACGTCGTCTTCCACGACGGCGAGAAGCTCACCGCCCAGAGCGTCTGCCGCAACTTCGAGCGCTGGGCGGCGGCCTCCGTGCGAGACACCGCGACCGGGCGGCACAGCCTGTTCGATGCGATCTTCCGCCGCGGCACCCCCCAGGGAAGCCTCTACGACGGCTGCGAGGCGGTCGACGAGCACACCTTCCGCCTGCTGCTGACCCGCCGCTTCCCCGCCCTCGTCACGTGCCTGACGCACCCGGCCTTCGGGATCGCCTCGAGCGCCTCGATCGACGACGACACCGTCGGCACCGCACCCGTGGGCACTGGGCCGTTCCGCGTGGTGCGCGGACTCGACCCGGGCGCAGGTCAGCTCCCGGACGATCCCATCGAGCTCGAGTCCTTCCCCGAGCACTGGAACGGCACTGGAGCCATCGGCCGCCTGTCGTTCGTGGCGATCCTCGACCCCCGCATGCGCTACATCGCCCTGGAGACCGGACGCGTGGACGGCTACGACCTGGTCGGGCTCTCGGACTTCGCGCCGCTGGCCCGCGACGGAGTCCAGGTCCTGCAGCGCGACCCCTATGCCCTGTCCTACCTGGGCATCCACACCTCGTCGAAGTGGCTGGACTCCCTCGAGGTCCGCGGCGCGGTGATGTCCGCGATCGATCGGCAGGCGCTGGTGCGCGAGCACTACCCCGAGGGCACCGGGGTGGCCCAGGACTTCATGCCAGCCCGCTTCAACATCCCCGACGGCACCTCCGGATACCCCGACTACAACCCGCAGGACGCGCGCCGGGCCCTCGAGGACGCCGGCTACGACGGCACGCCCCTGCGCTTCGCCTACCCCACCGGAGCCTCCCGCTCCTGGGCGCTGGAGCCGGAGCGGCTCTACGCCGACATCTCGGAGCAGCTGGTGCGCTGCGGGTTCGAGATCGAGCCGGTGCCGCTGCCCTGGAGCACCTACGCGCAGAGCCTGCGCACCCGCTCCGCCGATCACGACCTCTTCCTCAGCGGCCTCAGCGGCGGGCTGCGCGATCAGGACTTCTTCACGGCCGTGCTCTTCTCCGCGACCACCCCGGAGCTCGACCTGCGATCCGAGAGCCTCCACGAGCTCATCGAGGAGGCCGCGGGGGTCCCGGACGGCGAGCAGCGCCAGGAGCTCTACAGCAGAGTCGGCGACCAGGTCGCCCAGCACCGCGCCGCGCTGCCCCTGGCCTTCCCCATCACTGCCGTGGCCGTGAATCAGCGCACGGCGTCCTTCCCCCTGTCCTCCACGGGCTTCGAGCCCTTCCGCGAGGTCGAGCTCACCCAGTCGTGACCGCAGGCACGGCCCACGACGGAGTAGCCTGGGAGGCGACCACGCGCGCGGAGGCCCGGGTCCAGGGCAGCTGATCTCCGCGCCCGAGCAGACGGAGGCCTCTTCACGTGACCAAGACCATGGAATCCACCGACGTCGTCCTGGTGGGCGGCGGCATCATGTCCGCGACCCTGGGCGCCATGCTCACGGAACTCGAGCCGAGCTGGAGCATCACCCTGCTCGAGCGCCTCGACCACGTGGGCCAGGAGAGCTCGGCGGTGTGGAACAACGCCGGCACCGGGCACTCCGCGCTGTGCGAGCTCAACTACGCCCCGCGCGCCGCGGACGGCACGGTCGATGCCACCAAGGCCGTGAAGATCAACGAGCAGTTCCAGGTCTCGCGCCAGTTCTGGTCCACGCTCGTCACCGAGGGCAAGCTCGGCCAGCCGGGCTCGTTCATCAACCCGGTCCCGCACATCTCCATGGTCTTCAACCCGGACCACGTGGAGTACCTGCGGGCCCGCCACGAGTCCTTCTCGCAGCACAAGCTCTTCGAGCGCCTCGAGCTCTCCGAGGACCGCGACCAGATCGCCCAGTGGGCCCCGCTGACCCAGGAGGGCCGCGGCGCCGGCCCCGTGGCCGCTTCCTTCGCCCCGGAAGGCACCGACGTCAACTTCGGCGAGCTGACCCGCCAGCTGATCCGGCACATGGAGGCCAACGGCGCCGAGATCCGCACCGGCGTCCAGGTGCAGAACCTGGACCGCCAGCCGGACGGCACCTGGATCGTGCGCACCCAGAACCGCCTGAACTCGGAGGACTCCCGCGAGATCCGCGCCAAGTTCGTGTTCGTCGGCGCCGGCGGCGGAGCCCTGCCGCTGCTGCAGAAGTCGGGGATCCCGGAGATCAAGGGCTTCGGCGGCTTCCCGGTCTCCGGGCTGTGGCTGCGCAATTCCAATCCCAGCATCGCCGAGCGCCACGACGCCAAGGTCTACGGCCAGGCGGCCGTCGGCGCCCCGCCCATGTCGGTGCCGCACCTGGACACCCGCTACGAGAACGGGAAGAAGTCGCTGCTGTTCGGCCCCTACGGCGGCTTCAAGCCGAACTTCCTCAAGCAGGGCTCCCTGCTGGACCTGCCCAAGTCCGTGCGCCCCGACAACATCTACCCCATGGCCCGCGCAGGCCTGGCCAACCTGGACCTGGTCAAGTACCTGCTCTCCGAGCTGGCCAAGAACAAGGACCAGCGCATGGAGGCCCTGCGCGAGTTCTACCCGCAGGCCCAGGCCGAGGAGTGGGAGCTCGTCCACGCCGGCCAGCGCGTGCAGGTCATGCGCAAGGACAAGAAGAAGGGCGGCGTGCTGCAGTTCGGCACGGAGCTCATCACCGCCGACGACGGCTCGATCGCAGGCCTCCTGGGCGCCTCCCCGGGCGCCTCGACCGCGGTCCCGATCATGATCGACCTGCTGGGACGCTGCTTCCCGAACCACTCCGCGGCCTGGAAGTCCCGCCTCACCGACCTGATCCCCTCGCTGGGTCAGCAGCTCGATGAGAACCCGGCGCTGGCCGACGAGATCATGGGCCACACCGCAAAGACCCTCGGAATCCGATGAGCGGATAGCCTCCGAGCGCTTTCATGACGCACGCCTGAACGCCGGCCTCCCATGCATATGCATGGGAGGCCGGCGTCGTCCCGGCCCGTCCTTCCGTGACGTTGCAGGCCACAGACATGGACGGAGACCGCCGTCGGAACTGTCCCCGACCTTTTCTCCGGACACAGGCGCCTTTCGGTGGACACGGAAGAATCATGCATTCGACTTGGATGACATATGATCTGGCTCGTGCCCACCAGAGAATCTGACAACGACCCCGTAGAGACCTCCACCACTGCATGGGAGGCCCTGTACCGAGCCCAGGTCACCGTCATGCGCAAGCTCCAGCGACAGGAGGAGTTCGCGGATCTGTCCATGCGCGAATACGACGTCCTGTTCAACCTGGCCCGCTCCGACGCCCGCGGCATCCGCCTGAACGAGCTCAACGAGTATGTCCTCCTCACGCAGTCCAGCCTCTCCCGCATGCTCGAGAGGCTCGAGGCCAAGGGCCTCGTCCACCGCTGGCAGGATCCCCAGGACCTGCGCGGCCTGCGCATCAGGCTCACCGAGGACGGCAAGGACCTGCAGCAGCGCATCGCGGAGCACTTCGACCGCCACGTGCACGAGCTCATGGTCGCCGGGCTGGACTCGGAGGAGCTGCGCATCCTCACCCGGCTCTCCGATCGCCTGCGCCACAGCCTGACCGACTGATCCCCGCACGGACCTCCCCGGTCCGCGCCCTGCACCATGCGGACCCTGCCGCCTCGACCCGCCCTGCCCGGCGCGTCGGAGCGACGGGGGTCGCGCCGGCTCCCGGGTCCGCGGGCCGGATCTCAGTACACTGAACTCCCGGATCGCGACGGCCGCCCGAGCTCACGAGCGATCCGAGTTCCCTCTCGACCCTCAGCAAGGAGCCCCACGTGGCGAAGAACAACCTTCGCGAGACCCTGGAGCGCGCCGAGGCCCCCGCGGCCGAGAGCAGCTCGAAGCCGGACTCGCCGACCAAGATGAAATGGGGCTATGTCCTCAAGCGGTCGTTCGCGGAGTTCACGCAGGACGGCTGCACGGACCTGGCCGCAGCGCTGACCTACTTCACGGTCTCGGCGATCTTCCCCGGCCTGCTGGCCGTCGTCTCCCTGCTGGGCGTGTTCGGCCAGGGCGAGCAGACCACGCAGGCGATCACCGGCTTCCTGGACGGACGCGTCCCGCCGGAGCTCAACGAGCTGCTCTCCGAGCCGATCAACAACCTCACCAGCTCGACCGGCGGCGGCATCATCGCCCTGATCATCGGTGTGGCCACCGGACTGTGGACGGCCTCCGGCTACGTCGGCGCATTCTCCCGGGCCATGAACCGGATCTACGAGGTCGAGGAGGGCCGCGGCTTCGTCAAGCTCAAGCTGTCCATGCTGCTGACCACGCTGACGGTCGTGATCACCGTGGTGCTGATCTTCCTGATGATCCTGCTCTCCGGCGGCATCGCGGAGACCCTGGGCGATGCCATCGGCCTGGGCTCGACCGCCGTGACCGTGTGGAACATCGCCAAGTGGCCCGTCATCCTCTTGCTGCTCATGCTGCTCGTGGCCGTCCTGTACTACCGGACCCCCAACGTCCGCCAGCCCAAGATGCGCTGGATCTCCCCCGGTGCCGTCTTCGCAATCCTGGGCGCGATCCTGGCCGCCGGCGCTTTCTCCGTCTACGCCACGCAGTTCGCCACGCAGACCGCCACCTACGGCGTCATCGGCGCCGTGATCCTGGGCCTGCTGGGCGTGTGGATCTTCAACAACGTGCTCCTGCTGGGTGCCGAGATCGACGCCGAGGTCGAGCGGGCGCGCGAGCTGCAGGCCGGCATCCCCGCGGAGGACACGCTGCAGCTGCCCCCGCGCGATGTCGGCACGGTCGTGGCGAACATCGAGAAGCAGGACAAGCTCATCGAGCAGGGCCGGCAGCTGCGCCTGGACTCAGACTCCGGGATCGACTACACGGCCAGTGGGAAGGACTCCGGCGCGGCGGGCGCCGACGAGGTCGCCCACTTCGATGACGAGGCCCGCTCAGTGCTCGACGAGCAGCGCCAGCGCGAGGTCTGAGACAGGCGGGCCAGGCACGACGTCTGTGCTGTTCGCTACAGTGGCGGGAGGCGACGCGGCCCTGGTGCCGCGGCGCCTCCCGCCATCTTGTCCAGGGTCGGCGGCGAGCATCTGTCCTGAACACGCACGAGGAGCGATCCAGCATGCATGAAGTCAAGGCCGTCGTCGTCAAGGCCAAGGACGAGGCCCCCGTCGTGGAGACCATCCTGGTCCCGGATCCGGGCCCCGGGGAGGCCCTGGTGGACATCCTGACCTGCGGGGTCTGCCAGACCGACATGCACTACCAGGTCGGCGGCGTCTCGGACGACTTCCCCTTCCTGCTCGGACACGAGGCAACCGGCCGCGTGGCCGCCATCGGCGAGGGCGTCACGGACATCGCCGTCGGCGACGAGGTCATCCTCAACTGGCGCGCCGTGTGCGGCCAGTGCCGCGCCTGCCACCGCGGCGAGCCCTGGTACTGCTTCGACACCCTCAACGCCACGCAGAAGATGACCCTGCAGGACGGCACCCCGCTCGAGCCCGCCCTGGGCATCGGCGCCTTCGCGGAGAAGACCCTGGTCGCAGCCGGTCAGTGCACTCGAATCCCGGGCGGTGCCCTCGAGCCGCAGCAGCGCGCGGCCGTCGGGCTGCTCGGCTGCGGCGTGACCGCCGGCCTGGGCGCGGTGCTCAACACCGGTGCCGTGAAGCGCGGCGAGTCCGTGGCCGTGATCGGCTGCGGCGGCGTGGGCACCGCGGCGATCGCCGGCGCTCAGCTGGGTGGAGCCACGCGGATCATCGCCGTGGACCTCGACGACGAGAAGCTGGCCACCGCCGAGTCCTTCGGCGCCACGCACAAGGTCAACTCCAAGGAGAAGGACCCCGTCGAGGCCATCCGCGAGATCACCGGCGGCCACGGCGCAGACCTGGTGATCGATGCCGTGGGCATCGCTGCCACCTTCCGCCAGGCCTTCGAGGCCCGTGACCTGGCCGGTCGCATGGTGCTGGTGGGCGTCCCGAACCCGGGCACGGTCACCGACATCGACCTGGCCGAGGTCTTCAGCCACGGCGGCTCCATCAAGTCCGCCTGGTACGGCGACACCCTGCCCGAGCGCGACTTCCCCATGTTCGTGGACCAGTACCGCCTGGGTCGACTGGACCTTGACAGCTTCGTCTCCGAGCGCATCACCATGGATGACGTCCAGTCCGCTTTCGAGAAGATGAAGCAGGGCCGCGTCCTGCGCTCGGTCGTGGAGGTGGGCGAATGAGCACCGCGCCACAGACCGTCGCCGCCTCCGCCGACGGCTCCGTGCGCGTCGAGCGCGTGGTGACCAGCGGGACCTTCTCCCTCGACGGAGGCACGTGGGAGGTGGAGAACAACGTCTGGATCGTCGGGGACGGCCAGCGCTGCCTGGTGATCGATCCCGCGCACTCCCCGGAGGCCGTGCGGGAGGCGGTGGCAGGCCGAGAGGTCGTGGCGGTAGTGCTGACCCACGGCCACGACGACCACGTGGGCGTGGCCCCGCAGGTGGCCCAGATGCTCGGGGCGCAGACCTGGCTGCATCCGGAGGATCGCGTGCTGTGGGACCAGACCCACCCGCGGACCGCCCCCGATCACGAGATCGCCGAGGGCACGCAGTTCCAGATCGGCTCCCTGAGCCTGCGCGCGCTGCACACTCCGGGCCACGCGCCCGGCTCGGTGTGCCTCTACGCCCCGGAGCTGGGCGTCGTGGACGACCAGGGCTCCCCCGTCGAGCCCCTGAGCGGCGTGGTGTTCTCCGGAGACACCCTCTTCCAGGGCGGTCCCGGAGCCACGGGCCGCTCGTACTCGGATTTCCCCACCATCATCGAGTCCATCCGCGAGCGCCTGCTCACCCTGCCCGATTCCACCGCGGTGCTCACCGGGCATGGGGACTCCACCACGATCGGGGCCGAGGCCCCGCATGTCCAGGAGTGGCTCGACCGCGGCCACTGATCCGCGGACGCTGATCGATCGCGCCGATCCCGGGCCTCAGTCCTCCGAGAGCATCCTCGGAACGGACTCGGTGCCCGGGATCGGCCGTTCCCCCACCAGGTCCAGGGGCACGCGGCTGCGTCGCGCCATGAGCACGAAGGCGGTCGCCAGAAGAGCCGCCGCCGCCAGGACCGGCAGCAGGGCGGCCGTCTCATAGCCGGCCAGGTCGCCCATGACACCGGCAAGGCCCACGCCCAGGCCCATCCCCACCTGGATGAGGACGCTCGTGGCAGCAGTGAGTCCCCTGACCTCGCTCAGCGGGGTGATCAGCGGGACCGTGGAGAACACGGCCACCAGCGTGGGACCGATCGCAGCGCCCAGGACCGCCAGGATGAGGACCATTCCCAGCGGCCGCGACGGCAGAGACATCAGCAGCGTGGCGAGCACCGTCACCGCCCCGAAGAGCACCCACAGGTTCCAGGGACGACGCGGCCGCGCGCCTGCGGTGATCACCGCCGCCGCCCCAGCGGTGAGGCCCAGGGCCGCGAACTGGGCCCCGATCGTCTCGATGGCCTCGACCGAGGACGTGAAGTAGACCAGGCACATCTGGATCGAGCCCAGCATCAGCCCGATGCACCCGACGCCCACCACCGGCAGGAAGCGCATGCGCCGCTGCGTGCGCAGCCTGCGTCGCATGGCGGAGTTGAGCGGCTGATGAGTCGGATCGACCAGATGGTTCTGGGCATCCTCGCCCAGGATGTCGGCGGTGGGGTGCAGCAGCAGGGCGGTCGTGCACAGCACGAGCAGCCCGGCGGCGGCCATGATCCCCAGCAGCGGCCCCAGCGTGATCGCCAGGACGCCCACGATCAGCGCGCCGAGCACCAGGGTCACGGCGTCCATGACGGCGTCGTGGCGCATGCTCGGCAGGATCAGGTCGAGGCTGCGGCGCTGCTCCAGGATGGTGCGCCAGCGCAGCCGGGTCGCGTTGCCCAGCTGCGGTGCGGACAGCCCCGCCAGCAGGCACAGCAGCCACGGCCAGGGCGCGGTGGGCGCGTCCTGCGCCTGCTCCGAGAAGCGGAAGACGAGCCAGCAGATCACACCCACGTGCAGCAGCGTGTGCAGCAGCAGGATCCACTGCCGGCGGCGGATCCGGTCGCCGCGCACCAGGGCCAGCACCGAGACCGCCTGGCCCAGGTGCACCGCGCCCGCGCAGGCGGCACCCCACAGCTCCTGCCCGGACACGGCGGTGACGTAGGTCAGCACCGTCAGCGGCAGGATGACCGACGGAAGCCGCACGATCAGGGTCAGCAGGAGGTACCAGTTGGAGACCACGCCTCGCAGGACGGGGTAGTCACCCACCATCAGGGTGCGCAGCTGCGCCCGTCGGGTGCGCCGATCGCGGCCGCTTCCCTCCTGCGGGGCAGAGCCGTCCTCGACCGTCATGTCCGAGGTGCGATCGCCGGCCTGGACGTCGGCTTCCGACGAGGCGCCGGGAGAAGGATCCGCAGGCGCGGCGCCGTCCCCTGCGACGGCGCCGCTGTGCCCCGCAGCACCGAGCTCCGGGCCGCGTCCCGCCGTGCCCGCGCTGGCGATGCCGCCGATCGCCAGCGCGCGGTGGCCCCGGTCCGGCAGCGGCGTGGCCAGCTCTCCCGCGCCGGACTCGCCGGAGCCCGCGGCGGCACCGCTAGGCCCGGAGCCGGTCGGCGCGTCTGCCCGTCCCTCGCCGGTGCTGCTGCGGGATCCCGACCACGAGCCGCCGGCGGCATGGTCGGCTGCGGGTTCGCGGCCGGTGCCGAGCCTGGCCCTGTCGCTCATGGCGCTCCTGGCTGTCGTGCGGACGGATTCACGGCACCGGCTCTGCGCGGTGCTCGGCGCCCAGCCTAGCGCCGAGCGTCGGGGGCCCCGCGGGCCTCGTGCCGGGGCGCGTCCCAGCGCTTCTAGGATGGGGCCATGACCCCATCCTCGTCCTCGCCCGCGCTCTCGCCCGACCAGGGCACCCTGGCAGATCTCCCCGGGATCGCCGATCGGGTCCGCGCGATCATGCTCGCAGGGGCACTGGGGGACGCCCTGACGGCGCAGCCCGAGCCCGCGCAAGCCCCTGCGGCCCCGCCCGAGGGCCTCAGCACCGCAGCAGGAGGCCAGGTCCTCGGCATCCCGTCGCCCGGCGCCGCGCAGGGCGGCTCGCCCGGTGCGGGTGCGGCCTCCGGAGGAGCGGGGGCGAGCATCGCGGACGCCGCAGCCGTCTCCGGTCCTACGACGCTCCAGCTTCAGCCGCTACGGATCAGCGCCGACACCCAGCTGAGCCTCTACACGATGGACGGGCTGCTCGAGTCGATCGAATGGGCCTCGGCCGGTGAGGCCGCCGATGAGACCGCCTGCCAGTGGTTGGCGCAGCTGCGCTGGCTGCGCACCCAGGACGTCGAATGGCCGGAGTCCGCGCCCTCCCCGCTGCCGCGCTGGATCGACGCCCACCAGGTGCTTCACGCAGATCACGGCCACCAGGGCCAGACGCTGGAGGCGCTGCTCACCGGCAGCATGGGCCTGGTCGAGCGCCCCGTGCTCCCGGAGGCCCAGGACCGGACTGCGGTGATCCGCTCGATCCCCTACGGTCTGCTTCCCGTGGGCTGGCGCTCGATCGCCCCGCTGAGCATCGATGCCGCCGCGATCACCCACGGACGGGCCGAGGCGCAGACGGCCGCGACCGCGCTGGCGCTCATGCTCCAAGCCGCGCAGGTCGAGGGCTGCCGGGGCTCGGAGGAGCCCGTGCGCACTGCCGCCGAGTCCGCCCTGGACGTGCTGGGCCGGCTCACCCGTCCCACCCGCGGCACCTCCGAGCTGCTCCAGGCCGTCCTCGATGGACGCGATCCGGACACCGCCGCGGGCGTGGCACAGGACGCCGACACCCCGCAGGGGCAGCCAGGCTCCCGCGCCGCTGGCAGCAGCGCCGGGCCGGACCGGGACACGTCGTCCAGAACGCTGGCCATCGGCCTGCGCTGCGCCCTGGAAGCCGAGCAGACAGGTGCCTCGGCGCCTGAGCTCTGGAAGACGGCCGTGGCCGCGGCCCAGCGGGAGCAGGGCTCGGACGCCCGCGGCAGCGCACCGCTGGCGGCGGCATTGATCGCCGCCGCGCATGGCGGTGCGTCGCTGGAGGCTCAGCAGATCGGGCGGCTGGAGGCCCGGGAGGTCATCGAGGAGGCCTGCCAGCGGTGGGTGCAGCTGCTCGGCCTGACCGGCTGAGCGATCGCCGCTGGGCTCGGGACCCGGCTCAGCGGCGCAGCAGGGCTCGCAGACGAGTGTCGATCCATTCATCGGCCCGAGCCACGGCCTGATTGACCTGCGCCGTGTCCAGATCCTGGACCAGCGTGTAGGCCACCGACTGCATGGGCATGATCCGCGCGTGCAGTCGGGCTCGGTGCAGGATCTCGGGCGGCAGGGCGCCGTCGAGGGTGGGCCAGCCGTACGAGCAGGCCAGTGCGGCCACGTCCTGCGCCGGATCGCCCAGGCTCGCGTGATCCCAGTCGATCACCCCGGCCAGCGCGTCACCGGACCAGATCATGTTCTGGCCCATCAGGTCCGAGTGCACGAGGCGAGGAGTCACCGTCTCCAGCTCGGCCAGATCCCGGATCGCGTGCCGGGCCAGCTCGCGGTTGCGCGGCAGCAGCCGCGGCACGACGTCGTCGAGCATGATCCGACGCCGACGATGCCCGCCCCAATGCTGACCAGGGCGGTCCAGATAGGCCTCCAGCGGTGCGGTGTCGGTGGCCCACAGCTGCTCGAGCAGCGAGATCAGCTCCGCGGTGTCCACCCTGCCCCAGCGGTGCTCGCCATGCACCCAGGACAGGGCGACAGCGCCGTGGCCTCGGCTGCCGTGCACGCGGCTCAGCGGCCGCGGCGTGGCGAAGGAGTACTCGGGCAGCCTGGAGAGGACCTCGGTGCGCCGTACCAGGCTGCGCTTGGCGGCCGGGTTCTTGGCGATGCGCACGCACAGCCGGTCGTCGATCCCCACGACCACGTGCGCGGACCCGCTCGTGATGATCCGCCACGTGCTCGGATCCGGGTGCTCTCCGATCTCGCGCAGCGCGGCATCCACCACATCGGCGTACGGGAGCATGCGCTTCATGCCCAGGGCGACCACCTCAGCGCTCCTCTCCGGGCTCCGCTGCGGGAGCGCCCTGGGAGAGCAGGGCGACCAGGTGCGGCGCTAGGGCGGCCATGGCCTGTCCCCGGTGGCTGATCCGGTTCTTGTGCTCCGGATCGAGCTGGGCGCACGAGACGTCCAGGCCGTCGGGGCGCAGGACGGGGTCGTAGCCGAAGCCGCCGTCGCCGACCGGTTCCTGCAGCAGCGTGCCGCGCAGGTGCCCGAACTCGAGGTGCTCGGCTCCCTCCGGGGTCACCAGAGCTGCGGCGCACACGAAGCCCGCGGCACGGTGCTCATCGGGGATATCGCCCAGCTGGGCCAGCAGGAGCTCGAGATTGGCGGTGTCGTCGCCGTGGCGCCCCGCCCAGCGTGCCGAGAAGATGCCCGGGGCGCCGTGAAGGACGTCGACGGCCAGTCCGGAGTCATCGGCCACGGCAGGCAGGCCGGAGGCCTCGGCGGCCGCGTGCGCCTTGAGCAGCGCGTTGGCCTGGAAGGTCGTGCCGGTCTCACGGACGTCGGGCAGGCCCAGGGAGCCTGCGTCCACCACGGCGCGCTCGACGTCCAGACCGGGCAGCTCGGCTGCGATCATGGCCCGCAGCTCGGCGAGCTTGCCGGCGTTGTGCGTGGCCAGGACCAGGCGGGCGCCCGATGGGATGGACACCGCGGACGCGTCCGGATCTGGCTCGGGGTCCTCCGGTGCGGATTCCACGGCCGCACCGGGAGCGGTCGGTGCGGCGGCCTGGGAGGGGTCATGCTGCTCAGGCATCGCGGCCCTCCGCGAGCGTGGCCGCCTGGATCCTCGCCAGATCGGCGCATCCGGCGACCGCCAGGTCCAGGAGGCCGTCGAGCTCGCTGCGATCGAACGGGGCGCCCTCGGCGGTGCCCTGGACCTCCACGAAGGTCCCGGAGCCGGTGACGACCACGTTCATGTCGGTCTCGGCGCGGACGTCCTCGACATAGGGCAGATCCAGCATGGGGACGCCGTCGATGATCCCCACCGAGACCGCGGCCACGGAGTCGGTGAGCGGATCGCCGGTGACCAGGCCCTGGCGTCGGGCCCACCCCATGGCCTCGCTCAGCGCCACATAGGCACCGGTGATCGATGCCGTGCGGGTGCCGCCGTCCGCCTGGAGGACATCGCAGTCCAGGACCACGGTGTTCTCGCCGAGCGCCTTCAGGTCGATCACGGAGCGCAGCGACCGGCCGATGAGCCGGGAGATCTCGTGGGTGCGGCCGCCGATCCTTCCCTTGACCGACTCGCGCTGCGAGCGCGTGCCGGTGGCCCGGGGAAGCATGGCGTACTCGGCGGTGACCCAGCCGCGGCCCTCGCCGCGCAGCCAGCGCGGAACGCCCTCGGTGACCGAGGCGGTGCACAGCACGCGAGTCTGCCCGAACTCGATCAGCGCCGAGCCTTCGGCCTGCGCGGACCAGCCGCGCGTGATGGTGATGGGACGCAGCTCGTCGACGGCGCGTCCGTCCGCTCGGGGTCCGCTCGCGGACGAGGATGCGGCGGGGGTCTCGGCCTCGGAAGTCATGGCGCCCAGCCTAGCCGCGCGCGGGCGGCGGCGGCCAACGGCTCGGCGGGCGAGCCGTGCCGGAGCTCAGCGCGTCTCGGCACCGCGCGTGTTGGGGTCGATCACGCGCATGGTGGTCGTGGTGCTCGGCACCGAGCGGCCCCTGGCCAGGACGCGACCGGCGGTGCGGTCCATGTCGGCCACGATCCGGTACGAGGTCGACGGCTGAGCCAGCGAGATCGGACCCGTGAAGGCCTCGGCAGCCTCCCTGACGGCACGGGTCGGCGAGTTCCACACGGGCAGGTGCGTGAGCATCAGCTCATCGGCATCGGCATCGTCGGCGGTCTGCCCGGCGCGCAGGCCCGTGAGGTGGATCCCCCGGTAGGCGTCGCGGCCCTCGTGGTAGGCGGCCTCGCACAGGAAGAGATCGGCATTGCGGGCGGCCTCGGTGAGGCCCTCGCAGGCGTCGCTGTCCCCGGAGTAGGTCAGCACGCTGCTGCCGTCGGCTCCGTCGTACTCGACGCGCAGCGCGAACGGATCCTCGACCGGGTGCTCGACCCGGTGAGGGGTGATGCGGAACGGGCCGATCTCCACGGCCCGGCCGTCCTCCCACTGCCCGATCGTGAACTCGTTCTCGATCGTCTCCGCGGAGGCCAGGACGTGGGCGGCCTCCATGTAGTCCATCATCCCGGCCGGGCCCCAGACCGGGACCGGGCCGGCCCCCCAGCCGCGCGGATCCCACTTCACCGCCACGTGCAGCCCCGCCAGGTCGACGCAGTGATCCGGGTGAAGGTGGCTGATCAGGACGGCATCGATCTCCGAGAGCTCGATGTGGCGCTGCAGCGCGCCCAGCGACCCGTTGCCGAGGTCCATGAGCACCCGCCAGGTCCGACCCTCATGATCGGTTCCGGTGAGCAGGTAGCAGGAGGCAGGGGAATCGGGGCCGGCGAACGAGCCGGTGCAGCCGATCACGGTCAGGATCATGAGACGGGGCCTTCATCGTCGGAGGCGCGGACAGGGGACGGGCCGGCGGAGGCGCGGTCCTTCACGGCGGCGTGCTCGGCGAGCATCTGCGAGCTCACCTGGGACAGCGAGCCCGTGGGGAACTGCTCGGCCACCGAGCCCACGTGGCGCACCGCCGTGACCTCCGGGCCCAGGAAGCGCCGGGCCAGGATCTGGAAGGGCTCCGGATCTCCCGTGGCCAGGAACTCGTGGGGCTCCTGCGGCGGCTGGACGCGCGCCAGGTCATGGCGCACCAGTGCGCGGTAGACGTCCTTGGCGGTCTCCTCCGCAGAGGAGACCAGCGTGACCGCCTCCCCCATGACGTAGGAGATCACGCCGGTGAGCAGCGGGTAGTGCGTGCAGCCGAGCACGACGGTGTCCACCCCGGAGTCCTGCAGCGGACGCAGGTACTCCTGAGCGGTCTCGAGGACCTCGGGACCGGTGGTCACCCCGGCCTCGACGAACGGCACGAACCGGGGGCAGGCCACGGAGCGCACCTCGAGCTGCGGAGCGGCCGCGAAGGTGTCCTCGTAGGCCCGCGAGCCCACGGTGGCCTGGGTGGCGATCACGCCGATGCGGCCGTTGCGCGTGGAGGACACGGCCCGGCGCACGGCCGGCTGGATGACCTCCACCACGGGGATGCCGTAGGCGCGCGTGTAGCGCTCCCGGGCATCGCGCAGGACGGCCGCCGAGGCGGTGTTGCAGGCGATCACCAGCACCTTGACCCCGGAGTCCACCAGCTCGTCCATGATCCGCAGCGCGTGGGCGCGCACCTCGGCGATCGGCAGCGGACCGTAGGGGCCGTTGAGGGTGTCGCCCACGTAGACGATCCGCTCATCCGGCAGCTGGTCGATGATCGCCCGGGCGACCGTCAGCCCGCCCACGCCGGAATCGAACACGCCGATGGGAGCATCGGGCGACGGACCCTCGACGGGTCCGTCTGCCGCTTCTGTGATCCCCGGAATCTCGCGCATAGGGCACCCAGGGTAGACCGGTGCCGCTCAGCAGCCTGAACCGCGCGCCGACGAGGTCACGGAGATCACTTCACACGATGACTCATGCAGAGTCCTCACGCTGGTCAGAGGCCCTGCGCCGGCTGATCATCCGTCCCGTCATCCTCCGGCAGCTCCACCAGCATGGCCTGGATCAGCGAGTCCTGCAGCCACGAGACGAAGCCGTAGACGACGGCCATGTAGGTCTCGGTGTCCTTGGGCTTCTTCCCGGAGGCCTTCTCCACCCGACGGGCGTCCGCCTCCGAGTCGATCCCCAGCCGGGTCGAGAGCACCAGACGGATGTCGTTGAGCGCCCGGGAGACGTCGCTGGCCGCCGCGGGGCTCAGGCGCACGGGATCGGACTCGAAGGCGAGTGCCGCAGCGCGCAGCGAGGCGACCTTCTGCTCGCGCAGGGACCGGTCGGTGAAGCGGCGGAACTCCTCCGCCTGCTCCGGATCCTGGCTGCCGGCCGGCAGCAAGCGCGCCACCGCCGGATCCTGCGGCGCCTCGACGGGACCGTCGCCGCCGAGCAGGGCCTCCAGCGGATCTGCCTCCGGAGCGGCCTGCTCGAGCTCGAGCAAGCCGATGATGTCCTGGCAGAGCCTGACCAGCAGCCCTCGCTCATCCGCGGAGAGCCGGGCGGAGAGGCCGTGGGCCCCCGAGCGGAATCCGTGCGCCATCAGCTGCGCACCCCATCCGCGTCCTGGCCTCCGCCTGCGCGCTCGTAGGTGGCCATCAGGCCATAGCCGTGCAGGGCGGCGACATGGCGCTCGGCCTCCTCCAGAGTGCCCTCGGCCACGATCGCCCGGCCCCGCTCGTGGACCTCGAGCATCAGCGCGTGGGACTTGGCCTGCGAGAAGCCGAAGTGCGTGCGGAAGACCCAGGTCACCCACGACATGAGATTCACGGGATCGTCCCAGACCACCACGTGCCACGGGATCTCCAGGGCGGTGCGCTGGGCGGTGTCGACCTCCGGGCGCTCGTCCAGATCCGGTCCGAGGCTGGTCAGAGGCGTGCGGGTTCTCGTGCTGAGCTCCATGATGTGCCCCATCGTAGGCACCGGTCCCGACAGCGCATCATGAGGACCATGCCCGGGGACAGGACCGCACGGCGGGCGGCCAGTACAGTGGCCTGCGTGGAATCGAGCAACCGGACCTGGTCCCCCGCCCCGACGTCGCTGATGACGGATCACTACGAGCTGACCATGCTGCAGGCCGCCCTGCGCGACGGCACCGCGCAGCGGCGCAGCGTCTTCGAGGTCTTCTCCCGCCGCCTGCCCGCCGGACGCCGCTACGGCGTCGTGGCCGGCACGGGGCGCTTCCTCGAGGGACTGGCGAGCTTCCGCTTCGACGAGGACCGCCTGGCCTTCCTGGAGCGCACCGGCGTGGTGGATGCCGCCACCCTCGAGTGGCTCGCGGACTTCCGCTTCACCGGCGACATCAGCGGCTATGCCGAGGGCGACCTCTGGTTCCCGCACTCGCCGATCCTGCGCGTGGAGTCCACGTTCGCCGAGGCCTGCATCCTGGAGACCTACCTGCTCTCGGTGCTCAACTACGACTCCGCCGTGGCCTCCGCCGCCTCCCGCATGATCACCGCCGCGGGCGAGCGCCCGTGCCTGGAGATGGGCTCGCGCCGGGCCTCCGAGGAGTCCGCCGTGGCCGCCGCCCGTGCGGCCGTGATCGCGGGCTTCGCAGGGACCTCCAACCTCGAGGCCGGCTACCGCTATGACCTGAAGACCATCGGCACCTCGGCGCATGCGTTCACGCTGCTCCACGACGACGAGGAGGCGGCCTTCCGCTCCCAGCTCGAGACCATGGGCGTGGGGACCACGCTGCTGGTGGACACCTACGACGTCGAGAAGGCGGTGCGCCTGGCCGTCGAGCTCGCCGGTCCGCAGCTAGGGGCCGTGCGTGTGGACTCCGGGGACCTGGTGGATCAGGCCGGTCGCGTGCGCGCCCTGCTCGACAGCCTGGGAAACCGCGACACGCGCATCACCGTGACCTCCGATCTCGATGAGTACGCGATCGCAGCGCTGGCCGCTGCCCCCGTGGACTCCTACGGCGTGGGCACCCGACTGGTCACCGGCTCCGGGGCCCCCACGTCCTCCATGGTCTACAAGCTCGTGGCCCGCGAGGGCGCCGATGGGCAGCTCGTCTCCGTGGCCAAGGCCTCGTCCGGCAAGGCCTCCGTCGGCGGGCGCAAGTCGGCGCTGCGGCGCCTGGATCCGCGCGGCACCGCGACCCACGAGATCGTGGGGGTGGGCCACGATCCCGCCGACGACGGCGACGACCGCCCCCTGATGCAGGACTTCGTGCGCGGAGGCGAGCTGGTCGACGGCTGGACCGGCCCCCAGGGCGTCCGGCGCGCCCGGCAGCGCCACGCCGACTCCGTGCGGGAGCTCCCGCGCTCGGCCACCCGCCTCTCCGAGGGCGAGGCCGCGATCCCCACCGTGCTCGAGAACTGAAGGGAACCCTCCTCATGCGCACCGCACTGATCGTCGTCGACGTCCAGAACGACTTCTGCGAGGGCGGCTCCCTGGCCGTCGACGGCGGCTCGGACGTCGCAGCCGCGATCTCCGAGCACATCGAGCAGCACCACGGGGACTACGAGGCGATCGTGGGGACCCTGGACTGGCACATCTCGCCGGGCTCGCACTTCTCCGAGGACCCTGATTTCCGGACCTCCTGGCCCGTGCACTGCGTGGCCGAGACCAAGGGCGCCGACACCCACGACGAGTTCGAGACCGACCGCATCGAGGCCTGGTTCCGCAAGGGCGAGCACGAAGCCGCCTACTCGGGCTTCGAGGGCGTCCTGGCCCCGGAGACCTCCACGCCCCTGGGGGCGGTGGAGGAGGACGACGAGGCCGAGGACGAGGAGCCGATCGGCCTGGACGACTGGCTGCGCGATCGGGAGATCGAGGCCGTGGACATCGTGGGCCTGGCCGCCGATCACTGCGTGCGCGCCACCGCCCTGGACGCCGCCGACGCCGGCTACGAGACCCGGGTGCTGCTGAGCCTGAGCGCCGCCGTCTCCCCCGATTCCCTCGAGGACGTCATCGACGAGCTCGACGACGCAGGCGTGGAGGTCGTGCGCGACTGACGGGACCCCGCCTCGCACCGACGCGCTGCGCCTGCTGCGGCGGGACTTTCCGCATCGAAGCGTCTCGCCCCGGTGCGTCCTACTTCCGCCCCACGAACCAGTTCTGCATCTTGGCGATCCGCGCCTCGATCTGCTCCTCGGTGGCCTGGGCCACGGCCGGTCCCCCGCACTCGCGGCGCAGGTCGTTGTGGATCACGCCGTGCGGCGTGCCCGTGCGCGCGGACCAGGCCGAGACGTTCTGCGACAGCTTCTTGCGCAGCTCCTTGAGCCGGCGGTGATCCGGAACGGACGACGCCTGCTGCGACTGATCGGCTGCCGACTGCGAGCGCCGACGGGCGTGCTCGGACTGCCGCTCGCGCAGCAGCGTGGTGACCTGCTCGGCATCCAGCAGACCCGGGATGCCGAGGTAGTCGGCCTCCTCGTCGGTGCCGGCGGCCACGCCGCCGCCGAACTCGCCGCCGTCGAAGAGCACGCCGTGGAACGACGCGTCCGATTCCAGGGCCTTGAACTCGCCGCCGGCCAGCTGTGAGGAGGCCTTCTCCTCGCGATTGGCGGCCGCGAGCTCGTCGTCGTCCCAGCCCTGTTCCGAGAGGTCCACGAAGTCCGGGCCCTGCGCCACGGGACGGTCCAGGGCGTGATCGCGCTCGAGCTCCATCTCGTTGGCGTGCGCCATCAGCAGCGGCACCGAGGGCAGGAAGATCGAGGCGGTCTCCCCGCGCTTGCGCGAGCGCACGAAGCGCCCGACCGCCTGGGCGAAGAACAGCGGGGTGGACGTGGAGGTGGCGTACACGCCCACGGCCAGGCGGGGGACGTCGACGCCCTCGGAGACCATGCGCACCGCCACCATCCAGCGCTGATCCCCCTCCGCGAAGGCCTCGATCCGCTCGGAGGCGCCCTTGTCGTCCGAGAGCACGACGGTGGGCTTCTCGCCCGTGATCCGCTCGAGCAGAGCGGCGTAGGCCTTGGCGTCCTGGTGATCCGTGGCGATCACCAGCGCACCGGCATCGGGGACCGTGCGCCGGACCTCGGTCAGGCGGCGGTCGGCGCCCTGGAGCACGGAGGGGATCCATGCGCCGTCGGGAGCCAGGGCCGTGCGCCAGGCATGAGCGGTGATCGACTTGGTGAAGCCGTCGCCGAGCTCGGCGGCCATCTCCTCGCCTGCCGAGGTGCGCCAGCGCATCTGTCCCGAGTACGCCATGAAGATCACGGGCCTGACCACGTGGTCCTTGAGGGCGTCGCCGTAGCCGTAGGTGTAGTCGGCCTTCGAGCGGCGGATGCCGTCCTTGTCCTCCTGGTACGTGACGAACGGGATCGGCGAGGTGTCCGAGCGGAAGGGCGTGCCGGTCAGAGCCAGACGGCGCGCGGCGGGCTCGAAGGCCTCCTTGAGGCCGTCGCCCCAGGAGCGGGAGTCGCCGGCGTGGTGGATCTCGTCCATGATCACCAGCGTGCGGCCCTGCTCGGTGCGCGCCCGGTGCAGCAGCGGCTTCATGCCGACCTGCGCGTAGGTCAGCGCGACTCCAATGAACCCGCGGGCATGGCTGCCGTCGGCGTTCTTGAAATTGGGGTCGATCGCCAGGTTCACGCGCGCGGCGGCATCCGCCCACTGCCGCTTGAGGTGCTCTGTGGGGCACACCACGGTGATCCGGTTGATGGTCCCTCGGTCCACGAGCTCCCGGGCCAGGCGCAGCGCGAACGTCGTCTTGCCGGCGCCGGGCGTGGCCACGGCCATGAAGTCGCGCGGCTCGGCGGCGAAGTACTTCTCCAGGGCCTCTGCCTGCCAGGCGCGCAGCTTCCCCGCTGTGCCCCAGGCGGCGCGCTCGGGGTATGCGGGAGGCATCTCGGCGGCCGGGCCGCCGAACAGTGAGGGCTGGGAGTCATCGGACACGGGCTGGGCAGGTCCTTTCGCGGATCGCGTGGCGGGCGTCGTGCGGACGCGCCGCAGAGGGGCGCCCCGCAATCGCTGCGGGGCCGGGGGTGGCGCGGGTCGAGCTGAGGGCGCACGAGGGCGCACGAGCAAGGCCCCGTCGATCCCGACGGGGCCGAGCGCACGCGGTCTCAGATCACTTGCCGCCGTCCTGCGGAGCGCGCAGGCCGTCGTAGATCTCCTTGCAGGTGGGGCAGACCGGGAACTTCTCCGGATCGCGGCCCGGGACCCAGACCTTGCCGCACAGTGCGATCACGGGATCGCCGGTGACGGCCGACTCCGTGATCTTCTCCTTGCGGACGTAGTGGGCGAAGCGCTCGTGATCGCCAGGCTCCTCGAAGGTGCGGGTCTCCTCCCGCTCGAGGGTCGAGGTGCCGCCGACGGGCTCGTTCGAGGTTCCCCCGCCGAAGGGCCAGGGACCCGCCACGGGGAGGGTGTCGTCGTGGAAGCTCATGGCGGCCAGTGTACTCCGCGCGCCCGACGCCCCTCCCCAGCTCAGGGCCTTGCGTGCCTGTGCGTCCGGCCACCCTCACGGCGCGGCTCAGGAGCGGTAGGACGAGACCTGCTGGTACAGCTCCGGCGCCCGGGCCTCGAGCCACCTGCCGCCGAGGACGACGCCGCCCCAGGCCAGGCCCAGCCCGCCGATGACACCGACGGCGAGGCCGAGCCAGCCCCACAGATCCTGTCCGGTGATCATCTGGACCACCAGCGGGATGCCGGCCAGCATCGTCACGGCTCCGATCAGGACCATGACGGCCATCTGCACCAGCACGTTGAGGAAGGTGAAGCCCGGCGGCGTCTTCAGGGGCGAATCGCCCGGCAGCGGCACGGGATAGGTGTAGCGCGCCGAGAGCACGGAGCTGATGCCGCCCCCGCCGAGCAGCCCGAGCAGGCTCATGCCGATCACACCGGGAAGCAGGTGCCAGGTCTGGGTCATCGCGGCGCCGAACAGCAGGGCCGCGATGCTCAGCACCCCTCCCACGACACACAGCGAGATCAGCCTGCCCAGGCGGTCGTCGCGGCCTCGGATCCCGCTGAGCACGTGCAGGCTGAACGCCGAGTGGTCGTAGGCCACATCGGCCGAGATCGTGAAGCCCATCATGGCGGCCACGAGCGGTCCCGCGAACAGCAGAGGACCGCCCTCCCCCGAGCCCGAGTTGAACCACAGCAGGCCCAGCATCACGGGGATCAGCACGATCGAGGCTGCGTAGCGCGGGTCCTTGAGCCAGTAGATGATGCTGCGCGCCGCCACGGCGGCCCACGGGGTCGCGGGCACTCGGCCCAGCAGCCCGGCGCCGCGCACGCGAGAGGCCGTGCCCCGCACCGGTGCCGTCGAATGCTCCAGCGAGCGCTCGAGCAGACGAGCCCAGAGCAGCCACACGGCGATGCCCGTCGCAGCGACCACGGCGAGCCGACCCGCAGCGCGCAGCAGGAAGCCGTCGGCCAGATCGGCGGGGATCGCCCACAGTGCTCCCCAGGGGGTCCACGACACCCCCGCAGCGATCCGCTCGAGGTCGAGCCCGCCACCTGCCAGCAGACCGGTCAGACCGCCGATCACCGGCCCCATCAGGACCAGCAGGGCCAGTCCCAGCACGGAGGCGGCATCGCCGAGCAGCCGGCTGCGATGCAGGCCCTCCAGCCCGGCAGCCAGGCACCGGTTGCCCAGGACCATGAGCCCCCAGGCGACGGGGATCAGCACGAGGGAGCTGATCAGTGCGATCGGGGTGGCGCGCCAGGCCAGGCTCAGCGCCAGGAGCCCCAGCAGCGTGAACGGCCCCGCCAGCCCCACGGCCGCGCTGAGCAGCTGGCCCAGGGCCAGTCCGGAGCGCGGGACGGGATACAGGGCGAAGCGACCGGCGTGCACCGTGGCATCGGCCCGCCCGGTGACCAGGGAGGCGACCCACCAGCCGATCGTGGCGGCCGCGCCGACCAGCACGACCGGCACCGCGACCGCTCGGGGCTCGGCGCCGCCTCCGCCGACCCAGGCCATGCCGCCCCAGAAGACCACGAGGCCGAGCAGGTAGAGCCCGCCCAGGATCGTGCCCACCAGGGTCCAGGTGCTGCGGCGCATGGCCGCCGCGGTCAGTCGCGCCTTGAGGCCGACGACCAGCCGCGCCGTGGCTGCGGACGACGGGCCCTTCACGCTCGCGCTCCCGCCAGGGGCGGGAAGGGAAGAGGCCGCCTGCCGAGCGGTCAGATCCTGCGGTGCGGCTTCCCCGGTCCCGGCATCTTGCATGGGGGTCTCGGAGCCGGGTCCCTGCGGGGTCATCGGGGCTTCAGCCACGTCAGCTCCTCCCCTGCGCCCTGGACGCCGCCGACGGTGTCCACGAAGACCTCCTCGAGGGAGCGCTCGCCGCGGACCTCGTCGACGGTCCCGGCGGCCTTCATCACGCCGCCGTCCATGATCGCCACGTGGTCGCACATCCGCTGGACCAGGTCCATCACGTGGCTGGAGACGATCACCGTGCCGCCGGCCTGGGCGAAGCCGTGCAGCAGCTCGCGGATCCGCGCCGCCGAGACGGGGTCGACGGCCTCGAACGGCTCGTCGAGCACCAGCAGATCAGGTGCGTGGATCATGGCCGCCGCCAGGGCGATCTTCTTGGTCATGCCCGCCGAGTAGTCCTGCACAGCGGTGCCCGCGGCCTCCACGAGATCCATGGCCCGCAGCAGATCCTCGGTGCGCTGGGCGACCGTCTCCCGATCCATGCCGCGCAGCAGGCCCGAGTAGGTCACGAGCTGGCGACCGGCCAGGCGGTCGAACTGCCGCACCCCGTCCGGAAGCACCCCCATCCTGGCCTTCGCGGCTCGAGGATCCGCCCAGACGTCGATCCCGGAGACGAAGGCCTGTCCCTCCGTGGGGCGCAGCAGCCCCGTGAGCATGGACAGCGCAGTGGTCTTGCCGGCGCCGTTGCGGCCCACCAGGCCGTAGAAGGCCCCCCGCGGAACGTCCAGGCTCAGCCGGTCGACGGCCACGGACGGGCTCTTCGAGGACCCGAAGACCTTCGTGAGCCCGCGCAGGCTCACCGCGGATTCGGAGGGCGGGATGGGGATCTGCGTCATGGATCCACGATAGGCACGACAGCGCCCCGGTCGCCTCCCCCGCTGGGAGGAGGATCGCCGGGGCGCGCACCGGCCCCTCCCCCCAGGAGAGGAGGGGCCGGCGGAGAGGCTCTGCTCAGAACAGGGCGCGCATCAGCTGCCCCCGTGCCGCTATGACGCGGGGGTCCTCCGAGCCCACCACATCGAAGAGCTCGACGAGCCGCTGTCGGACGGTCTCCCGCTCCTCCCCGGCCGTGCGCCGCACCAGCTGCAGCAGTCGAGTGAAGGCGTCCTCCACGTGACCGCCCGAGACATCCAGATCCGCCACGTCCAGCTGGGCGGGGACGTCCTGCGGGTCCTGTGCCGCGGCCTGGCGCACCGCGGCGGCATCCATGGCGGTGACGCGGCGCAGCAGCTCGACCTGGGCCAGGGCGAGCTTGGCCTCGTGATCGCCCGGGTTCTCCTTCAGGGCCTGCTCGTAGCTGGCCTTGGCGCCGTCGAGGTCGCCGGCCTCCATGCGGTCCATGGCCTCCTGGTGCAGCGGCGGGAGCGGCTTCTCCTCCTCCTGCCCCCCGGTCGGCTCGGCGGTGCCGGAGACGCCGTTCTGCTCGGCCAGCTGCAGCAGCTCGTCGAACAGCGAGCTCAGCTGGTCCATGGGGATCGCCGACTGTCCGATCGGCACGGGGCGCCCGCCGATCATGGCAACGGTGGTGGGCACCGACTGGGCCTGCAGCGCCTCGGCGATCTGCGGCAGCTTCTCGATGTCCACCGCGCCCAGCACCAGGCGACCGGCGCGACGGTCGATCTGCGCGGCGACCTCGTCAACGAACGTGCGGGAGCCCTCGGAGTACGCGGCCCACAGCACGAGCACGACCGGCACCGTGGCCGAGAGCTCGGCGACGTCCTGGAACTGCTCGACGGTCTCGATGTCCCGGCGGTAGCCGCCGCCCTGCACCTGGCCCTGCTCGCCGCCTGCCGACGGGGCGGCTGCCTGGCCCAGGTCGACGGCTCCGCGCACCGAGGCCGGCAGCTGCTGGGCCTGGTCGTCCTGCGACGCGGACTCGGCCGCGCCGGCGCCTGCGGGGATACGGGGATCGCTCGGAATGCTCATGCCTGCGAGTCTAGCGACGGCATCGCCGCCTCTGCCCGTCGTTGCTGCGGCGCTCGCTGTCAGCGCACGGGCGCGTCGTCCGCGCAGACGGAGGCCCGGCGCGAGAGCCTCCGCAGCAGCGCGGGACAGGGCTGGCGACCCTCGCTGAGGGATGCCCGTGTCCGCTCGAGCAGGGCCGCTGTGGGAGACTGTCGGCCGTGCGCTGTGTGATCGCTGACTGCTCCGTCGACTACGAGGGCCGCCTCAAGGCCCACCTGCCCCTGGCCCGTCGCCTCCTCCTGGTGAAGGCCGACGGCTCCGTGCTCGTGCACTCCGATGGCGGCAGCTACAAGCCCCTGAACTGGATGTCCCCGCCGGCTCGGCTGGTCGAGACCGCCCCGGATGAGGACCAGGCCGCCGCCGGCGTCACCGAGGTGTGGACCGTCAGCGCCGCCAAGTCCGACGATGTCCTGCGCGTGCTGATCCACGCCCGCCATGAGGAGCTCTCCCACGACCTGGGTGTCGACCCTGGGCTGATCAAGGACGGCGTGGAAGCCGACCTGCAGCGCCTTCTTGCCGAGCAGCTGGACCTGGTCTCCAGGGGCACCACGCTGGTGCGCCGAGAGTTCCCCACGGCCATCGGGCCGGTGGACATCCTGGCCCGAGATGCCTCCGGCGCCACGATCGCGATCGAGCTCAAGCGCCGCGGCGACATCGACGGCGTGGAGCAGCTGACCCGCTACCTCGAGCTGCTCAACCGCGACCCCCGCCTGGCCCCGGTGCGCGGCATCTTCGCCGCGCAGCAGATCAAGCCGCAGGCGCGCACCCTGGCCGCCGATCGCGGCATCGACTGCCTCACCCTCGACTACGACGCCATGCGCGGCGTGGACGACGTCGACTCGCGGCTCTTCTGACGGATCGGGGGCAGGCGGCACCCGTCGGTGCTGCCGACCCCCGATCCGTCCGCGATCTCCCGGCTCAGAAACCGCCCTGCAGTCGGCGATCCACGGCGGCGCCCGCTGCCGTCAGGTTCTCCACGAAGTGCTCGTAGCCGCGGTCGATGTGCTCGACTCCGCCCACGATCGTCTCGCCGTCGGCGCGCATGCCGGCGATGACCAGTGCGGCGCCGGCGCGGATGTCCATGGCCTCGACGGGCGCACCGGAGAGCTCGTCCACACCGTTGAGCCAGGCGTGGTGACCGTCCAGCCGCACGATCGCGCCCAGCCGCTCGAGCTCGGCGGTGAAGCCCCAGCGCGCCTCGAAGACGTTCTCGGTGATCATGCCGGGCCCGTCGGCCACCGCGTTGAGGGCGACGGCGAACGGCTGCAGGTCCGTGGGGAAGCCCGGGTACGGGAAGGTCGAGAAGTTCACCGGGCTGGGTCGCTGCGGCCCGCGGACGCGGAAGCCGTCGTCGAGCACCTCGATCTCGCAGCCGGCGTCGCGAAGCTTGTCGAGCACGACCTCCATGTGCTCGGCCTCGGCGCCCTGCACGACGACCTCTCCCCCGGTGATCGCCGCGGCGAAGGCCCAGGTGCCGGCCACGATCCGATCCGGAACGGTGCGGTGGATGACCGGCTGCAGCCGCTCCACGCCTGTGATCGTGAGCGTGCCGGTGCCGATCCCCTCGATCTGAGCGCCCATGTCCACCAGCATGCGGCAGATGTCCACGATCTCCGGCTCGCGGGCCACGTTGTCCAGCACCGTGACGCCGTCTGCCAGGGTCGCTGCGGTCATGAGGTTCTCGGTGGCCCCCACCGAGGGGTACGGCAGGCGGTAGTGGGCGCCGTGCAGCCGCCCGTCGACCGAGGTCTTGAGGTAGCCGCCCTCGGTGCGCAGGTGCGCGCCCATGGCCTCCAGCCCGGCGCGGTGCATGTCCAGGCCGCGGGTGCCGATGGCGTCGCCTCCGGGCACGGCCACCTCGGCCGCGCCGCTGCGCACCGTCAGCGGGCCCAGCACCGAGATCGAGGCGCGCATGGCGCGGACCAGGTCGTAGTCGGCCTGGTGGTGCAGGACCTCGGGTACGTCGATGGCCACGGTGTGCGCGGCGCGGTCGTAGTCGACCTGGCAGCCCAGGCGCCGCAGCAGCTCCGCCATGATCGAGACGTCCTGGATCTCCGGGACGTTGGTGATCGTGGAGCGGCCCTCGGCCAGCAGCGTGGCCGCCATCAGCTTGAGGACGCTGTTCTTGGCGCCGTGCACCGGCAGCGTCCCGTTCACGGACGTGCGGCCGCGGACGACGATCTTGTCTTCCATGTTCTGGCTCTTCCTGGTCTGCTGGCCCGCAGCCCTCGGGGCGGCGGCGATGCGCCGACACGACGACGGCATGAAGCCGCCCGCCCCCGCAGGCGCTGCTGCGCGCGGGGACGGGCGGTCCGGTGGATCACTTCTGCGCGGCTGCGCCTTCGCGGAAGTGATCGGCGACGATGGTCACGCGGTTGTTGTCGACGGTGACGATTCCGCCGTCGACGCGGCCCTCCACGCGCGAGCCGCTGGTCGGGTCGATGATCACACGACCCTCCTGCAGCACACCCGCGACCGGGACGTGTCCCGCGAGGATGCCGATCTCGCCCTCCATGGTGTTGACGATGACCTGACGGGCCTCGCCGTTCCACACGGACTGGTCGACCTCGACGACTTCGACGATCAGCGGATCAGCCATGTCACTTCTCTCCGGTGGAGCGCTTGATCTCGTCCCACTGCTCCATGACATCGTCCAGGCCGCCGACGTTGTAGAACGCCTGCTCCGGAACGTGGTCGAGCTCGCCGTCGCAGATCTTCTTGAAGGACTCGATGGTCTCCTTGAGCGGGACCGTGGAGCCCTCCACGCCGGTGAACTGCTTGGCGGTGTAGGTGTTCTGCGACAGGAACTGCTCGATGCGACGGGCGCGCGAGACGACGACCTTCTGCTCCTCGGACAGCTCGTCCACACCGAGGATCGCGATGATGTCCTGCAGCTCCTTGTTCTCCTGCAGGATCGACTTCACGCGGGTCGCGACGTCGTAGTGCTCCTGGCCCACGTACTGCGGGTCGAGGATGCGCGAGGTCGAGGCCAGCGGGTCGATCGCCGGGTAGAGACCGCGGGATGCGATCTCACGAGACAGGTTCGTGGTCGCGTCCAGGTGGGCGAACGTGGTCGCCGGAGCCGGGTCCGTGTAGTCATCGGCGGGGACGTAGATCGCCTGCATGGAGGTGATCGAGTGTCCGCGCGTGGAGGTGATGCGCTCCTGCAGGACGCCCATCTCATCGGCCAGCGTGGGCTGGTAGCCCACGGCCGAGGGGATGCGGCCCAGCAGGGTCGAGACCTCCATGCCCGCCTGCGTGAAGCGGAAGATGTTGTCGATGAACAGCAGCACGTCCTGGTTCTGCACGTCGCGGAAGTACTCGGCCATGGTCAGGCCGGTCAGCGCGATGCGCAGACGCGTTCCGGGCGGCTCATCCATCTGGCCGAACACCAGGGCGGTGTCCTTGAGCACCCCGGCCTCGTCCATCTCGACCCAGAGGTCGTTGCCCTCACGGGTGCGCTCGCCCACGCCGGCGAACACCGAGGTGCCGCCGAAGTTGCGGGCCACACGGGTGATCATCTCCTGGATGAGCACGGTCTTGCCCACGCCGGCGCCGCCGAACAGGCCGATCTTGCCGCCCTGGATGTAGGGGGTCAGCAGGTCGATCGACTTGATGCCGGTCTCCAGCATCTCGGTCGCGCCCTCGAGCTCGGAGAAGGGGGGCGGGTCGCGGTGGATCGACCAGCGGTCCTTGATCTCGAGCTGGTCCGAGGCGACGTCCAGCGAGTCGCCGACCACGTTGAAGATGTGGCCCTTGACCACATCGCCGACCGGGACGGAGATGGGGGCGCCGGTGTCGTGCACCTCGGTGCCGCGGACCAGGCCGTCGGTGAGCTGCAGCGAGATCGCGCGGACCATGTTGCCGCCCAGATGCTGAGCGGTCTCGAGGTTGATCGTCTTGGTCTCGCCCTCGAACACCAGCTCGGTGGTCAGCGCGTTGTAGATCGCCGGCATCTGGTTCTCGGGGAACTCGATGTCGACGACCGAGCCCTTGACGCGGGCGACGCGACCGACGGCGCCAGCGACAGGCGTGGTGTCCTGCTCGTTGATGGTGGAAGTCATGTCTCTCACTTCACTGTTCGTGGGTGGCGTGGGGAAATGCGGCGGCGCCGGGGCGCCGATGGATCACAGGGCCTCGGTGGCCGAGACGATCTCCGTGAGCTCCGTGGTGACCTCGGCCTGGCGGGCGTTGTTCATCTGGCGCGTGTACTTGTTGATCAGCTCGCCGGCGTTGTCCCCGGCCGACTTCATGGCGCGCTGGCGCGAAGCCAGCTCAGAAGCGGCCGAATGGCACATGCTCGAGTAGATGCGCGCCCGGATGTAGCGCGGCAGCGCGATGTCCAGGAAGTCCTCCGGAGAGGGCTCGAAATCGAAGCCGGTGTCCGCCGTGGAGACCTCGCCGTAGCTCTCGGCGACGTCGTCATGGATCTCGTTGGCGTCCACGACCTCCAGCGGCAGCAGGCGGAGGACCGACGGCTCCTGCTTCACCAGCGACTCGAAGCGCGTGTACACCAGGTGGATCTCGTCGATGCCGCCCTCGTCGTACTCCGTCGTGTAGAGATCGACCAGCAGCTCGGCCAGCTCCTCGGCCCGCTCCGCCTTGGGGCTGTCGGTGTCCCCCTCGAAGGCCTGCTCGTAGGCGCGGTCCCGGAAGTCGAAGTTCTGCTTGGCCTTGCGCCCGATCAGGTAGACCTTCGCCTCGGTGCCCTGCTCGGCGAAGCGAGCCAGCAGCTTGTCGGTCTTCTTCAGGACGTTGGCCGAGTAGGAACCGGCGAGGCCGCGGTCCGAGCTGAACACGACTACGGCCGAGCGGCGCGAGGTCTCCGTGCGCTGGTTGAGCATCGGGTGGCTCGAGGTCCCGGACTGGGACAGCACCTGCGACAGAGCACGGGTCAGCGCATTGGCGTACGGCGAGGCCGCGGCCAGGCGCTGACGCGACTTGCTGATGCGCGAAGTCGCGATCATCTCCATCGCCTTGAAGATCTTCTTCATGGACTGCGTGGAGGAGATCTTCTGGCGGTAGACCCGGATCTGGGCTCCCATGAAGCTTCCTTTCTGTGCCGTTGCGGTGCGCCGCGCTCACGCGCGGCGCACCGCAGCGGAGGGCGTCAGTTGGCGCGGGTGCTGCCGCTGGCGGAGATCTGCTCCTGGCCGACCTCGTCGTCGGACAGCGGCTGGCTCTCCTCGTGGCCCTGGGCGTGGTTGTCCCGGTTCGTGCCGCGGAAGTCGCGCTTGACCTCGGCCACGGCGCTCTCCAGCGCCTCTACGGCGTCGCTCTCGAGCTTGCCGCTCGAGACGATCGAGTCGGTGACGTTGGTGGTGCGGCGGACCTGATCGATCAGAGCGCGCTCGAAGTCCAGGACGTCGGCGACCTCGATGTCGTCCAGGTGGCCGTTGGCACCGGCCCAGATCGAGACGACCTGGTCCTCGACGCGGTACGGCGAGTACTGCTTCTGGCGCAGCAGCTCCATCAGGCGGGCGCCGCGGGTCAGCTGCTGGCGCGAAGCCGCATCCAGGTCCGAGGCGAACATGGCGAAGGCCTGCATGGAGCGGTAGGCCGCCAGGTCCAGCTTCAGCGTTCCGGAGACCTTCTTCATGGCCTTGATCTGCGCGGCGCCGCCGACGCGCGACACCGAGATGCCGACGTCGACCGCGGGACGCTGATCCGCGTTGAACAGGTCCGACTGCAGGAAGATCTGGCCGTCGGTGATGGAGATGACGTTGGTGGGGATGAACGCCGAGACGTCGTTCGCCTTGGTCTCCACGATCGGCAGGCCGGTCATGGAGCCTGCGCCCAGCTCGTCCGAGAGCTTGGCGCAGCGCTCGAGCAGGCGGGAGTGCAGGTAGAAGACGTCACCGGGGTAGGCCTCGCGTCCCGGCGGGCGGCGCAGCAGCAGCGACGTGGCGCGGTAGGCCTCGGCCTGCTTGGAGAGGTCATCGAAGATGATCAGGACGTGCTTGCCGCCGTACATCCAGTGCTGGCCGATGGCCGAGCCGGCGTACGGAGCGAGGTACTTGAGACCGGCCGAGTCGGAGGCCGAGGCCGTCACGATGGTCGTGTACTCGAGCGCGTTGTTGTCCTCGAGGGTCTTGCGGATGCCCGCGACCGTGGAGGCCTTCTGGCCGATGGCGACGTAGATGCAGCGGACCTGCTTGTCCGGATCGCCGGTCTCCCAGTTCTCGCGCTGGTTCAGGATCGTGTCGATGCCGATCACGGTCTTGCCCGTCTGGCGGTCGCCGATGATCAGCTGGCGCTGGCCGCGCCCGATCGGGACCATGGCGTCGATGGCCTTCAGGCCGGTCTGCATGGGCTCGTGGACCGACTTGCGCATGGTCACGCCCGGGGCCTGCAGCTCGAGGGCGCGACGGCCCTCGGCCTCGATGGGGCCCAGATCGTCGAGCGGGTTGCCCAGGGTGTCGACCACGCGGCCGAGGAAGGCGTCGCCGACCGGCACGGAGAGGATCTCCCCGGTGCGCTCGACGGTCTGGCCCTCGTCGATCTCGCGGAAGTCGCCCAGGACGACCACACCGAGATCGCGCACGTCCAGGTCCTGGGCCAGGCCCAGCTCGCCGTTCTCGAAGCGCAGCAGCTCGTTGGCCATGACCGAGGGCAGGCCCTCGACTCGGGCGATGCCGTCGGCGGCGCTGGTGACGCGGCCGGTCTCGGTGCGTTCGGTGGTGCCGGGCTCGTAGGACGCCGCGAACTCCTGGAGCGCGCTGCGGACCTCATCGGCATTGATGGTCACTTCGGCCATCTCGTGTCCCTGCTTCCTCGTTCGTGATCATCGTGTCGATGACCAGCTGTTTCGTCTGTGCGGTCGGATCTTCCCGACCGGCGGGCGCGGTGCGGCGTCCGGTGGCGGCCTCAGGCGCGGATGCGCTCCTGCAGCTCGTTCAGCCGTGCTGCCACGGAGCCTTCGATCACCTCGTCGCCGACGGTGATCCGCAGACCTCCGACCAGCGTGCGGTCCTCGTCGAGCACGATCTTCAGCTCGCGGCCGTAGAGCCGCGAGAGGGCGCCGCGCAGGCGCTCGACCTGTGCGTCGTCGAGAGCTCCGGCGTAGCGGACGCGGGCGATGCCGCCCTCTCGGACCTCGGCGAGCAGCTCGGCCCAGTCGGCCAGCACCCGGTGCGGGCGGTGGGCCCGCGGGGTCAGGATGGCCTGCTCGGCGAGCAGGCGACCCTCCTCGCGCAGCGACGGGGCCACGCGATCCAGCAGACGCAGCTTGGCCTCGCGCGGAGCTCGTGCGTCCGTCAGCGCCTGCTGCAGCTCGGGGTCCTCCTCGAGGACCGCCTGCATGCCCAGGGCGTCGTCGACGACCGCGTCCAGGCCCTCGGGGCCCATGCGCCGCTCTGCCGCGAACCCCGCCAGGACGACGGCCGAGGACTCGAGGCCCTCGGTGAACGCCTCCTCGGTGGCCCACGTGCGGCTGCTCAGCAGTTCGAGGATCCCGGTGGCCGCATCCCCCAGCGCCGTGGAGAAGATGCGCCGCGCCAGGGCGCCGCGCTCCTCGCCGGAGCGAGAGGGGTCGGTCAGCGAGCGCCGCAGCAGATCATTGCCCTGCACGGCCTCGAGCGCGTCGAACACCTCGCGCGAGACGGTCGAGTGCGCCTGCTCCGCCCACGGGCGCAGCAGCGACGCGACATCCACGCGTCCGAGCTCAGACCGTGCGGCGCTCACTGCTGAGCACCCTGATCGGCCGGCGCGCTCTCGAGCTCGGAGATGAACCGATCGATGACGCGACGCGAGCGATCATCGTCGGAGAGGGACTCCCCGACGACCTTGGACGCCAGCTGCGTGGCCAGCGAGCCGACCTCGGTGCGCAGCGACAGCGCGGCGGAGGAGCGCTCGGCGGCGATGGCCTTGTGCGCGTTCTCGGTGATCCGAGCGGACTCGCTGTTCGCGCGGTCCTTGAAGTCAGCCAGGATCTTCTCGCCTTCGAGGCGAGCCTCCTCGCGGATCTTCTGGGCCTCGAGACGGGCGCTCTCCAGCTGCTGGTTGTACTCGTCGCGAGCGCGGTCGGCCTCGGCCTGGGCCTGCTCGGCCTTGGCGAGCCCGCCCTCGATCGCCTCGCTGCGCTCGGCGTAGGTGCGCTCGAACATCGGGACGATCCACTTGATCGCGACGAACAGCAGGATGAAGAACCCCACGGCGGTGACCAGCATCTCCCAGCCATTGGGGATCAGCGGATTGGCCGCCTCGGCAGCCATGATGTCAGTGGTCATGGACGTCGTTCCTGTTCTCTTCGGCTCCTGTCAGATCTCCACTACCGCGGAGGATCACAGGAAGAACATGACGAAGCCCAGGATGGCCAGGGCCTCGACCACGGCGAAGCCCATGAACAGCATGGGCTGCAGGACGCGCTGGGCCTCCGGCTGGCGGGAGACGGCCTGCATGTAGGCGGCGAAGATCAGACCCACGCCGATGCCGCCGCCGATGGCAGCGAGACCGTAGCCGATGGCGGAGAGCGAACCAGTGATATCCATTCTTGGAGATTCCTTTCAGACTGCCCGCGCAGTGCGAGCGGTGTGCCACGAATGGCGATTGACAGGTCGGAGCGGTACTCCGCGTGTGGCTCGGTCGCTGCCGAACCAAGACTGTGGGGTCAGTGCCCTTCCTTCAGTGCGCCGTCGACGTAGACCGCGAACAGCAGCACGAAGATGTAGGCCTGGAGCACCTGGATCAGCACCTCCAGGAAGAAGATGAAGATGCCGAGCACGAGGGCGCCCAGTCCGCCGAGGAACCCGAAGCCGCCCACGTTCACGAAGAGGTGGGACATGAGGCCGGCCGAGACCAGGATGGCCATGTGGCCGGCGAACATGGTGGCGAACACACGCAGAGCGTGGGTCACGGGGCGGATGATCAGGTTCGAGAGGAACTCGATCGGGATCAGGATGACGTAGAGGATCTTGGGGACGCCCTCCGGCATGGTCATCTTGGCCATGAACTTCCCGAAGCCGTGGCGCTTGATCCCCACGCCCACCCAGGCGACGTAGGCGATGATCGCCAGCACGTAGGCCGAGCCGGCGTGCGACATGGTCGGCAGCTGGAGGACGGGGATGGACCCGAAGAAATTATTCACCAGGATGAAGAAGAAGAAGGTGAACAGCCACGGCAGCCAGGGGCGCAGCTCCTTCTCGCCGATCAGATCGCGGCCCAGCGAGTTGCGGACGAAGCCGTAGGCGACCTCACCGAGGTACTGGCCCTTGGACGGCACGAGCGACTGGCGCCGGATGGCCCAGAGGAAGAAGAAGGAGATCAGTGCCACCGACAGCAGGATCAGAAGCATCTGCTTGCCGAAGGCGAAGGACCCGATCTCGAACAGCGGCGGGAGGTCCATGTCCTCCACGCCGGGGACCTCTAGGCCTGTTCCCTCGAGGGGCGGCGCGATAATCACTGGCGGTCCTTTCTGCTGCCGCCGTCCCAGCTCCGGTGAGTCTCGGAGTGATACGGGGCGTCTCGGCGTTTCCGGGCGGCACCATGATCCTGCGGGTCCTCGCTGATCCGCAGCCCGGCCTGCAGGCGGAGGTAGGAGAGAGCGAGGCCTGCCGCGAGCCCGAGGCCCGCACCGGCATAGACCATCCACTGTGTTCCCACCAGGTAATCCAGCAGGAATCCTATCAGACCCCAGAAGGCCGTCCCAATCACGAGATAGGTCATGATCCCCAGTGCGGCGCGGTTCCCACCGGCCTGCACGAGTTCCCCCGCGGTGCTCAGCGGGCTCTTCTCAGCGGCTGATCCAGCCTCCGGGGAGTCCTTGCCCGCGGATGCTCTCGGCGTGTCGTCTGGGTGCTGTGCGGGGTCCATCGTCAGGTCCTCTCGGAATCGCCGTCCGGCACGGCGACGTCGTAGATCGGCATGCGGGCTCGGCGCAGGCCGGTGGCCATCCCGCCCAGCCACGCCCCCACGGCCACAGCGGCCGCTGCCATCAGCCAGTGGGGCCTCAGCCAGCCCGGGGCCTCGACCGAGGCCATCAGCATGGCCCCGACGAGCACTAGCACGAGGTAGGCGAAGAGCATGACCAGCGGAGGGGCGTAGGCCGACAGCCCGCTGGCCCACCACAGCGCCAGGCCGGACAGCGCAAACGGGACGGCGACGACCGCCGAGGCCGTCGCCGCCGAGGCGGCAGCACCTCCCCCGGAGATGATCGCGGCCGCGACCACGAGCGCCAGGCAGGCCGCGGCACCGGCGATCAGGCCGTGGCGCAGCATCACTGCCCAGGGGCTTCCCCCGACGGTGCTCAGGCGCCGGCGAGGGTCTCGACGGACGTTCATGCGCGCGCCTCCTGGGCCTCGGCGGTGCGTCGTGCGCCGAGCAGGTGGGGCAGGCTCAGGTACAGCGCGAGCACGGCCAGCACGGCCAGGCCCGGCACGACGGCCGGCAGCCCGCTCAGCCACAGGCCGGTGAGCCCCACCAGGGAGACGACCACGGTGAAGACCGCGACCGTCAGGGACGAAGCCGCATGCGAGAACCCGATGTCCGTGAGCCGCTGGTAGACGTGCTCGCGGTGCGGGCGCCACCATGGATCGCCGCGGCGGATGCGCCGCAGCAGGGTCCAGCCCGTGTCCGCCAGGTACACGGACAGCGCGGGCAGCAGGTACTCGACGTACACCCCGGACAGGAAGGCCGCGATCGCGATCATGATCAGCGATCCGCCCAGCAGGTAGGAGCCGACGTCGCCCAGGAAGACGGAGTCGCGTGAGAAGTTCCAGGGGAGGAAGCCCAGGAAGGCGAAGGCGACCACGAGCCCGGCCACGATCATCCACACCAGGTCGTTGGAGGCCCCCGCCCAGGCGTAGACCAGGCCGACCACGAAGCCGTGCATCCCGGAGATGCCGTTGAGGCCGTCCATGAAGTTCGCGACATTGATGTAGGCGACTACGGCGATCGCGCACACCGGCCACCACCAGATCCCGGTGCCCAGGATGAGGGTCAGCGCCCCGGCGCACACCAGGCCGATCAGCAGCTGCCCGGCCAGGCGCCAGCGCACCGACAGCCCGCGGATGTCCTCGCACCACCCGAGCCCGGCGGCCAGGGCCGTGCCGAGCAGCACGACCAGGGCGATCGAGCGGTCGACCTCGACGGCCCCGAGAAGCAGGGCCAGCAGCTGCACGACCACCACGGCGACCGCCACCGCCAGGCCCATGCCGCGGATCACGGTGCGTGTGTGAGAGGAACGCTCATTGGGGATGTCCACCACGCCCAGTCGGCGCAGCACGGGCTTGACCACCAGCGGCATGGCCAGGCTCAGCACCAGAGCCGCGGAGCCGAAGATCAGGCCCAGGTGCAGCAGGGACTGCAGCTCCTCGGCGGTCGGCCAGGCGCCGGGATCGGTGGCGAGCACCGAGATGTCCTTGTTCTCGGCACTGAGCTGCAGAGCGGGGATCGCGGCGGTGCTCATGAGGCGCTGTCCTGATCCTGGTCGTACGGCAGCTCGTCGTCGCCGCGGCGCGCACCACCGGCAGCGGTCCCGTGCTCGGGCTCTTCCGCGTGAGCGGAGAGGGAGGCCCGGCGTGCGGCGCGGAACTCCGTGGGCGCAGGCTGGGAGTGCGTTCGCACCACGGGGATCATGCCGGTCGTGGGCATGTTGCCGCGCAGCTTCCAGGTGTGCCGGTCCAGGCCCTCCGGGGACAGCGCCGTCGCCTTGGCATGCGAGATCTTGGGATGGAAGGGGCGCTCGTCCGACTCGCCGAGGCCGATCAGCTCCTCGTGCAGCTTCTCCCCCGGGCGCAGCCCGGTGATCACGATCTCGATCGACTCGCGCCCCGACAGGGTCCGCAGCCGCTCGGCGATGTCGATGATGCGGATCGGCTCGCCCATGTCCAGGATGAGCACCTCGCCGCCGCGGGCGATCGCCCCGGCCTGGACCACCAGCTGGCAGGCCTCCGGGATGGTCATGAAGTAGCGGGTCGCCTGTGCGTCGGTGACCGTGATGGGCCCTCCCTGGCGGATCTGCTCCGTGAACAGCGGGAGCATGGATCCGCGCGAGCCGAACACGTTGCCGAAGCGCACCGAGGCATACCGCTTGCCGGTCTCCTGGGCCATCCAGGCGGTGAGCTTCTCGGCCACGCGCTTGGAGTGCCCCAGTGCGGTCGTGGGGTTGGCGGCCTTGTCGGTCGAGACGTTGACGAACACGCCCACGTCCGCCTTCCGTGCGGCCTCCAGCACGTTGAGGGTGCCGAGCACGTTGGTCTTCCATGCCTCGTCGGGATAGGTCTCCAGCAGCGAGACGTGCTTCAGCGCCGCCGCGTGGAAGACGACCTCCGGTCGGCGCTCGAGGAACAGCTGCTCGAGCGCCTCGGCATCGCGGATATCGGCCAGGACGGTGTCCCGGCCGTCGAGCAGGCCGCGGCCCGTGATGGAGATCTGCGTGGACTGCAGGTTGGTCTCGTCGCGGTCGAGCATCATCAGCTCGCCGGGCTCGAAGGCCAGCAGCTGGCGGCACAGCTCCGAGCCGATGGAGCCGCCGGCACCCGTGACCAGCACCCGCCGACCCGTGATGTAGCCGGAGATCTCCTTGGAGTCGATGTCCACGGGGCTGCGCCCGATCAGGTCCTCGAGGTTGACGTCGCGGATGTCCACGCTGGTGCCGGGGCCGGTGAGCATGGACGACAGCGGCGGCACGGTCATCACGCGCGTGCCGGTGCCGGCGACCGTGTCCGCCACCCGCTGCAGCTTCTTGGAGTCGACCCCCGACAGGGCTACGAGCAGGATCTGCGAGCGCGTCTGCTCGAGCACCTGGGTGGCGTCGTCGAGCGTGCCGAGCACCGGGACCGAGGAGATGCGCAGGTGCTTCTTGGCGGGGTCGTCGTCGATGATCCCGACGGGCACGTACTCCGAGTCCGGGTCCTGCATCATGCGCTGGATGATGAACGTGCCGGACTGCCCGGCGCCGTAGACGACCACGTGCTGGGCCGCCTCGCCGGGCTTGGACGCGGACTCCTGGTACATGCGCTTGAGGTAGCGGAAGGCGGCCATCAGCAGGCACGCGAACGGGAAGGCGATCAGCGCGACTGAGCGCGGCACCCCGATCGACGGGCCGGTGATCAGCAGCAGGATCTGCAGGATCGCCGCCACGATCACGGTGACGACCACGAGCAGCTTGGCCTCGTCGAAGCTGCCGAAGGAGTAGCGGCCCCGATAGAGGGCGAAGGAATAGCCGACGGCCAGCTGCGAGACGACAGCGACGACGCACACGGCGAACATCCCGATCGGGCTGATGAAGTCCAGGTTGAGCTCGTAGCGCAGCGCGAGGGCGACGGTCATGGCCACGATCCAGGACAGCGAGTCCAGGATCATCTGGATCCACAGCCACGCGGTGGGCTTCTCATCGGCCGCGGCTCGGCTCAGCGCGAGCGAGGCGGAGCCGGTCAGACCGGTGGAGGATGCGGCTCCGTCGCCGTCCTGCGGTGGCTGCATCGGGGTCGGTCCCTCCTGGAGACGTACGAGAGCGCTGTGCCGGCCGCCCGAGCAGAGCCCTCGCGGGGGCTGCGACGGTGCGCCCGAAGGTGCGCGGGCCCGGCAGTCGGTCCGTCCAGCTTAGAGGCAGGCGGACCCGCGATCCGGTAGGCCGCCCCTGTGCGGGAGGCGGATCACACGCGGCGCGAGCTCACCAACGCGCGGAAGCTGCGCTCGCGCAGCCGCCGCGGGATGAACCGGTAGCCGCCGCGCACCACCACGTTGCGCGCCAGCTCGAGCCGGCCCACGTGACCCAGGCCGAAGAGACGGGACTGCAGCTGCATCTCGGCGGCGAAGACCCGGAGGCCACCGCGGCGGGTGTAGGCGCCGTCGGAGACGCGGTAGCCCACGAGCGGCTGCGCGACGTTGCGGACCCGGGCCCCGGCGCGCATCATCCGCACCCACAGCCAGTAGTCCTCGGCCAGAGGCAGCTCCTGGTAGCCGCCGACGGCCTCGACCGCGCCGCGGCGGAAGACGGCTGCGGGATGGGATATGGGATTGCGCAGCCTGGAGATCCGCGCGATGCGCGCCGGATCCGTGGGCGCCTGGCGCAGGGCCAGGACCTCCTCCCGATCCCCGATCTCGTTCATGGACGCCCCCACCAGGTCGGCGCCGTCGCGGATCAGGGGCAGCTGCTCCTCGAAGCGCTGCGGGTAGGAGATGTCGTCGGCGTCCGCGCGGGCGATGATCTCGTGCGTGCACAGCCGCAGCCCGTGGCGCAGCACGGCCGTCAGCCCTCGGTTCTCGGGCAGGTCGGCGCGCACCACGTCGATCGGCGGCTCGGCCGAGCGCAGCTGCTCGGTGATCTCCTCGAGCGCTGCGGCCATCTCGGGGGCCACGGGGCCGTCGCGCACGATCACGACCTGGCTCGGGCGCACGGTCTGCTCGAGGGTGGAGGAGGCCACCGCACGGCGGAAGCGCTCCGGGTTGTCCCCGGCGTAGACCGGCAGGAGCACGGAGAACTCGGGCAGGGCCTGCTCGGAGGCGGGCTCCTCCGAATGCGACTGCGCTCCCTCGAGCCGCCACACGCCGTCCAGGACCTCGGCATTGCTGCGGGGGGCGCTCAGGGAGTCCCGAACGCCTGCGGCCAACCGCCGCAGGACCTGTCCGCGCTCCTGCGATCCGCGCAGGGTCCGCAGCCACAGCCGCGCGGTCGCCCCGCCGTAGAGCACCTTCTCCCACGGGGCCAGCGAGGTCGAGCGGGTGAAGACCCACAGCTTGTTGCGGACGTCGTAGTAGAAGCGCGGGCCCGGATCCGAGTCCGTGGTCACCGGCCGGGCCGTGTGATGCACGACCTGGGAGGCCGGCACCTGGAGGGCATCGCTCCATCGAGCCAGCCGTGTGGAGAACTCGAAGTCGTCGTTCCAGATGAAGAAGTCGGCGATGGGCGCAGCGGTCGCGCGCACGGCATCGCCGTCGAGCAGCAGCGCGACGAACGAGCCCGAGCGGATCGTGCGGGCGCCCACGGCCTCGGCCCGCCGACGGCGCCCGGCACCGGCTCCGATGCGCTCGATCATCGAGTTCATGGGGTGCTCGGTGCCGTCGGTCCACAGCACGCGGCTGGCCACGAAGGCGGGACGGCGGCCGCCGCGGGGGTCGTAGGCCCGCCAGGCGCCCACGGCCGCGGACAGCGCCTGCGGAAGGGGCTCGGTGTCGTCGTCCATGACCCAGATCAGGTCCGCGCCGTGGTGATGGGCCGCTCGATCGATCCCCACGGCGAAGCCTCCGGCTCCCCCGACGTTGCGCGGCAGGCGGATCAGGTCCACGTCGATCTCGCTGCGGCGGGCGAAGTCCTCCACGACGCTCACGGAGTCGTCGTCCGAGGCGTTGTCCACGACCACGATGGTCTCCGGTGAGCGTTCGCCGGAGGCCAGGCCCTGCAGCGTGGTCTTGAGCAGGCGAGCTCGATTGAAGCTCACGACGACGGCGACCACTACGGGCTCGCTCGCAGAGACGGGCACAGCTTCAGCTCCAGACGGGAATCGAGGGTACGGGTCCGAGGACCGGTGCGCGGGGCTCGGGGGCTGCGCGGCCTGTCTCGGGTTCCGGAACATTAGCACCGGTGCCTTCGCCCGTTCTGTGATCCTCCAGGAGCCTGCCTGAGGCTCCCCTGGACGGTTCGTGCATCCGCTTGCCGGATCCGCGGCCTCTGTACGATGAGCAGCGATGGGCCGCGGCGCCGCGGCCCGCGGGTCTGCAGACAGGAGAGTTCTCATGACGGCGAGGAACTGGCGGGTCGTGGGTGCGACCGGCTTCGCAGGATCGGCGATCACCGCCCGGCTGCGTGCCGAAGGCCACACCGTCCAGGCCGTCTCCGCTCCGCGGCTCTCCAGCAGCGCGCGCACCGTCCACCACCTGATGGGTCGCGCCCGGGACCTGGAATCCGTCATCGACTACCTGGCCGACTCGTTCGCCGGTGCAGATGTGGTCGTCAACGCCGCGGGACTCGCCCGCCCCGATGGCACCGATCAGGACGCCCTGGTGGGCGCCAACGCCCTCCTGCCGCTGCTGATCCTCGCCGCGGCCGAGCGCACGAGCGTCACCCGCGTGATCCACCTGTCCACCGCGGCGGTCCAGGGCAGCACGCCGTGCCTCGACGAGACCACGCAGACGGATCCCTTCTCCCCCTACTCGTTCTCCAAGGGCCTGGCCGAGCGCGCCCTGCTGCGCGTGCTGGACCGCGAGGCCGATACCCGCGAGGGCCTGCCCGAGCTCGTGCTGCTGCGCGCGACCTCCGTCCAGGGCCGGGGACGCTCGACCACCCAGCGCCTGGCCAGGTTCGCCGCGACCCCGCTGAGCTCCGTGGCCGGCGACGGCACCGCGCACACCCCGGTGACCTCCTCGGAGGCCCTGGCGGAGCTCGTGGCCAGTCTCGGCACCTTCAAGGGCGAGCTGCCCCGGATCGTGCTGCAGCCGTGGGAGGGGGCCACGACCGCCTCGATCCTGCGCGATGCCGGCCGTCGGGAGCCTCTGCACCTGCCCACCGTCCTGTGCCGGGCGGCAGTGCGCCTGGGCTATCTGATCTCCTCGGCCGCCGGGTCCCGCTGGCATGGCCCCCTGCGCCGGATAGAGGTCACGTGGTTCGGCCAGCAGCAGGTGCCCGGCTGGGTCCAGGAGCACGACATGCTCCCCGCCCCCGCCATCACGCCCGTGCTGCGCGCCGTGCACACGGCCCAGGGCCGCTGAGCCCCGGCACGCATCCGGCACTTGCGCCGCTGGGCGCTCGCCGCTGAGCGCGGAAGGGCCCGTCGGGCTGAGGATCGGCTCCTCTGCCCGACGGGCCCTTCGCGCTGCAGTCCCTGTGCCTCAGCGCTGCTGGTCCACCCCGGCCTGCGGCAGGGAGGCCTCCGCCTGGTCCTCCGGCACGGCGCGGGCCACGAGCGCGCTGGCCTGCGCGACCCCGAGCGGGCGAGTGCTCTCCGGATCCCTGCGCTGCGGACGGGTGCGGTTCTGGTCGGGTGCACCGTGCCTCCCGCCTCCCCCGCCGGCAGCCACGACGGCGGCTGCGGCCGAGACCCCTGTGGCGGCGCTGGCCCCTGCGAAGTCCTCGGGCCCAGGTGCCGCGGAATCCTGCTCGGCGCGAGCCTGCTCCACGATCCCGATCTCCGGGTCGGCGACGGTGCTGCCGCCCGAGCCCTCGGGTCTGCCCTGCGGCCCGGACGGCTCGTCGGCTCCGGCGGGGACCTGATCGGGACCGGTCTGCTCGCCGGAGGCATCCTGGCTGCGCTGACCGGGGCCCCGCACCGACGACTCGTCGGCGGCTTCCCCGTCCGCGGAGGAGACGGCGTCGGGCTGCGCCGACTCCTCCGCGGCATCGCTCGGGGCGCTGCTGCCGTCGCGGGCGATCACCGAGGGGACGACCTCGCGCAGGCGGGTCAGGGAGATGCGGCCGTCGCGCACGACGACCGGAACGCCGCCGGTGCAGTCGACGATCGTGGAGGCCACGGGCTGTGCGTCGGCCGTGCCCTCCCCAGCGGGGTCCATGCCCTCGGTGCGCGGGCCGTCCTCCAGGTAGACGCGCACCGAGTCGCCGAGCATCTCCCGGGCCTGCTCGGCGGTCACGGCGGCTGTCATGCCGGTGCGGTTGGCCGAGGACACGGCCAGCGGCCCGGTCTCCTGCAGAAGCTGCTGGGCCACGGGATCGTCGGGCACGCGCAGCGCGACCGTGCCGCGGGTCTCGCCCAGATCCCACTGCAGGGACGCCTGCGCGTGGCAGATGAGCGTCAGTCCGCCGGGCCAGAAGGCTCCGGCCAGGGCGCGGGCCTCCTCCGAGACGGAGTCCGCGAGCCCGTCGAGCACGCCGCTGTGGGCGATGAGCACGGGCGGGGGCATGGTGCGATCGCGGCCCTTGGCCTCGAGCAGGCGCTGCACGGCCTCGGCCGAGAACGCGTTGGCCGCGATGCCGTAGACGGTGTCGGTGGGCATCACGACGACCTGGTGGCGGGCCAGCTCGCGGCGGGCGGCATCGACAGCGGCGCCGCGCGAGCGCTCGTCCTTGATGCGGAAGAACTCCGCGGGCACAGGCGCCTCCGCCTGCTCCTCGGCCTCCTGCTCGGGCTCGACGTTCTCGGGGGCCTCCTCCAGGGACTGCTCGGCGTCCTCGGCCGGGATGGCGTCCCGGGGCTGCGCTGCGAGGTCGTCGGGGTTCTGGGGGCGATCGCTGGAAGTGTCGTTCACGCCGTTCATTGTTGCACTCCGCCGCCCCTCTCCACCCCCGACGGTCCCTGCGGTCCCGATCACGCGAGGACCCCGCTGGTGGCCCTGGGCCGACCCGTCAGGTCCTGATGCAACTGCACCTGCTCGAATCCCGAGCTGCGCATCTGCTCCTGCATGTCCTCGGCCTGCGACTCGGCGTGCTCGAGCACGCACCAGCCGGCGGGGCGCAGGAGCTGGGCCGCCGCGGCGATGATCCGACGCGGCATCTCCATCCCGTCGTCTCCACCGCCCCACAGCGCTGCCGCGGGATCGTGCTCGAGCACCTCCGGCTGGGTGATGGGCTCGCGGGCCGGAACATAGGGGGGATTGCTCACCACGGCCGCGCAGCGCCCCCGCAGATCCTCGGGAGCATGCGTGGCGTCGCCCTCGCGCAGGTCCACCCTGGTGCCCTCGAGATTGCGCCGTGCCCAGTGCAGGGCCTGCGGGTCGAGCTCGATCGCGTGCACCCGGGCGTGGGGCACCTCGTCGGCGACGGCGGCGGCGATCGCCCCCGAGCCGGTGCACAGGTCGACGACTACCGGGCGCGCCTCCCCGTCCGCCTGGTCCTCGCGCAGGCGCTCGACGAGCAGCTCGACGAGCAGCTCGGTCTCCGGGCGCGGGATGAAGACCCCCGGCCCCACCTGGATCGCCAGGCGGCGAAAGGGGGCCGTGCCCACGATGTGCTGCAGCGGCTCGCGGGCCGCGCGCCTCTCGACCAGCTCGTCGAGGCCCTCGGGCGCGTCCGCGCCGATGATGGCGCGCGCGGCGACCTCTCCGCGCTGCAGTCCCAGCAGGTGCCCGGCCAGCTGCACGGCATCGGCCTCCGCAGCGGGCACCCCTGCCCGCTCGAGCCGCGCCGTGGCCCGGCGCAGCGCCTGGGCGAGGGTCTCGGCCATCAGCCGAGGTCCTGGGCACCGGCGCCCTGGCCGATCTGCTGGAGCCGGTGCTGCTCGTCCAGCTCGATCGCGGATTCGATCACGGGCCCGAGCGCTCCGTCCAAGACGGCGTCGAGGTTGTAGGCCTTGTAGCCGGTGCGGTGGTCGGCGATGCGGTTCTCGGGGAAGTTGTACGTGCGCACCCGCTCGGAGCGGTCCATCGTGCGCACCTGGCTGCGCCGGGCCTGGGAGGCCTCGGCGTCGAGCTGCTCCTGCTGGTGGGCCAGGATGCGCGCGCGCAGCACGCGCATGGCCGCGTCCTTGTTCTGCAGCTGGGACTTCTCGTTCTGCATGGCCACGACGATCCCCGTGGGCAGATGGGTGATCCGCACCGCCGAGTCGGTCGTGTTCACGGACTGCCCGCCGGGGCCCGAGGAGCGGTAGACGTCGATCTTCAGGTCGTTCTGGGTGATCTCGACCTCCTCCGGGGCATCGACCTCGGGGAAGGCCAGCACGCCGGCGGCGGAGGTGTGGATCCTTCCCTGCGACTCGGTGGCCGGGACCCGCTGGACGCGGTGCACGCCGCCCTCGTACTTGAGCTTGGCCCACACGCCCTCGGCCGGGTCCTGGGAGCGTCCCTTGACCGCGATCTGGACGTCCTTGTGCCCGCCCAGGTCCGCGGGGGTGTCGCTGAGGACCTCGGTCTTCCAGCCCTGGGACTCCGCGAAGCGCAGGTACATGCGCAGCAGATCGCCGGCGAACAGCGCGGCCTCCGCACCGCCCTCCCCCGCCTTGATCTCCAGGATGGCGTCACGGGCGTCGTCCGGGTCCCGCGGGATCAGCAGCCGGCGCAGCCGCTCGCGGGCCGGGTCGATCCGGGCCTGCAGCTGCTCGGCCTCCGCGGCGAACTCGGGGGCCTCAGGTGCCAGCTCGCGGGCCGCCTCCAGGTCCTCGCGCAGGGCCTGCAGCTCCCGATGGGCGCCCACCACCCGGTCCAGCTCCGCATAGCGGCGATTGAGCCGACGGGCCAGCAGCTGGTCGGCATGCACGGACGGATCCGCAAGGCGCTTTTGCAGCTGCTCGTGCTCCTGGAGGATCGCCTCCAGTGGCCCGGTACCGTCACGGGCTTCGATCTCGGTCACGGGTTCGCGCTCTCCTGAGGGGCTGCGGGCCGGGCGACGGCGGTCGCCGGGCGGGGATGGCATGCGACCGGTCGACGGACGCAGGACGACTCAACCCCGAGGACCGCTCGTCGAGCGGACCCCGGGGCTGGTCGCGGGGGACCTCAGCGGTCGTCGTCCGCCTTGACGTTCAGCGTGGTCTTCTGGACCTGCATGAGGAACTCGGCGTTCGACTGGGTGTCGCGCAGCTTGGAGGTCAGCAGCTCGAGGGCCTGCTGCTGATCCAGGCTCGAGAGCACTCGACGCAGCTTCCACATGATCTTCAGCTCATCGGCGCCCATGAGGTTCTCCTCGCGACGGGTGCCCGAGGAGTTGACGTCCACGGCGGGGAAGATGCGCTTGTCCGCCAGCTGACGGGACAGGCGCAGCTCCATGTTTCCGGTGCCCTTGAACTCCTCGAAGATGACCTCGTCCATCTTGGACCCGGTCTCTACCAGCGCGGTGGCGAGGATGGTCAGTGAGCCGCCGTTCTCGATGTTGCGCGCGGCGCCGAAGAAGCGCTTGGGCGGGTACAGCGCCGCCGAGTCCACGCCGCCGGAGAGGATGCGCCCGGAGGCCGGAGCCGACAGGTTGTACGCACGGCCCAGGCGGGTCATGGAATCCAGCAGCACCACGACGTCCATGCCCAGCTCCACGAGGCGCTTGGCCCGCTCGATGGCCAGCTCGGCCACGGTGGTGTGGTCGTCCGCGGGACGGTCGAAGGTCGAGGCGATGACCTCGCCCTTCACCGTGCGCTGCATGTCTGTGACCTCCTCGGGGCGCTCGTCCACGAGCACCATCATGAGGTGGACCTCGGGGTTGTTCGTGGTGATCGCGTTGGCGATCGACTGCAGCATCAGCGTCTTGCCCGCCTTGGGCGGGGAGACGATCAGGCCGCGCTGGCCCTTGCCGATCGGCGAGACCAGATCGACCACTCGCGGGCCGACCTTCTTGGGCTCGGTCTCCAGGCGCAGGCGCTCCTGCGGGTAGAGCGGCACGAGCTTGGAGAACTCGGTGCGATCGCCCTGCTCCTCCGGCTTCTTGCCGTTGACGCTGGTCAGCTGCACCAGGGCGTTGAACTTCTGGCGCTGGCCGCGCTGGTTCTCCTCGCCCTCGCGCGGGGCGCGGATGGCGCCGACGACGGCGTCGCCCTTGCGCAGGTTGTTCTTCTTGACCTGGGCCAGCGAGACGTAGACGTCGTTCGGGCCGGGCAGGTAGCCGGAGGTCCGCACGAAGGCGTAGTTGTCCAGCACGTCCAGGATGCCGGCCACGGGCAGCAGGACGTCGTCCTCGGTCAGCTCCGTGTCATCGACCTCGGGGCCGTTGCCACCGCGGTTGCGACGGTTGTTCCGGCGATCGTTGCGGTCGTTGCGATCATTGCGGCCGCGGTTGCGACGGCTGCGGCGCGAGCCGCCGTCATCGTCGCCGCTCTGGTCGCTGCCGCCCTGGCGCTTGGACTGCTGCTTGCCGCCCTGGCCGTTCTGGCCCTTGCCGCCGTCGTTCTGGCTGTTCTGGCCCTTGCCGCCCTGCTGGCCGCCGTCGTTCTGGCCGCCCTGGCCCTTGCCGCGGCCCCTGCCGCGGCCGCCGCCGCCGTCGCTCTGGCCGTTGTGACGGCGCCCGCCCTCGTCCGAGGACTCGGAGTCGTCGTGGCCACCGCCCTGACCGCCGTTGCTCTGGCCGGCGCTGTTCTGAGCGCCCTGATCGTCCGAGCCGGACTGACGTCCCCGGCCGCGTCGCTGGGAGCGCGAGGGGCGCCCGCCCTCGGAGCGCTGCTGGGAGTCATCGCCCGACGGGGCGTCCTGCCCGGACTCCGAGCCGGACTGGCTCTCGCGGTCCTGGCCCTGTTGCTCACCCTGCGAGCCTTCGGAGCCCGAGGAGCGGCGGCCGCGGCCGGTGCGCGCGGAGACCTTCGGCAGATCGCCCGCCTCGGGCTCCACCTTCGGCTCCCCCGCCTGGGCCGAGGAGGCGTCATCGCCCTGGGCCTTGGCGGCGGCGCGCTGCGCGGTCTTCTCGATCTTCTCGGCCACCTCGACATCGCGCTCGGCGACGGCGCCGCCGCGCTGATGCGCCTGGATGGCGTCGACCAGCAGCGACTTGCGCATGCGGCGAGCCCCGGTGATGCCCAGCTGCGCGGCGAGGGCCTGCAGCTGAGCCAGCTTGAGGCCCGAGAGGCCGGTGCCCTGGTTCTGCTCGGAGTTCTGATCCGTACCTGAGGTCAGGTCGGTGGATTCGGTCACGAAGGTTTCCTTCTCCCTCGGTGGAAGGCCTCGGCACTCAGACGCCGGACCTCTTGTGCATGGTGGCGGGCCGCAAGCTGCGGGCCTGATCGCGCTGCAGATGGCGACGATCTCGCCGACGGAGCCCCCATCCGATGAGATGCCCGCCCGACGGCATGCACGCAGGCCGTGCCGAGGGCGATATCGCGATGGAGACTGGACGAGCCGTCCTGCCGGAGCAGGCGGGGCTTGCGTCGGGCCGGGCGAAGACTACGAGCACCCCCGGCGGACCTCGATCTGCTGGAGCGGGCTCGAACGCCCGTGCGCATCCTAGATGCTGTGGGGATGCTCGCTCACCTTAGCACCCTGCTGAGGCACGGACAGGCGCAGAACACGCCAGGTGACGTGCTCGCTGCCCGGGCCCTGGTGCGCGGCGAGCTCGCCGATGGCCTTCTCCGCGGCATCAGCGGAAGGCACGGAATCGGAGAGCACCAGAACGGTGGGTCCGGCTCCCGAGATCAGCGCGGCGTGCCCCTGCTCCCGCAGCGCGGCCACCAGGGCCGCGCTGGGCTCCATGGCCGGTGCGCGGAACGGCTGGTGCAGGCTGTCGGCGGTGGCGGGCATCAGGTGCTCGGGGCGATGCGACATGGCGTCGATCAGCAGGGCGCAGCGCCCGGCGTTGCGGGCCGCCTCGCGGTGGTCGACCGTCTGGGGCAGCAGCGAGCGCGCCAGCGCCGTGGAGACCTCGTAGTTGGGGATCGCCACGATCGGCACGATCTCCGGCAGCACGTCCACGGGGGCCGTCCGCCAGGCGCCGGGCTCGCCCCACGAGATCGTCAGGCCGCCGTAGAGGGCCGGAGCCACGTTGTCCGGATGGCCCTCCATGCCGGCGCAGACCTGGAAGACGGCGTCCTCGTCGAGGCGCTGCTGCTCGGCGAGCAGGGCGTTGCCGGCCACCACTCCCGCCACCGCGCAGGCGGCCGAGGAGCCCATGCCGCGGCCGTGGGGGACGCGGTTGCGCGACACGATCCGCATGCCGGGCTGCTCCTGAAGGCCTGCCGCGCGCCAGGCGGCGCGGACGGCGCGCACCAGGAGGTGATCCTCCGTACGGGGCACGGACTCGGAGCCCTCCCCCTGCAGCTCGAACTCCAGGCCCGATTCCAGGACGGTCAGCTCGATCTCGTCGCGGTGCTCCAGGGCCAGGCCCAGGGTGTCGAAGCCGGGTCCCACGTTGCCGGTCGAGGCCGGGACGCTCACGGCCACGGAGCGCCCCGGGACCAGGACCTCGCGCCAGTCGCGACGCGCCACGGGGCTCACTCGAGGCCCAGAGCGGAGGCGACGGACACGACGTCGAAGTCCACGCGCACCGGCTCGGCGGCATGCGGGTCCTCGGCCTCGGCGCCCTTCACGGCCCACTGCGGGTCCTTGAGACCGTGGCCCGTCACCGTGATGACGATCCGCGCACCGGCAGGGACCTGGCCCTGCTCGTGCTTCTTGATCAGGCCCGCCACGCCGGCGGCGGAGCCGGGCTCCACGAACACGCCGTCGCGCGAGGACAGGAAGCGCTGAGCGGCGATGATCTCGGTATCCGAGACGGCCTCGATCAGTCCTCCGGAGTCGTCGCGCGCGGCGATCGCGGTGTCCCACGAGGCGGGGTTGCCGATGCGGATCGCGGTGGCCACGGTGTCCGGGTCATCGATCGGATGCCCGGCCACCAGCGGCGCCGAGCCCTCGGCCTGGAAGCCCCACATGGTGGGGGTCTTCGTGGCCACGGCCGGCAGGACGTCGCCCTGGTCGTTGGTGAACTCGGCGGCGTACTCCTGGTAGCCCTTCCAGTACGCGGTGATGTTGCCCGCGTTGCCGACCGGCAGGATGTGCAGGTCCGGAGCATCGCCCAGGGCGTCGACGACCTCGAAGGCGCCGGTCTTCTGCCCCTGGATCCGGTACGGGTTCACGGAATTGACCAGGAAGACCGGGTAGGACTCAGAGAGCTTGCGCGCGACCTCGAGGCAGTTGTCGAAGTTGCCGTTGATCTGGATGATGTCGGCGCCGTGGGCAACGGCCTGGGCCATCTTGCCCATGGAGATCTTGCCCTCGGGCACCAGCACGGCGCAGCGCATGCCGGCCTGCTTGGCGTAGGCCGCGGCGGAGGCGGAGGTGTTGCCGGTCGAGGCGCACACGACCGCCTTGGCGCCTTCCTCCTTGGCCTTGGTGATGGCCATGGTCATGCCGCGGTCCTTGAAGGAGCCGGTGGGGTTCATGCCCTCGAACTTGACCCAGACCTCGCAGCCGGTCAGCTCGGACAGCGCGCGGGCGCGGATCAGCGGGGTGCCGCCCTCGCCCATCGAGACGACGGGGGTGGAATCGGTGACCGGAAGGCGGTCGCGGTACTCGTTGATGACGCCCTGCCACTGATGTGCCATTGCTGCTCCTCGCTTCGCTGCGGCTGCCTCGCCCGGTGGGCGGTGCCGCGGGGTTGTCACTGCGTTGTCGTGCCGGGGCCGCTGGGGCCCGTCGGACTCGCGGGTCCGCCGGCCCGTGCGGCTGCGGACGAATCCGTGCTCAGTCGTCGGCCTCGACCCGGATGAGCCCGGAGAGGTCGTAGACCACGTCCAGGCCGCGCACGGCCTCGACGGTGCGCACGAGGTCCGCGTTGCGGGCCCGGTGCGTCACGATGCGGATCTCGGCCAGGTCCTCCCCGGGGCGGCGGGGATCGTCGCGGACGTCGTCCTGGCGCATGGTCGAGACCGAGACGCCGTGCTCGGCGAACACCCCGGCCACCGCCGCGAGCACCCCGGTCTGATCGGGGCACAGCAGGGTCAGGGAGAAGCTGGTCTGGACGTCGTCGACGCCGGTGGCCGGCAGGCCCGCGTGCACGACCGGGCCGATGCCCGGTCCTCCGGCCACGACGCGGCGCAGGGCCGAGACCAGATCCCCGAGCACGGCAGAGGCGGTGGGCCCGCCGCCGGCACCGGGGCCGTAGAACATGAGCTCCTCGGCGCCGTCGGCCTCCACGAACACCGCGTTGTAACCGCCGTGGACGCTGGCCAGGGGGTGGGTGCGCGGGATCATGGTCGGCACCACGCGCAGGTTCACGCCCGAGGAGACCCGCTCGGCCACGCCGAGCAGCTTGATCACGAAGCCCGCGGAGCGCGCGGCCTCGACGTCCTCTGCGGTGATCCCGCGGATGCCCCGGCAGTAGACGTCGTCGATCGTGTACCACGAGTGGAAGGCCAGCCCGCCCAGGATCGCGACCTTGGCGGCGGCGTCATGGCCCTCCACATCAGCTGTGGGATCGGCCTCCGCGAAGCCCAGGCGCTGGGCCTCGGCCAGGGCGTCGTCGAACGAGGCCCCGGTGGTGTCCATCTGGTCGAGGATGTAGTTGGTCGTGCCGTTCATGATGCCGAGCACGCGGCGGATGCGGTCCCCGGACAGCGACTCGAGCACCGGGCGCACGATCGGGATGGCCCCGGCCACGGCGGCCTCGTAGTTCAGGGTGGTCCCGGAGGCCTCGGCCGCCTCGTGCAGCTCCTGTCCGTGCCGGGCCAGCAGCGCCTTGTTGCCGCTGACCACGGGCTTGCCCGCATTCAGCGCGCGCAGGATCCGGGTGCGGGCGGGTTCGATGCCGCCGGTCAGCTCGACGACCGCGTCGGCGGCGTCGATCAGCGACTCGGCGTCGGTGGTCAGCAGCTGCTGCGGCAGCTCGACGGTGCGCTGGGCGGTGGTGTCGCGCACGGCGATGCCGATCAGCTCGGGTCGGGCGCCGATGCGACGGGCCAGCTCCTCGGGCTGCTCGAGCAGGACGCGGGCCACCTCGGCGCCGACATTGCCGGCGCCGAGCAGGGCGATCCGGACGACGTCAGGACGGGTGTCGGGTGCGTGGGTCACGTGGAGGCTCCAGACGGGTGGGGTCGGGGCGTTCGGGTGGTCGGGTGCTGCGGGACTTCAGCGCTCGCCGAGGCGCAGCGGGCGGGAGGCCTCGGGGTCCTGGGAGACGTCGCGGGCGAAGAGGTCCTCCTCCGTCTCGCCGCGCACGATCAGCCGGGCCTCGGGGATGCCGTCGACAGTGCGCACCGCGACCACGCCCGGACGCGGCAGCCAGTTGTAGTTGCTGGACAGCGCCCAGCAGTACGCGCCGGTGGCGGGAACGGCCACCAGGTCGCCGGCGCGCACGCCCTCGGGCAGGTAGGCGCTGTGCACCAGGATGTCGCCGGACTCGCAGTGCTTGCCGACCACGCGGGACAGCGCTGGTGCCTGCCCGCGATGCTCCTCGGCACGGTCGGCCACGACCACCGAGTAGTCCGCGCCGTAGAGCACGGGGCGAGCGTTGTCCGACATGCCGCCGTCGACCGAGAGGTACCGGCGGCGCAGTCCGTCCCGGACCGTGACGGACTTGCAGGTCCCCACGGTGTAGAGGCTGATCCCGGCGGGACCGGTGATCGAGCGGCCCGGCTCGACGGAAAGGTGCGGGATCTGCAGGCCCAGCCGCCGGCAGGACTCCTGGACGGCCCGGGCGATGTCCCGGGCGACGGCCGCGGCCGGGCGGGGAGCATCTGCGGCGGTGTAGCCGATGCCGTAGCCGCCGCCGAGATCCAGCTGCGGCAGCGTGACGCCGAAGCGGCGCTCGACCTCTCCCATGAGCCCGAGCACGCGATCGGCGGCCTGGGCGAAGCCGTCGGCGGCGAAGATCTGCGAGCCGATGTGGCAGTGCAGGCCCATCAGCTCGATGTCCGGGTGCGCCACGCAGCCGCTGATGGCGTGCAGCGCCGGGGACTCTCCGTCCTCTGCGGCCATGGAGAGCCCGAACTTCTGGTCCTCGTGCGCGGTCGCGATGAACTCGTGGGTCTCGGCGTGGATGCCCGGGGTCACCCGGATCATCACCGGCGCCTTCACCCCGAGCGTGCGAGCCAGTCGCCCGACGAGCTCGATCTCCTGCAGGGAGTCCACGACGATGCGGCCCACGCCGGCGTCCAGCGCCATGGTGATCTCCGCGGCGGACTTGTTGTTGCCGTGCAGCGCCATGCGCTCGGGCGGCATGCCGCCGCGCAGCCCTGCGGCCATCTCGCCGCCGGAGGCCGTGTCGAGGTTGAGGCCCTCCTCCTGCACCCAGCGTGCGATCTCCGGGGTCAGGAAGGCCTTGCCGGCGTAGTAGACGGAGACCTCCGCGCCGATCGCGGCGAAGGCGTCCTGGAAGGCCGTGCGGAACTGTGCGGCTCGCTGGCGGAAGGCGTCCTCGGAGACCACATAGAGCGCGGTGCCGTAGTGCTCGGCCAGTGCGGTGGTGGGGATGCCCGAGACGGTGAGCGTGCCCTCGTCATCGCGGCCGAACTGCTCCGGCCAGATCGCGGGATCCAGGCTGGTCCAGTCCTGCGGGACCTCGAGCCACTCGGGCGCCAGCGGGCTGGGGCCAGTGTGGATCTGCTCCCCGCGGGCGGGCTCCAGCAGCGGGACCGGCTGCAGCCGGAACCCGGTGGTCACGACGTCCTCGGCCGGCTCCTGCGCCGGATCGCTGTCCAGGGGCATGCTCACATCCTCTCCGGTGCGCTCACGCCCAGCAGCTCGAGGCCGTTGGCCAGGACCTGGCGCGTGGCGTCGTTGAGCCACAGGCGGGTGCGGTGGGTGTCGGTGATCTGCTCGTCGCCCTGCGGGGTCACGCGGCAGGCGCCGTACCAGCGGTGGTAGGACCCGGCCAGCGCCTCCAGGTGGCGGGCCACGCGGTGCGGCTCGCGCAGCTGCGCGGCCTCGGCGACGATCCGCGGGTACTGCCCCAGCCCTGCCAGCAGCTCGGTCTCGGTCTCGTGGGAGAGCAGGGAGGCGTCGAAGGCGGCCGAGCCGTCCTCAGCGGTGCGGCGGACCCCGATTTCGGCGGCATTGCGCCCCACCGCGCAGGTGCGGGCGTGGGCGTACTGGACGTAGAAGACCGGGTTCTCGTTGGAGCGCTTGGTCAGCAGGTCCAGGTCGATGTCGATGTTGGAGTCGATCGAGTACCGGGTCAGCGAGTAGCGCGCGGCATCCACGCCGACGGCCTCGACCAGGTCTTCCATGGTCACCACGGTTCCGGCGCGCTTGGACATCCGCACCGCCGCCCCGTTGCGCACCAGGTTGACCATCTGCCCGATCATGACCTCGACCCGATCCGGGGAGTCGCCCAGCGAGGCGGCCACTGCCTTCAGGCGCGCCACGTAGCCGTGGTGATCCGCGCCCAGAAGGTAGAGGCACAGGTCCGCTCCGCGGTCGCGCTTGTCCTTGTAGTAGGCGATGTCGCCGGCGATGTAGGCGGCCTTGCCGTCCGATTTCACGACCACGCGGTCCTTGTCGTCGCCGTGATCGGTGGAGCGCAGCCACCACGCGCCGTCGGCGAAGTAGAGGGCTCCCTGCTCCTTCAGCTGGTCGAGCAGGGCCTCCACGGAGCCGTCGCGGAACAGCGAGTCCTCGTGGAACCAGACGTCGAAGTCCACGCCGAACTCGTGCAGCGACTGCTTGATGTCGCCGAACATGAACTCGACGCCGGCAGCGCGGAAGGCCTCCTGCGGGTCCTCGGACTCGAGCGCTCCGGGCTCTGCCTCCAGCACGCGCTGGGCGATGTCCGAGATGTACTCGCCGCCGTAGCCGTCCTCCGGGGCGGGCTGGCCCTGGGCCCGGGCCAGCAGGGAGCGTGCGAAGCGGTCGATCTGGGCGCCGTGGTCGTTGAAGTAGTACTCGCGGGTGACGTCTGCGCCCTGAGCCTGGAACACGCGAGCCAGGGAGTCGCCGACGGCGGCCCAGCGGGTGCCTCCCAGGTGGATGGGGCCGGTGGGATTGGCCGAGACGAACTCGAGGTTGATGCTGCGGCCCTGCATGGCGGTGCCGCGGCCGAACTCCCGGCCCGCCTCCACGATGGAGCGGGCGAGCTCGCCTGCTGCGGCGGCGTCCAGGACGATGTTGAGGAACCCGGGCCCGGCGATGTCGACGGAGGCCACGCCCTCGATCTGCTCGAAGCGGGCCTTCAGCACTGCGGCGACCTCGCGCGGGGGCATCCCGACCTTCTTGGTCAGCTGCATGGCCACGTTCGTGGCCCAGTCCCCGTGCTCTCGGCTCTTGGGACGCTCAACCTTCAGCTCGGGCAGCTGCGCATCCTCTGCGAGAGCGAGCTCCCCCGAGGCGACGGCCTGCTCGAGGCTGGCGGACAGGGCTGCGGAGAGTTCTTCGGGAGTCACCGGGACAGTGTACCTGCGGGCCTCCGCCGACCGGATCGTCCGACGGGGCCGCGACGGGCTGCCCGTCGATGCGACCCGGGGCGGCCGTGGTGATAGAGTCGTCGGGTCGATCACGGCATCCGTGCCGGAGCACCGACCCCCGCCCGAGTAGCTCAGGGGATAGAGCGCCTGCCTCCGGAGCAGGAAGTCGTAGGTTCGAATCCTATCTCGGGCACTTCCGGCCTGAGTCGCGACCCCGCCCACAGACGAGGTCGCGGCTCAGGCTTTTTCCATAGCTGTCGCCCTCGCCGTCAGAGCCATGGGCCACTCCGGCTGAGGGCATCTCTGCCACCACCACGGTCGCCGCAGGTCAGGGACGCCGAGCAGTCTCGCGAACCTCGACCGCGCCACAGATGAGCTGCCAAGAAGTCACAGTTGAAAACATGTGACGGAATATAGGTGTGGGCCCTCACATGGACCTACTCCGAGGCCATTCGCTACTCGTCGGTGACGCGTGGGCACGCCCTCACCCGAGTCCTCACGTCGGCACCCCCAGGCCGACAAGGCCTTTGGAGCACCATGCACAGCAGCGGAACCCCCTCCCCCACCAGCCTCTCGAGCGGGACACCAGCCTCTCGAGCGGGAGCGGACCCGCACCGCGTCGCGCGGCACGGCGCACGACAGCCCGTCGGTCTCCGCCGCACCCCGGCTGTTCATCGCCGACGAGCCGGCCATCGTGGCGGCCCACTACGGGACGCAGCTGACCTGGACCTCCTCGCCGGCAGTGCTGACGCCCACCCGGGCCGTGCACGCCGACGGCACCGTGACCTACACCTACGACTTCCCGTATGTCCCCGCCGAGTCGCGCATGATGCTGAGCTTCCAGGGCCACGGGTACGTCGACGGCACCCAGCAGTTCGCCTCCGCACCGCTCTACGGAACGCGCGTGAACCCGAAGATCGACTACCGCCCGGGTCTGGGCACCGAGGAGGACCCCTACCTCTACGAGCTGCGCGACCTGATCCCGGGTGAGACGGTCTCCATGCGCGTCCCGAACCCACTGAGGAACTGACCGCCGAACCGACGCCGGAGCCCGCACCGGCCCCGACTCAGGCACCCACGCAGCAGCCGTCGGAGGAGCCCGTCGTCCCGCAGCCGAGGGCCACGTCGAGCCCGAGCGCCACGGTCCCGGGCGACGGCTCAGACGGCGCGGGCCCAGACGCCGGCCCCGCGCCAGAGCCGACCCCGGCCGCACCGGAGCAGGCCGCTCCTGCGCAGGAGGCCGAGCAGTCCCCCGCTGAGCGGTGGTGCGCGAGCAGCTGCCGCACGCCGGTGTCTCGAACGGATCGCTGGTGATCGCCGGCGGCGTCATGCTGCTGACCGGAGCTGGACTGGTGGGAGCGACCGCGCTGCGGCGCTGCCGGTCCTGAGAGCTGAACCGCCGAGGCGGCTGTGAGCGCTGAAGGGGCGCAGCACGGGGAGGATGATTCCCCGGTGCTGCGCCCCTTCAGCGCCTTCTTGATCCCTCAGTCGATCCGGATCAGCTCCAGCGATCGCGCTCCCGCTGGCGAGCCGAGCGATGGCCGCTGTTGAACTCGGTCGGATCGAAGTCGATCATGGCGTCGTCGCCCCACTGCTCATCGAGCTCGCGGTCCTCCTCGGTGCGCGGCTCGCGGTGGGAGCGAGTGATCTGGAAGGCCGCGATGCTCAGGATGCCCCCGAGCACAAGGGAGACAGGTCCGGCGATGATCGTGAGCAGCGCACCGTCGGTGAGCGGGACCGGAGCATCCTCCGAGGTGGCCCGGGCCCAGTAGATGATGCCCATGGGCACGGCATAGGTGGAGACCAGCAGCAGGACGATGCCCACGAGGGCCAGCAGGCCGGCGATCCGGCGTCGTCGGGCCCGCTGCTGCCGGGACAGGCTGGTCATCTCTGCGGCCTCCTCGGCCAGGGGCTCGGCGGTCGGTTGGGCGAATGTTTCGCCCGGGCGTGCGGGTCCACCCTAATGGCGTCAGACTCGTGGCATGACACCTGATCGCAAGCCTGCTGAGCACCAGATCCACCGCAAGTCCTCCGACGGCTCTTCCCCCGGCGTCTTCGCCCTGGAGGCAGCCGGACTGCTGTGGCTCGATGAGGGTCCGGTGCGCTGCGCTCCCGTCCACGACGTCGGCGCGGACTTCCTGGAGCTGGGCCGCATCGGCTCCGCGCAGCCCACCCCTGAGGCGGCGCGGAGCTTCGGCCGGGCCCTGGCGCAGACGCATGACCTGGGCGCGGAGGCCTTCGGCGCGGCACCGCCGGTGCCTGCGGCCAGCTCGCAGTGGAAGCGTCCCGCCCCGGAAGAGGGCTGGCGCAGCGGCTGGTTCGGCCCGCTCGAGCAGCCGATCGAGGTCTCGCTCGAGCCGACGGATTCCTGGGGCGCCTTCTACGGCGGTCAGCGGCTGCGCCCCATGCTCGAGCGGCTGCGCACCCGCGGCGTCACGGACTCGGAGCTCGAGGACATCGAGCGGGCGACCGAGGCCATCGAAGCGGGCAGGTTCGACGACGGCGACCGTCCCGCGCGCATCCACGGCGACCTGTGGGCGGGCAATCTGATGTGGGACGACCAGGGCGCGGTGCTGATCGACCCCGCCGCCCATGGCGACCACCGGGAGCAGGACCTGGCCTTCCTCTCGATCTTCGGCGCCCCGCACCTGGAGGAGATCCTGGCCGGCTATCAGGAGGCGCATCCGCTGCGCGACGGGTGGCACGAGCGCACGGGGCTGCATCAGCTCTTCGTGCTGATCGCCCACGCGGTGCTCTTCGACCCTCCGCGCGGCGGGTCCTACCTGGGGGCCACCGACCGCGCCGCTCGCAGCGCGCTCGAGCTGCTCTGAGGCGCCGCGCTGCCCCACGAGGGCGCCGCCAGGGGGACGGCGGCCGCGGGGCCGTCGTCCCCGCACCGTAGAATGGCCCGGATATGACCACCACCGCGCACGAGGGCACCGGCCCCCGGATCGTCTATCCCGAGCAGCTGCCCGTCTCGGGCCGGCGCCAGGACATCCAGGACGCGATCCGCGACCATCAGGTCGTCGTGATCGCCGGCGAGACCGGCTCCGGCAAGACCACCCAGATCCCCAAGATGTGCCTGGAGCTCGGCCTGGGCGAGTCCGGCATGATCGGGCACACCCAGCCCCGGCGCGTCGCCGCCCGCTCGGTGGCCGAGCGCATCGCCGAGGAGATGGGCGAGAAGATCGGCCAGACGGTCGGCTACCAGGTCCGCTTCACCTCGGAGGTGGGCAAGGACTCGCGGATCAAGCTGATGACCGACGGCATCCTGCTTGCCGAGATCCAGCACGACCGCCTGCTCTCGCGCTACTCCGCGATCATCGTGGACGAGGCCCACGAGCGCTCCCTGAACATCGACTTCCTGCTCGGCTACCTCAAGACGCTCCTGCCCCAGCGCCCGGATCTGAAGCTGATCATCACCTCGGCCACGATCGATCCCGAGCGCTTCGCCCAGCACTTCCACGAGCCGCTGCCGACCGATGGCCCGCAGGACGCGCAGCCCGAGCCCGCGCCGATCATCGAGGTCTCCGGGCGCACCTACCCCGTCGAGATCCGCTACCGGCCGCTGAGCGGCGAGCACGAGATCGACGAGGCCACCGACGACGGTCTCGAGGACGAGGACCGCGACCCCCTGGACGCCGTGTGCGAGGCCGTCGAGGAGCTCTCGTACGAGGACCGCGGCGACATCCTGATCTTCTTCTCCGGCGAGCGCGAGATCCGCGATGCCCAGGACGCGCTCGAGTCCCTGGTGGCGGATCGTCCGCGGCTGCGCGGCACCGAGGTCCTTCCGCTGTTCGGCCGGCTGTCCATGGCCGAGCAGCACCGCGTGTTCTCCCGCGGCTCCTCGCGGCGCATCGTGCTGGCCACCAACGTGGCCGAGACCTCGCTGACCGTGCCCGGCATCAAGTACGTGATCGACACCGGCACGGCGCGCATCTCCCGGTACTCCACCCGCACCAAGGTCCAGCGCCTGCCGATCGAGCGGATCTCGCAGGCCTCGGCGAATCAGCGCGCAGGCCGCTGCGGCCGCGTCTCCGACGGCATCTGCATCCGGCTGTACTCACAGGAGGACTTCGAGTCCCGTCCCGAGTTCACGGATCCGGAGATCCTGCGCACCAACCTGGCCTCTGTCATCCTGCAGATGACCTCTGCCGGGGTGGTCCACTCCCCCGAGGACATCGGCCGGTTCCCGTTCGTGGAGCCGCCCGAGTCCCGCGCCGTGAAGGACGGCGTGATGCTGCTGCGCGAGCTCGGCGCCCTGCGTCCCGCCGAGTCCTCCCGCGGCCGTCGGGCACAGCAGGACGGCGAGCGCTCCGGGCGCGGCTCGCGCGGACGCCGCGGGCGCGGTCGCGGCGACAGGGACGACGAGCGCTCTCCGCTGACCCGCACCGGTCGCACTCTGGCCGCGCTGCCCGTGGATCCCCGGCTGGGCCGCATGATCGTGGAGGGCCAGCGCCGCGGCTGCGCCCGCGAGGTCATGATCCTGGCCGCCGCGCTGACCATCCAGGACCCCCGCGAGCGCCCGCTGGAGAAGCGGGCTCAGGCCGATGAGCTGCATGCCCGCTTCAAGGACACGAGCTCCGACTTCCTGGGCTTCCTGCTGCTGTGGCAGCACCTCCAGGAGCAGCAGGAGCAGCTGTCCAGCTCGCAGTTCCGCAAGACCGTGCAGCGCGAGTTCTTGAACTTCCTGCGCATCCGCGAGTGGCAGGACCTCTATGCGCAGCTGCGCCAGATGGGCCGCTCGGTGGGCATCGACGTCGGCCGCGACCGGGAGATCGATCCCGCCGCCAAGTCCGATGACGTCCACAAGTCCCTGCTGGCCGGGCTGCTCAGCCACATCGGGCTGCGCGACGAGCGCACCCGCGACTACCAGGGAGCCCGCGGAACGCGCTTCGCGATCTTCCCCGGCTCGGCGCTGTTCAAGAAGAAGCCGGACTTCGTGGTCTCTGCCGAGCTCGTGGAGACCTCCCGCCTGTGGGCGCGCGTGAACGCCGCGGTCGAACCGCAGTGGATCGAGGAGGTCGCCGGCGATCTGGTCAAGCGCACCTACGCCGAGCCACACTGGTCCCGCAGTCAGGGCGCGGTGATGGCCAAGGAGCGGGCAACCCTCTACGGCGTCCCGCTGGCGGCGGATCGGCCCGTGGGCTACTGGAGGATCGACCCGGTCGCCTCCCGCGAGATCTTCCTGCAGAAGGCCCTCGTGGAGGGCGACTGGCAGACCCGCCACCGCTTCGTGCAGCGAAACCGCAGGAAGCTCGCCGAGGTCGAGCAGCTCGAGTCACGGCTGCGCCGCAAGGACCTGCGGGTCGACGACCAGGCGCTCTACGAGTTCTTCGATGCCCGGGTCCCCGCCGAGGTCGTCTCCCAGACCCACTTCGACACGTGGTGGAAGAGGGCCTCGCGCCAGGACGAGCACCTGCTCGACTTCGACCCCGAGCAGCTGATCGACGACCAGGCCGAGACCTGGGACGACTCCGCCTTCCCGCGCCACTGGAGCGCCCGCACCGACGGCGGTGAGCTGAGCCTGGATCTGGACTACACGTTCGCCCCCGGCTCCGGCACCGGACCCTCCGAGCGGAAGGGGTCCGGGCGCGGGCGCCAGGCCGACGGCGTCACAGTGCGCGTGCCGATCCTCTTCCTGCACCAGCTGCGCCCGGGGCCCTTCCGCTGGCTGATCCCGGGTCTGCGCACGGAGCTGGTGACCGCCCTGATCCGCTCGCTGCCCAAGCAGGTGCGCAAGAGCGTGGTCCCGGCCCCGGATGTGGCCCGTCAGGCCGTCGAGCTGCTCGACGCTCAAGCCGATCCGGAGCAGGACGACCTGGAGCAGTCTCTGGAGCGCGCTCTGCGCCAGCTCAAGGGCGTCGTCATCCCACAGGGGTCGTGGGACTGGTCCGCTGTGCCCGAGCACCTGCGCATGCACTTCCAGGTCCGCGACTCCCGCAACCGGATCCTCGGCGAGGGCGAGGACCTCGAGCACCTGCAGGTCGCGCTGCGGGATCAGGTCCGCGCCGCGCTGGCCGAATCGCTGGGCACCTCGGCCTCGGCGCTGCCGGTGCCCGGCCCCGGTGCCGTCCCCGGCCCGGGAGGCGGCTCCGGCTCCCAGGGGAAGAGCGGGCGGAAGAAGAAGGGCCCTGCCTCCGGCGGCGGCAAGGAAACGGCCGGACCTGCGCTGGAGCGCGACGGGCTCACCGAGTGGCCCGAGCGGGACCTGCCGCGCAAGGTCGACACCGTGGTCTCCGGTCAGCGCATCACCGGCTGGCCGGCGCTCGTGGCCTCCCCCGGCGCCGAGGCCTCCGAGCCCACCGCCGACGTCCGCATCTTCTCCTCCGAGCAGGACCAGCGGGCGGCCCAGCGCTCGGGCACCATCTCGCTGCTGCAGCGCCGCCTGCCGAACACCCAGCGGTTCATCTCGGACCATCTGGACAACCGGGAGAAGATCGTCTTCACCCAGAATCCCCACGGGTCTGTCGACGCCCTCATCCAGGACTGCACCCGCGCCGCCGTGGACAAGCTCGTGCCGGCCGAGCCGCCGTGGACCCGCCAGGAGTTCGACCGGCTCTTCGACGACGTCCGCGCCGAGCAGATCGAGACCGTCTTCCAGGTCACCGCGCTGGTGGCCGAGGTCCTCACGCTGGCCAACTCCGTGCGCAAGCGGATCAAGCGACCGTCGTCCATGGCAGCCGTCAGCGCGTTCGCCGACATCCGAGAGCAGCTCGACCGCCTCGTCAAGCCGGGCTTCGTGACCCGTATCGGGTGGGCGCACCTGCAGCACCTGCCGCGCTACCTCAAGGCCATGGAGCTGCGCATCGACAAGCTCGTGGGCACCGCCAACATCCAGCGCGACGGCGTGAACATGAGCGAGATCCAGTCCCTCGAGGACGAATTCGACAGGGCCGTGGCCGCCGTGCCGAAGGGCCTGCCGGTGCCCGAGTCGCTGGCGGTGATCGAGTGGGAGCTCGAGGAGCTGCGCGTCTCGCTGTTCGCCCAGGAGCTCGGCACCGCCCACACCGTCTCGGCCAAGCGCGTGCGCAAGGCGCTGCGAGACGCCGCTGCTCGCTGATCCGGGCAGGCACCGGGAGACGACGCTCCGGGCCCGACCCGCGCCGTGACCCGCTGCCTCTGCCGCTGGATGTCAGCAGGCCCCGACGATCCGGGAATCGTCGGGGCCTGCTGACAAGGCGCCGTGGCGGCCGGGGACCTGCGGGCCCCATCCGGTTCAGTCCTGCGGCACCTGGGCCTCGTGGCCGGCCGAGCGCAGTCCCTCGCGGATGCGCTGAGCGGCGTCGTCCATCACGGCCGGATCCGGATCGTGATCCGCATTGGCGAAGTCGAAGTCCGCGGTCGAGGACACGGGCCACACGTGGATGTGGACATGCGGCACCTCGAAGCCCTGGATCATCTGGCCCACGCGCTGGGGCTCGAAGATCGCTCGCTGGGCTCGGCCGATGACCTGGCTGACGCGCATGAGGTGTCCTGCCAGTGCCGGGTCGAGATCCAGCCAGTGGTCGATCTCCTGGCGGGGCACCACCAGGGTGTGCCCGGTGGACAGGGGATCCGCCGAGAGGAAGGCGACGCACTCGTCGTCCGTCCAGACGAATCGGCCGGGGATCTCGCCGTCGATGATGCGGGTGAAGATGGTCGTCACTGCGTCCTCCTGGGTGTGCGGGTGTCTCCGGGTGTGCTGTGCGAGCGGTGCGCTCAGGCCTCGACGGTCGTGCCGGGGTCCAGGTGCTCGTAGTCGGTGCCGTACTTGGCGGCGAAGGCCGTGACCTGCTTCTCCACGATGCCGAAGCCGTTGTCCGAGAGCAGGGCGTCGTGGATGGGGTAGGCCTTCTCGGCCCGGACCGCGATGAGGAAGTCGATGACCTCCGCCATCTTGGACCACGGCGCGTGCAGCGGGACCAGCACGGTGGACGGGGTGATCCCGTCCGGGACGACCAGCGAGTCCCCGGGATGGTAGACGCGCTCCTCGATGAGGTAGCCGACATTGTCGACCGTGCGGATCAGCGGGTGGATCAGCGCGTGCTGCCCGCCGAAGGTGCGCACCCGCACGCCCGACAGATCGAGCTCGGTCTCGGCATCGACGTCGTGGATGCGGTCCCTGCCCTGCGAATCCGCGGCCTCCTGGCCGAGCTGCTCGCGCAGGTCCGCGGCCACGGAACCCGGGGCCCAGACCTGCAGGTCGCGCTGGGCGCGCAGCTGCTCCGGAACGCGCTGCGGATCCAGGTGATCGGGATGGGTATGCGTGATCAGCAGGTGATCGGCTCCGGCCATGGCCTGCTCGACCTCGGAGAAGTTGCCGGGATCCAGGACCAGGACGGTGCCGTCGATCTCCAGGCGCACGCACGAGTGCGTGTACTTGATCAGCTTCACCTTGGGCTCCTCTCGAGTGCGGTCGCCGGCGCTGCTGCCGCGCTCGGGCGGCGCCCGCCGGTGCTCGTGGCCCAGCCTACTGATCCCCGACGACGACGCACCGGCTCGACCGCCGATGCCACCTCGGCCCGCGCGGGATGGCCGCCAGCCGGGCCGGCCGAAGCCGCGGGTAGCATGGCAGGGCCTCCGCCCGCCGGACTCTGCCGGGGCGGAGCGATCCCGGAAGGAGTCCCGAGTGCCCTCGCCGTCAGCCCCGCAGCCGCAGGCCGCTGTGCGCGTCACGCGGCAGCGTCGTGCCGTGCAGGCCGCCATGGCCGTGCAGGCCGATTTCGTCTCCACGCAGGACCTCCACGCGATCCTGCGCGAGCGCGGCGAGTCCGTCTCCCTGGCCACGACCTACCGGATCCTGCAGTCCATGTCGGAGACCGGAGAGGTCGATGTCCTGCGAAGCGAGGACGGGGAGTCGATCTACCGCCAGTGCGCCGCCGAGCACCACCACCATCACCTGGTCTGCCGCAGCTGCGGGGCAACCGTGGAGCTAGAGGCCCCCGAGATCGAGCGCTGGACCTCCCAGACCGCCCAGCGTCACGGCTTCACGCAGATTGATCACACGATCGAGATCGTCGGGCTGTGCGCCGAATGCTCCGCACGCGGCCCCGAGGACCGCGAGACTCCCGAGCCGGCATGAGCACCGAGTCCTCCGCCCCGCTGATCCTGCTGGTCGCCGATCCCCGCCGCAGCGGCCCCGTCCAGCGCGCCGAGGCCATGCTGCGCACCGGCGGCTATGCCACCGAGGCCGTGTGGAGCGGCCCCTCCCAGGACGGGCAGATCGAGGATCCCGCCGGCGGCTCCGGTGTGGCCTGGGGCCAGCCGCTGCTCCGGCGCCTGGTGCGCTGCCAGGCAGACGGCAGCGCTCCCGCCGCCGTGCTCGCCGTGGGCGGCGACGGCATGTCGCACACCGTGCTCAACGTCCTGCAGGAGCGCCGGGAGCGCGGCGGCCCGTCGATCCCGTTCGGGCTGATCCCCACCGGGACCGGAAACGACCTCGCCCGGCACATGCGCCTCCCCCACGGCGATCCGGAGATGGCCGCAGGACGGGTGCTGCGCCGCCTCGACGAGGGCCCCGCGGACATGGACCTGGGGCTCATCGAGCTCGCCGACGGCACCCGCCGCTGGTTCGCCACCGCCGCGTGCTGCGGGATCGACGCCGTGGTCAACGAGCTGGCCAACTCCTGGAGCTGGCCGCGCGGCTCGGCCAAGTACATCGCCGCCGTGCCCGTCGAGGTCCTGCGATACCACCAGTCCCACATGGGTCTGGTCATCAGCCGGCCCGACGGCGCTGCGCACCTGAGCTCGAGGCGCACGCTGATGCTCTCGGTCGCGAACACGTCGTCGATTGGAGGCGGGCTGTCGATCGTGCCCCACGCCGACCCGCGGGACGGCCTGCTCGATGTCTTCCAGGTCCGAGCCATGCCGCGCGCCCGCACCCTCATGCTCTTCCCGCGGCTGGTCCTGGGCACCCATCTGCGCCTCGACGAGGTGGCGATCGAGCCCGCGGTGCAGGTCGAGGTCGATGCGCCGAACCTCATCCACGCCGACGGCGAGCACGTGGGCCGGGGCCCCGCCGTCATCTCAGCGGCTGCGGCCGCCCTGCCCGTCCTGTTCTGAAGGCTCCGGGGCGCGCTTGCACCCGGGGGCGGCCCGGCCGCCGTCCGAGCCGGCTGCCGGGCTCAGGCGGTCGTGCCGACCGAGGCCGGCCTGAGCTCGGCCGGCCCCTCCCCCGCCCCGGCGCGTGCGGAGCGCCGCGAGCGCAGGCGGGCCACGACCCGGGCGAGGCCCCACAGGGTGAAGGAGATCGTGGTGACGTACGGGCTGATCGGCAGCGAGCCGCCCAGAGCCAGCAGGATCCCGCCCACGATCGAGACCTCGGCGAAGACGACCGAGAGGATCACGATCCGCACCGGTGAGGCAGTGAGGCTGATGGCACCGGCCGCCGGGGTCACCAGCAGGGCGAGCACCAGCAGGGCGCCGATGATCTGCACCGACATGGCCACGGCCACGCCCAGCAGGAGCATGAACACGACCGACAGCGCCCGCGTGGGCACGCCGCGGGCCCGAGCCACGGACGGATCCAGGCTCGCGAAGGACAGCGGCCTCCAGATCACGGCGAGCCCCACGAGCACCACGACCGACAGCGCGGCCATCGCCGCCACCTGGACCTCGGATACCGAGACGATCTGGCCCGTGAGCAGCGCGAACTGATTGGCGCTGCGCCCCTGGTAGAGCGCCAGGGCCAGGATCCCCACACCGAGCCCGAACGGCATGAGCACGCCCACGACCGAGTTCGACGCCCTCGCCCGCGAGCCCAGCAGCCCGATCAGCACCGCGGCGGCCACCGAGCCCGCCAGGGAGCCGGCGACGATGCTGGCGCCGGTCAGCAGGGCGATCGCCCCGCCGGCGAAGGACAGCTCGGCCACTCCGTGCACCGAGAACGCCATGTCCCGCATGACCACGAAGGTCCCGATGATCCCGCCGACGAGTCCGATCAGCGCACCCGCCCACAGCGTGTTCTGCAGCAGGACGAGCAGCTCGCCGTAGCGCTCGAAGACGAAGACCTGCTCGAGCAGTCCCTGCAGGCTCAGCGAGTCGTTCATGAGGAGGCTCCTCCTCGGGGCCGGTCCGCGCGCGTGCGCGGCTGCGCGCGATGGGGTTCTGGGGTGTCGTGGGAGTGCACATGGTGGGCGTCCTCGCGCTCGGCGCCGACCACCACGATCCGCCCGGCGACCTCGGCGACCTCGATGGGAGCTCCGTAGAGCTCGGAGAGCACCTCCGTGCGCAGCACCTCCCGGGGCGTGCCGATGCGGAACGACCCGTTGGCCAGGTACAGAACCCGGTCGACGTCGTCGATGATCGGGTTGACGTCGTGGGTCACGAACACGACGGCCGCTCCGGTGCGGTCCTTCTGCTCGAGGACCAGATCGGCGACCTCGCGCTGATGCGTGAGATCCAGCGAGAGCAGCGCCTCGTCGAGCAGCAGCAGACCGGGATCGGTGATCAGCGCCTGGGCGATGCGCAGGCGCTGCTGCTCACCGCCGGACAGGGTCCCCACGGGATCGTCGGCGTAGTCGAGGGCGCCGACCCGATCCAGCGCCTCGTCGACGCGTCGTCGCACGGCGCCGCGCCCGAGCAGCCGCGGACCCCAGCGGTGCCCGTCGATCCCCAGGGCCACCAGGTCGCGGGCCCGCATGGGGACATCGGCGGCGAAGGCGCGCTGCTGCGGGACGTAGCCGATCTCGGTCGAGCCGCGACGCGGCGCGTGGCCGTCGATCTCCACGCCTCCGCCGGACAGCGGCAGCATCCCGAGCAGGACGCGCAGCAGGGAGGTCTTGCCGGTGCCGTTGCCGCCCAGCACCGCGATGTACTCGCCGCGCCCGATCTCCAGGTCCAGCCCGGACCACAGCCGACGCCGGCCGAAGTCCAGCTCGGCTCCCCGGAAGGCGGCGATGGGGCCGCGGCTGCTCGCAGCGCTCGGTGCGCCGTGCTCGCTCACGCCGCCTGCTCGATCGAGTCCACGTTGGCGTCCATCCACTCGAGGAAGGACTGGCCCTCGGGCATGGTCTCGGTGAAGGAGGCGATCGGGACCCCGGCGGACTCGGCGGACTCGCTGAGCCGCTCGGTCTGCCCGCTGGCGGTGTGCTCGTTGACGGCCAGCAGATCGATTTGCCCGCCGCTGATCGCGTCCTCGACCTCGGTGTAGGTCAGCGGAGGGATGTCCGCGCCGTCCTCGACGGCAGCGGTGAAGTCCTCGGGGGTGGCGTCGTGCAGGCCCGCGCGCTCGAGCATGTGATCGGCCACCGGCTCGGTGGCCAGGAAGTCGCCCTCGGCGTCGATGCCGTCGAGGCGCTGGCCCAGGGCCTCCAGCTCGCCGCCGAAGTCCTCGGCGCGCTGCGCGTAGTCGTCCGCCCCGTCCGGATCCAGCTCGCCGAGACGGCCGCCGATCTCCTGGGCCACCGCATCGACGGTCCCGAGGTCGTACCAGACGTGCTCGTTGAAGCCGCCGTGGTGGTGGTGCTCCTCGCCCTCAGCATGCTCGTGGTCCTCCTCGGTCGCGGCCTCGGCGCCCTCCAGGCCGGAGAGCTCGACGGCGTCGATGACGGGGACGTCGGAATCGCCGATCAGGTCCTCCATGAAGGCGTCGTAACCGCCGCCGTTCATGAGGACCAGATCCGCGTCCTCGACGCTCAGGCGATCGGCGGGCGCGGCCTCGAAGGAGTGCGGGTCCTGGGAGGGCGAGTCGATGATCGGGACCACGCGCACGCCGTCGCCGGCCACCTGCTCGGCGATGTCCGCGTAGACCGACGTCGAGGTCACGATGGTGATCTCGTCGTCCCCGTCATGCGGTCCCTGGCCGCAGCCCGACAGCGCCAGTGCGGAGGCGCTGAGCAGGGCCCCGGCCGTCGCGGTGCGGGACAGGGCCCGTCTGCGAGCGCTACGGCTGTGAGCGGGGATGTTGCTGTGCACGGAGTCGAGTCCATTCCAGCGGCGGAGGTGCCGCGATCGATCAGCAAGGCGCAGAGGCACCTTCTTGATAATCATTATCATTTGCTCGACGCACTATAACAGCACGCCCTCACGGTCACCCCGGGGCACGGTCAGGCGCCGATCCCCCGGCGCCCGGCCCGGCTCAGCTCCAGCTCTCTGTGCGCGCGCGACCCTCCTCGTAGCCCGAGCGGCTCTGGATCCCCAGCACCGCCCGCTCGGCGAACTGCGCCAGGTCGGCGGCGCCGGCGTAGGTCATGGAGCTGCGCACCCCGGCGGTGAGGTGATCGATCAGGTCCTCCACCCCCGGGCGACGCGGGTCCAGGTACATCCTGGAGCTCGAGATGCCCTCCTCGAACATGGCCCGGCGCGAGCGCTCGAAGGCCCCCAGCCCCTCGGTCCGAGCCAGCACGGCGCGCGTGGAGGCCATGCCGAAGCTCTCCTTGTAGAGGCGGCCGTCGGCGGCTCGCCGCAGCTCCCCGGGGCTCTCGTGGGTTCCGGCGAACCAGGAGCCCACCATGACCTGGCTGGCGCCCGCGGCCAGCGCCAGGGCGGCATCCCGGGGATGCTTCACGCCGCCGTCCGCCCACACGGACCCGCCCAGCTCGGCGGCGGCCTCGGCGCACTCGAGCACGGCCGACAGCTGCGGACGCCCCACGGCGGTCATCATGCGGGTCGTGCACATGGCCCCCGGGCCCACACCGACCTTCACGATGTCCGCCCCGGCCCCCAGCAGGTCGCGCACGCCGTCCGCCGTGACCACGTTGCCCGCCACGATCGGGCGGGAGGCGGCCACCGCCCGCACGGTCTCCAGCGCCTGCAGCATCTTCCGCTGGTGCCCGTGAGCGGTGTCGACCACCAGCACGTCGACGCCGGCCTCGACGAGCGCTCGGGCCCGACCCTCCACATCGCCGTTGATGCCGATGGCCGCGGCGACCCTCAGCCGTCCGTCGGCATCCGTGCTCGGCGCGTAGATCGTGGCGCGCACAGCCGCCTGGGAGGTGATGACGCCGAGCGCGATGCCCTCGGCGGAGACCACCGGGGCCACCTCGGTGCCGGACTGCCCCAGGCGCTGGCTGACGGCTGCCATGGTCGGCACCAGCGACGACGGGGCCGCACCGATGCCCTCGACGGCCAGGTCCTGCTCCGGGATCGCCGGCAGGTCCGTGCGCATGACCGAGCGCAGCGAGGCGCCGCTGTCCGCCTCCTGGCAGTCCGGCTCCTGGACGAGCCCGAGCAGTCGACCGTCGTCGTCGACGACCAGCACGCTGCCGTGGGCGTACTCGCCCAGTCGCGTCCGGGCGTCGTGGACGGTGTCCTCAGCGCGGAAGGTGCGCGCCGAGAGGAAGCGCAGGGGACGCGCCTTGACCCAGTCGGTCTCCCGGGCCACGACCTCCAGCGGGAGGTCCTGCGGCAGCACTGCCAGGCCGCCGCGCCGAGCCATGGACTCGACCATCCGCTTGCCGGTCACCGCGGTCATGTTCGCGGCCACCAGCGGGATCGTGGAGCCGGTCGGATCGGGCGCCGCCAGGTCCACGTCGAAGCGCGAGGAGGTCGCGGAGGACGACGGGACCAGGAAGGCGTCGTCGTAGGTCAGATCCGTGACAGGGGTGTTGAGGAATCGCACGCACCGAAGTCTAGGACCGCCGTTCAGCCGCGCAGGCCACGGGCGCGGCCCCTGCTGGCCCTGGCCGACTCGCCCTACTAGACTCTGGATGCATATGACCGCACCCGGGAGCAGCGCCTCCAGCCGCGTCCCGGGCTGAGTCGGAACGGGCGGATTCGACGACGAGCCGTCCTTCAGGGTCCGGACCCGGCAGGGCGGTCCTCAGGCGCGGCCGACGGCGGCCGCGGCGATACTGACGACAGAATGAGGCGTAGGCACGTGCCAAGCACACCACGAGATCTGATCCCGGAAGAGTTCGCGGGCAACGAGTGGCTGGTCGAGGACCTCTACGAGCGCTACCGGAAGGATCGCGACTCGGTCGATCGTGACTGGTGGCCGGTGTTCGAGGCCATGGACCGCGCCGCATCCTCCGGCAGCGACAGCGCGGCAGCTTCCCCGAAGCCCCCGGCAGAGGCCACGACGAACGAGTCCGCAGCAGAGGCGGAGGCACCGGCGAAGAAGCCGGCGCCGTCCTCCGCCGCGCAGCAGAAGGGCCCGAGCGCCGCCGCCTCGAAGCCCGCCCCCCAGAAGACCACGAACAAGAGCACCCAGGAGAGCACCCCAGTGGAGTCCACCTCGGCAGGATCCGCAGAGCAGCCGCAGGACGAGCCGCAGGACAAGGTGGTGAAGCTGCGCGGGCCGGCCAAGGCCGTGGCCGCCAACATGGAGGCCTCCCTGTCGGTCCCCACCGCCACGACCGTGCGCGCGGTGCCGGCCAAGCTGCTGATCGACAACCGCATCGTCATCAACTCCCACCTGGCCCGCAACCGCGGCGGCAAGGTCTCCTTCACGCACCTGATCGGCTACGCGGTCATCAAGGCGCTGAAGAAGATGCCGTCCATGAACGTCACCTATGAGGAGCAGGACGGCAAGCCGGTGGCCATCCACCCGGCGCACGTCAACTTCGGCCTGGCGATCGACCTGCCCAACAAGGACGGCTCGCGCAACCTGGTGGTGCCCAACATCAAGGGCGCCGAGGACCTCACCTTCCGGGAGTTCTGGGATGCCTACGAGGACATGGTCGGCCGTGCCCGCAAGGGCGAGCTGACCATGGACGACTACGCCGGCACCACGGTCTCGCTGACCAACCCCGGCGGCATCGGCACCGTGCACTCCGTGCCCCGCCTGTCCAAGGGCCAGGCCACGATCGTGGGCGTCGGCGCGCTGGACTACCCCGCCGAGTTCCGCGGCTCCTCCCCCCGCACCTTGGCGCGCAATGCGATCTCCAAGGTCATCACCCTGACCTCGACCTACGACCACCGCGTCATCCAGGGCGCCGGCTCCGGCGAGTTCCTGAAGCTGATCGAGTCCTACCTGCTCGGCGACGAGTTCTGGGACGAGGTCTTCCACGGGCTGAGGATCCCCTACGAGCCCGTGCGCTGGGTCACCGACAACCAGGTGAACCCGGAGACCGAGGTCAACAAGGTCGCCCGGATCCAGCAGCTGATCCACGCCTACCGCGTCCGGGGCCACCTGATGGCCGCCATCAACCCGCTGGGCTACGAACAGCGCGCCCACCCGGATCTGGACATCCGCACCTACGGCCTGTCGCTGTGGGACCTGGACCGCGAGTGGCCCACCGGCGGCTTCGGCGGGGCGCGCATGCTGACCCTGCGCACCATCCTGGGCCTGCTGCGCGATGCCTACTGCCGCACGATCGGCGTCGAGTACATGCACCTGGACGCCCCCCAGGAGCGCGAGTTCTTCCAGGAGCGCCTGGAGAAGGGCTACACCAAGCCCTCGCGCGAGGAGCAGTTCCGCATCCTCAGCCGCCTCAACGCGGCCGAGGCCTTCGAGACCTTCCTGCAGACCAAGTACGTCGGCCAGAAGCGCTTCTCGCTGGAGGGCGGCGAGTCGCTGATCCCGCTGCTCGACGCCGTGATCTCCGACGCCGCCGATCAGAACCTCGCCGGCGTGGCCATCGCCATGGCCCACCGCGGGCGCCTCAACGTGCTGACGAACATCGCCGGCAAGTCCTACGCCCAGGTCTTCCGCGAGTTCGACGGCGGCCAGGATCCCCGCGCCGAGGGCTCCGGCGACGTCAAGTACCACCTGGGCACCGAGGGCACCTTCACCTCGGATGCCGGCAACCAGACCCAGGTCTACCTGGGTGCCAACCCGTCGCACCTCGAGGCCGCCGATCCGGTGATCGAGGGCGTCGCCCGCGCCAAGACCGATGTCCTGGGCGCAGGCCCCGAGGGCGACGGCACCTTCCCGGTGCTGCCCATCCAGGTCCACGGCGATGCCGCCATGGCCGGTCAGGGCGTGGTCTACGAGGTCATGCAGATGGCCGAGCTGCCCGCCTACGCCACGGGCGGCACGGTGCACGTCGTGGTGAACAACCAGATCGGGTTCACCACCGGTCCGGAGGCCGGTCGCACCTCGACCTACGCCACGGACGTCGCCCGCGCCGTGCAGGTGCCGACCTTCCACGTCAACGCCGATGACCCCGAGGCCGTCACCCACGTGGGCCAGATGGCCTTCGAGTACCGCGAGCGCTTCCACAAGGACGTCGTGATCGACCTGATCTGCTACCGCCGCCGCGGTCACAACGAGGGCGATGACCCCTCGATGACCCAGCCGGTGATGTACGACCTGATCGATCAGAAGCGCTCCACGCGCCGGGTCTACACCGAGAACCTCGTGGGCCGCGGCGACATCAGCCAGGACGAGGCCGATCGCGCGCTCAAGGACTACCAGGAGCGCCTGGAGCGGGTGTTCACCGAGACCCACGAGGCCCAGACCTCCGAGGCCCCGCTGGTCACCGGCGATGCCGCCGCGATCTCGAACATCGAGCGCCCCTCAGCCCAGCAGGCCGATTCCGGGATCTCCATCCCCCGCTCGACCGCCATCTCCGTGGACACCGCCCGTCGTATCGGCCAGGCCCACCTCGAGTCGCCGGAGGACTTCACGGTCCACCGCAAGCTCACCAAGCTGCTCGAGCGCCGCGCCAAGATGACCGTCGACGGCGGCATCGACTGGGGCATGGGCGAGATCATGGCCTTCGGCTCCCTGCTGATGGAGGGCATCCCGGTGCGGATGTCGGGCCAGGACGTCCAGCGCGGCACGTTCACCCAGCGCCACGCGGTGCTCTTCGACAACGAGACCGGCAAGCCCTGGATCCCGATCAACGGCCTGGTCGATGATCAGGAGTCGCTGGCGATCTACAACTCGCTGCTCTCCGAGTACGGCGTCCTCGGCTTCGAGTACGGCTACTCGGTCGAGCGTCCGGACGCCCTGACCGTGTGGGAGGCGCAGTTCGGCGACTTCATCAACGGCGCCCAGACGATCGTGGACGAGTTCGTCTCCTCGGCCGAGCAGAAGTGGGGCCAGCGCTCGTCGCTGGTCATGCTGCTGCCGCACGGCTACGAGGGTCAGGGCCCGGACCACTCCTCGGCCCGCATCGAGCGCTTCCTCGCGCTGTGCGCCGAGCGCAACATGATCGTGGCGCAGCCGTCGACCCCGGCGAATCACTTCCACATGCTGCGTCGTCAGGCCTACGCCCGTCCGCGCAAGCCGCTGATTGTGGCCGCCCCCAAGCAGCTGCTGCGGCTGAAGGCCGCCAGCTCGCAGGTCGAGGACTTCACCTCGGGCACGTTCCGCCCGGTGATCGAGGACCAGGCCGGCCTGGATGCCGAGAAGGTCACCCGCGTGGTGCTCGTCTCCGGCCGCCTGTACTACGACCTCGCCGCGCACCGCGAGAAGAGCGACGATCGCAGCACCGCCATCGTGCGCGTCGAGCAGCTCTACCCGCTGCCGAGCGAGGAGATCCGCGCGGAGCTGGCCAAGTACCCGAACGCCGAGGTCGTGTGGGCGCAGGACGAGCCGGCCAACCAGGGCCCGTGGCCCTTCATGGCCGTCAACCTGGTCCCGGAGCTCGACCGCCGCGTCTCGCTGGTCTCGCGCCCGGCCTCGGCCTCCCCGGCAGCCGGCTCGGCCAAGCGCCACTCCCTCGAGCTCGAGACCCTCATCGAGGAGCTCTTCGAGGGCCGCTGAGCCGATCGCCGCGCCCCAGGGCGCACCTGACGACGGCGCCCGGTCCGCCTCCCGCTGCGGCGGCAGGAGGGCCGGGCGCCGTCGTCACGACCAGGCGTCACCCGTCGTCCCATGTCCCGCGCGGTGCCCGTGCGCGGCCCCGCAGGATGTACCGTTGCCACAAGCGGCGGCACAGGCTGCATGAGACGGGTGCCTGAGTCACCGGCGGCCCGATCGAGGCCCTCCCCCGAGGCCCGGACCGCACCGCCCACCATCCGTGCTGAACATGAAGAAGAGGAACCCCGTGGAGCAACGCAGGATCAGAATGGTCGCGGTCGGCGACGAGCTGCTGGCCGGCGCCGGAGACCCCCGGGCGCTTGGCTGGTACGGCCGTGTGCTGGCTCGCACGCCCCATGACGTGGTCCCGATCTCCTCCTACGTCCTCGCCGCCCCCGGCGAGGGCAGCGAGGCGCTCAACGACCGCTGGTTCGGCGAGGCCTCCCTCCGCTTCGCCGCCGGTGCGGACAACCGCCTGGTGATCGCTCCGTCCACGCGCGACGTCGACCTGGCCATCACCACGGCGCGTTCGCGCCTGCACATGGCCAACATGGTCGACACCGCGGCGCAGTCCAACGTGAAGGTGCTCGTGGTGGGCCCACCGCCCACCCTGGACCCGGATCGCAACCGGCGCATCGCCGATCTCTCGGCCGCCTTCGCGGACGTCGTCACTCGGCGCAACCACATCTACGTCGACACCTTCAATCCGCTGCAGCACCACGAGCAGTGGCGCAAGGACCTCTCGGCGAACGACGGCAGCCCCGGCCAGGCCGGCTACGGCCTCATCGCCTGGCTCGTGCTGCACCGCGGCTGGTACTCCTGGCTGGATCTGCCCGAGCCGCAGTGATCCGCGCGATCGGCGCCGCCTCGTTCCCTCCGCATGCGCGGATGTGGAACAATGGGCGGATGTCCGCGGAAGGCTGCGGGCGGTCCCACGCCGTCCGCCCCCGTCGGATCCCCGACCACTCGACCGAGGAGGCACGCATGAGCAAGCGTGGACGCAAGCGCAAGGACCGCCGCAAGAACAAGGCGAACCACGGCAAGCGCCCCAACTCCTGAGCCCGTTCCCGGGCCGGACTGGGACAGCAGTGAGCGAAGGCCCCGACCAGGGCGGCTCGAGATCCTCGAGCTCCTCCGGTCGGGGCCTTCGTCATGCGCGCGGGGACAGCTCTCCCGCGACTGTGCTCACTGGGTGCTCTGGCGGACGGACTCCGACTCCGCCTGGGCTCCGGCCTCGGTGCGGCCGCAGGCCTCGTTGATGCGGGACATGATCGAGGCCCGCAGGGTCTCCGGGGCGGTCTCCGCGCAGGATCGCCGCACCGCGGTGCGGATCTCCCGCTCGAGGTCGTGCTCGTGCGTGCAGTCCGGGCAGTCGTCCAGGTGCTCCGCGATGGCGCGGACGTCGTCCACGGTCAGGGCTCCGTCAAGGTACTCGTGGATCCGCTCGAGCTGGGCCTGCGAGCAGCCGCAGGGAGCGCCGTCGTCGTGAGCATCGCGCTGGGAATCGGTCATGGTCAGTCCTTCTGCTTCTCGTCGGTGGTGCGCTGGGCGGCCCGGGCCCTGGCGGCGGACTTGGTGTCGGCGGCCGCGCTCTGCGTGGCGGAGGACTTGCGGCGACCGCCCTTGGTGGTGTCGATCCCGCGGTCGGCCGCGTAATCGCTGAGCATCTCGCGCAGGAGCCGACGGCCACGATGCAGCCGCGACATCACGGTGCCGATCGGCGTGCCCATGATCTCGGCGATCTCCTTGTAGGCGAAGCCCTCCACATCGGAGAGGTAGACCGCCATGCGGAAGTCCTCCGGCAGCTCCTGAAGGGCGCGCTTGACGTCCGAGTCGGGCAGGTGGTCGAGGGCCTCGACCTCCGCCGAGCGCAGGCCGGAGGAGGTGTGCTGCTCCGCGCGGTGCAGCTGCCAGTCCTCGACCGTCTCGGTGTCCGCCTGCTTGGGCTCGCGCTGGCGCTTGCGGTACAGGTTGATGTAGGTGTTCGTCAGGATCCGGTACAGCCAGGCCTTGAGGTTCGTGCCGGGGCGGTACTGGTGGAAGGACGAGAACGCCTTGGTGTAGGCCTCCTGGACGAGATCCTCGGCATCGGCGGCATTGCGCGCCATGCGCAGCGCCGCCGCGTAGAGCTGGTCGACGTAGACCATGGCCTCGCGCTCGAAGCGCTCGGCACGCTGCTCCGGGGTCTCGGTCTCGAGGTCCACGGGCTGCTCCTCAGGGGCAGCCGGGCCGGACTCGGCCATCAGGTCGTCATCGGGCGCGGTCTCGACGGGGCCGTCCTGCGCGCTCGGCTTGGTCCGGTCCGCGGTGTCATCTGCTTCGCTCATCGCGGACAAGTCTAGGCGGGCCGGAGCAGTCGCGGCCGTGCGGGTCGCTGTCAGCACCATGTCCCTCCTCTCCTGTCCTGTCGGGTCCGGCAGGGTCTGTCTGCCTCCCGGTGCGTCGACAACGCGCAACGGTCGGCGGGGCCTGTCTATTCCGCCGGGTCGCGGCCGCGACCTCCCGGACCTCCGCGCGGCGCAGGTGAAGCGCTGTGCAGGCAGCCCCTTCCGGCCGCCGGATCGTGACGCCGTCCCGACACCTCGGGCCAGCGCCGGTGCGGTGACCGACAGCCTGGTTAGGATGGCCGGTAACAAGGGCCACCGGTCCGCGCACGCCGGACCGCCAGTACATACAGGAGGACCCCTTATGAGCATCATCCGCATCATCGCCCGTCCGCTGCTGGCCACCGGCTTCGTGGTCAACGGCGTCGACGCCTTCCGCAACTCGTCGCGCTCGGCCGAGCACCTGGCCCCGGTCCTGACCGGCGTCGAGCGCGCCGTCCCGCAGGCCAAGTCGGCCGTGTCCAACAGCGCCGTCGTGGCGCAGGGACTGGCCGCCGCGCAGGTCACCGCCGGTGTCGCCTACGGCCTGGGCAAGTTCCCCCGCACCGCAGCCTCCGTGCTGGTCGTGACCACCAGCCTCAACGCGTACCTGGACTTCCAGGCGGCCGAGCACGGCTCCAAGGAGCAGAAGGCCGCTCGCCGCAACTCCGGTCTGAAGAACGTGTCGCTGATCGGCGCCACCATGCTGGCCACCGTGGACACCAACGGCCGTCCGTCGCTGGCCTGGCGCGCCAAGCACTTCGTGGATGCGGCCACAAAGTCCTCCAGCAGCTTCGCCGCCGATGCCTCCAAGCGCCTCGAGCAGGCCCAGAAGTCCGCTGAGAAGTCCACCCGCGGCTCCCGCAAGGCGGCCAAGAAGGCTGCCGAGCAGGCGCAGAAGCGCTCGGCCGAGCGCATCAAGCAGGCGCAGAAGGCCGCCAAGAAGGCACAGAAGAAGCGCTGAGCGCCCTTCGCCGAACCACCTCGTCGAACCCCGAACGGAGCACTGCGTGACCCGCGATCTCCCGGAGGAGCCCGAGCACCAGGAGCCGGTCGCAGCCACGTCGCTGTGGCCGGCTCCTTTCCTCGGCTCCCGTCCCGTCCAGGCCTCCCTCACCGTCCCCGGGTCCAAGTCGCTGACCAACCGCTGGCTGCTGCTGGCCGCCGTGGCCGATGCCCCGTCGCGCCTGAGGGCTCCGCTGCGCTCCCGGGACACCGAGCTCATGGCCCAGGCCCTGCGCGAGCTCGGCGCCCGGGTGGAGGACGTCCCGGGCCACGGAGATTTCGGCGACGACTGGCTCATCACCCCCATCCCGTTCGAGCACCTGCGGACGCAGGCGGCCGCTGAGGATGCCGCCGGAACGGCGACCGAGCGGCGGATCGAGTGCGGGCTGGCCGGCACCGTCATGCGCTTCGTGCCGGCCCTGGCGGCCCTGGTGCCCGGTCGCACCGAGTTCCACGGGGACGCCGCCGCCGAGCGCCGACCCATGGGGCCGGTCATCGAGGCCCTGCGCGGGCTCGGCGTGGAGGTCCAGGAGCTCGGCGAGCCCGGGCGCCTGCCCTTCGCCGTCATCGGCCGTGGTGCCCTGCCCGGCGGGCAGCTGAGCATCGACGCCTCCGAGTCGTCCCAGTTCGTCTCGGCGCTGCTGCTGGTGGCCGCCCGCTTCGAGCACGGCCTGCAGCTGCGCCACGTGGGCGCTGACGGCGCAGGCGTGCCGTCCCTGCCCCACGTGGAGATGACGCTGCAGACCCTGCGGGAGGCCGGTGTGCGCGTCGAGGGCTCCGAGCCCGCCGCCTGGTCGGTGTCCCCCGGGACCGTGCAGGCCGTCGATCTGAGCATCGAGCAGGACCTGTCCAATGCCGGGCCGTTCCTGGCGGCGGCCGTCGTCTCGGGCGGCACCGTCTCGATCCCCCGCTGGCCGTTGCGCACCACTCAGGGCGGAGCCCACTGGCAGCAGATCCTCCCCACCTTCGGGGCGCAGGTGAGCCTGGAGCCGGAGGCCGACGGCCAGCACGGGACCTTCACCGTCAGCGCGTCCAAGCCGCCGCACGGCGTGGACCTCGATCTCAGCCAGGCCGGGGAGCTCGCACCGACCGTCGCGGCGATCTGCGCGGTGGCGGACTCGCCATCGGTGCTTCGCGGGATCGCCCACCTCCGCGGGCATGAGACCGACCGTCTGGCCGCCCTGGTCACGGAGATCCGTCGGATCGGCGGCCGCGCCGAGGAGACCGCCGACGGCCTGCGGATCGAGCCGGGGCAGCTGCACCCGGCCGTCATGCGCTCCTACGAGGACCACCGCATGGCCACGGCCGCCGCCGTGATCGGACTGGTCCTGGACGGGGTGCAGGTCGAGGACATCGCCACGACCGCCAAGACCCTGCCGCAGTTCCCGCAGCTGTGGAATCAGATGGTCACCGGCTCCGTGCTGGACACCGGTGCCGTGCCCGTCCAGCCCGGGTCCTCCCCCGTTCCCCAGCGCTCAGACAGCCATGGCGCGCGCTGATCGCAGGGCATCGTCCTGGGACGAGCTGGACGAGTCGGACGTCCGCGTCCGGGCCAACAAGAAGGGCTCCCGGCCGCGCACCAAGGAGCGGCCCGCCTACGAGGACGCCGTGATCGGGCGGATCGTCGCGGTGGACCGCGGTCGGTTCACCGCTGTCGTCGACGAGTCCTCGGACGACGAGCGCCTGGTCACCGCGGTGCGCGCCAAGCAGCTGCGCCGCACCCCCATCGTGGCCGGTGACAGGGTCGGCCTCGTCGGGGACGTCTCCGGACGCCCGGACACCCTGGCCCGGCTGGTGCGCCTCGAGCCGCGCACCACGCTGCTGCGCCGCAGCGCCGATGACACCGATCCCGTCGAGCGTGTGGTCGTGGCCAATGCCGACCGTCTGGTGATCGTGGTGGCGGCCGCGGATCCGGAGCCGCGCACGGGCTTCATCGACCGCTCGCTGGTCGCCGCCTACGACGCCGGCATCGAGCCGCTGCTGATCATCACCAAGACGGATCTGCAGGACCCGTCGTGGCTCATCGAGCACTACCGGGCGCTCGAGCTGTCCGTGCTGACCTCCGGAGCCGCCGGCGACGGCGCCTCAGCGGCCGAGGAGGACTCGCTGCCGCTGGATCAGCAGCTGGTCGACGCGCTGCGCGAGAGGCTGCTGGGCAGCGTCTCCGTGATGCTCGGCCACTCCGGCGTCGGCAAGTCCACGCTCGTCAACGCCCTGACCGGCGCACAGCGGGCCACGGGCGGCGTCAACGCCGTGACCGGTCGCGGGCGGCACACCTCGTCCTCGGCGCTGGCGCTGCGGGTCCCCGACTCCCCTGCCGGCACCTGGATCATCGACACCCCCGGTGTGCGCTCCTTCGGCCTGGCGCACGTGGAGCCCGATCGGATCGTCGAGGCCTTCGACGAGCTGGGCCCGGCCATCGCCGAGTGCCCCAAGGGCTGCACGCACCTGGCCGAGGCGCCCGGCTGCGCCCTCGACGCATGGGTCGCGCAGGGACACGCAGGTCAGGCGGGCCCCGAGCGCTTGGAGTCGCTGCGGCGCCTGCTGAGCTCCGGACACGAGCAGGAGGCCGAGTCCAAGACCCTGGGGGCCTGAGCCTCCGCTAGCCTGGAGAGCATGCGCCCTCACGGTTCCTACACGGATGACCTCCGCCTCGCCCACGTGCTCGCCGACACGGTCGACTCGCTCACCATGGCGCGGTTCCGCTCCCAGGAGCTGCAGGTCGAGACCAAGCCCGATCTCACCCCGGTGACCGACGCCGATCGCGACGCCGAGCAGCTCATCCGGGCGCAGCTGGCCCGGGTCCGGAATCGGGACTCCGTGCTCGGCGAGGAGTTCGGCACCACCGGCTCCGGGTCCCGGCAGTGGGTCGTGGACCCGATCGACGGCACGAAGAACTTCGTGCGCGGCGTGCCCGTGTGGGCCACGCTGATCGCCCTGATCGACGACGGCGTCCCCGTGGTGGGGCTGGTCTCCGCCCCCGCTCTGCAGCGGCGCTGGTGGGCCGGTGCAGGGACCGGAGCCTGGGCGGGACGGTCCCTGGCCAAGGCCGAGCGGCTCGGCGTCTCGTCGGTAGATCGGCTCGAGGACGCCTCGCTGTCCTACTCCTCGCTCAGCGGGTGGAAGGACCGTGGGCACCGCGACGACTTCCTGGAGCTCACGGACCGCGTCTGGCGCACCCGCGCCTACGGCGACTTCTGGTCCTACTGCCTGGTGGCCGAGGGCACCGTGGACCTGGCCGCCGAGCCGGAGCTGAACCTGTACGACATGGCCGCACTGGTCCCGATCGTCGAGGAGGCCGGCGGACGCTTCACCGGACTCGACGGGGCCCCCGGCCCGTTCAGCGGCAACGCCGTGGCCAGCAACGGACTGCTGCACGACCAGGTCCTGGAGCTGATCGGCGACTGATCCCCTATCGCCCGCGGGCTGGCTCAGACGGATGAGGGGGCCGAGGCATGATGCCTCGGCCCCCTCGTCTGCGTGCGCGAGCAGGTCCTTGCCGCTGGGCTGGAGCACCGCGGCGCGGATCGCTCAGCTGGCGGTCGCAGGCTCCTCGTCGAGCTGCTGGTCGACGGTGTCGCTGACACACTGCTCGAAGTCCGCCTGGTCCTGCGTGGTCATCTCGGTTCCCATGTAGGTGTCCCAGCAGCTGCGGACGTCCGGGTCGTTGAAGACCTGGATCATGGCCGCGCCGAAGATCAGCGAGAGCACCAGGATCAGGCCGTTCAGGATCAGGCCCAAGCCGTTGAGGATCACGCCCGCGATCCCGAACCCCTTGCCCGCCCGCGCCTTGGAGGCCCGCACGAGGGAGACGATGCCCAGGATCAGGCCGATCACGGCGGCGATGATGAACAGGCCCAGGAGCCAGAACAGCAGGACGCTGACGATGCCGAGCACCAGGGACGCGATGCCCATCCCCTTGCCGTCCTTGACCTTGCGGCCGGGCTGGTAGCCGCCCTGGGCGTAGGGGTCCTGGTTCGGGTAGCCGCTGTAGGACTGCTGCGCCGGGGCGCTCGCGCCCGCGCCGTAGCCGGCGGTCTGCACCGGCTGACCGGCGCTGCGGGAGCCCTGGGCGTCGTCATAGTGCCCGTACTGCGGCACCCCCTGCTGCGACTGTCCCGATTCCTGCGGGGCGCGCACGCCGTAGCGGGGCGCCTCCTCCTGGCCGGGATCGTGCGCGGGGCCCTTGGGCCCGCCGTCGCGGGCCGCGCCGTCTGCCCGTGCGCCGCCGTCCGACCACGGGGACGACTGGTCTGCGTTGTGCGGGGGCTGGTAGCTCAAGTCCGTCTCCTGAGGAAGGTCCGATGTTCGTGGGGTCGTCCCCGATTCTCCCACAGTCGCGGCAGGGCAGCGGCGGTGTGCACAGGCGACGGGAGCCGTCGAGCGCGGTGCTCGACGACCCCCGTGGGATCCTCTTCGCCGATCACGGCCCCGCAGGGCGCTGATCGGCACGGACGATCACTTCTTCTCGTTGCCCTTCAGCCGGCGGAACCTGCCCGTGACAGGCCCCGTGGTGCGGGAGAGGCGGTAGTCGATCCGGTGATCGACTCGGGAATCCACCTGCTCGCCGAACCTCGAGTCGAAGTCCTCCTGGAGCATCTCGGAGACGCGCCGGTAGCGCTGCTCCAGCTCCCGGTCCTGCATCTGCTCCAGGTCCGTGCGCATGGCCTTGACCGTGGCGATGGCCATGAGGATCAGGATCACGGAGAACGGCAGCGCCGTGATCAGTCCCGCGGCCTGGATGACGGTGAGCCCGCCGGCCAGCAGCAGAGCTGCCGCGATCAGGCCCTCGAGCACGGCGAACGTCACACGCGACCACGTGGGCGGGTTCGGGTGGCCGCCGGAGGCGAGCATGTCCACCACGAGCGAGCCCGAGTCCGAGGACGTGATGAAGAAGATCGCGATGACCACGATCGCCACGACGGAGAGGATTCCGCCGATCGGCATGCCCGCCAGCAGGTCGAACAGCGCGGACTCGGCGATCACGCCCTCCTCCGGGTCGACCAGGCCGCCCTCACCGAACAGCTGGCGGAACAGGCCCGCGCCGCCCATCACGGAGAACCAGAAGAACCCGACCGTGGTGGGCACCAGCAGCACGCCGGCGACGAACTGGCGCACGGTGCGCCCGCGGGAGATGCGGGCGATGAACACGCCCACGAAGGGCGCCCAGGAGACCCACCAGCCCCAGTAGAAGATGGTCCAGGCAGCGCCCCAGGCCGCGCCTTCCTCGCCCTGGTAGGCGCCGACGTCGAAGCTCATGTTCAGCACGTTGGCCAGGTACACGCCCAGGGACTGGATGAAGTTCTGGAACATGAACAGCGTGGGACCCAGCAGCAGCACCGAGATCAGCAGCAGGCCGGCCAGCGACAGGTTGATGTTCGACAGCCACTTGATGCCTCGACCGAGGCCCGTGACCACAGAGGCCGTAGCCAGGAACGTGATCACGACGATCAGGATGATCAGCAGCGTCATATCCGCCGACTCGACGACGCCCATGGCAGCCAGCCCCGCGCCGATCTGCTGGACGCCCAGGCCCAGCGAGGTCGCCACACCGGCGATGGTGCCGAAGACGGCCAGGATGTCGATGACGTCGCCCATCCAGCCCTGGACGCGCTTCTCGCCGAGCAGCGGCTCCAGCGCCCAGCGGATGGACACCGGACGGCCCCGACGGTGGATCGCGTAGGCCAGGGCCAGGCCGATCACGGCGTAGATGGCCCAGGGGTGCAGGCCCCAGTGGACGAAGGTCTGGGCCATGCCCAGCTGGGCAAGCTCCACCTCGTCGCCGGTCCAGCCCGGCTTGGGGGAAGAGGTCGCGTAGGTCAGAGGCTCGGCCACGCCGTAGAAGACCAGACCGACGCCCATGCCGGCGGAGAAGAGCATGGCGAACCAGCTCAGCCAGGAGAACTCCGGCTCCTCGCCGTCGCGCCCCAGCTTGATGCGGCCGAAGCGCGAGAAGCACATGTACAGGGCGAACACGATGAAGGCCGCGATGACCGTCATGTAGTACCAGCCCAGGTTGGTCACCAGCCAGCTCTGAGCACCGATCAGCACATCCGAGGTGAAGTCCGGGAAGATCAGTGCCGAGGCCGTGACCACGACGATCGCGATCAGCGACGGCCAGAACACCGCCGGGGCGATGCTGCCGCCGCGCAGGCGGACGCCCTGGGCCTTGAGCTTCTCGGTGATCTGGGCATCGGTGTCGTCATCGGCGATCTGGTGCTGGGGACGCAGATCGGAGTCCAGGGGATCCTCGGGCGGCGTGCTGTGCTCGTCCGCTGCCGGCGGTCTGGTCTCGTGGGGTGTCTCAGCCATGCGTTCCTTCCGTGCCGCCTCGATCCTGCGGCTCCGACACGGAACCGCCCGGGCAGCGATTAACAGACAGCTTTCAGATCTTGTGCGCCTCCAGGTAAACACCTGAGAGCCGACTTGTCAGCTTCATGCGCTGTGAATCGCGCCGCAGGGGTCGCTCCACTGCCGCTTCCCCTCCGAATCGACGCCTCCCTGCTCGATCTCGGCGTTTGCGCGCAGGGAAGCGTCGAGTCGGCGTTCTGCGAGCGGTCGCGGGGCGAACTGACGCGGAGTCGCCAAGGACATGGGGGGGGGCACAACGACAAGCGCCCCGGACCGCATGGTCCGGGGCGCTTGGTCGATGCCCTGGGGCATCACCTGTGGAGATGGGGGGAATTGAACCCCCGTCCGGTGCAGCTTCTTCCGGGCTTCTCCGGGCGCAGTGTGCTGTGGATTTTCTCAGCCCTGGTCCTTGTAGCACACGTCTCGACCAACAGGCTCAGTCGCGTAAGTGTTCACCAGCCGTCCGCGACGTACGGCTGAAGCAGTGGCCTTCTAGCTGATGCCAGACACCGGGGCGAAGGCGACCCCGGGCTGACAGACTGCTGTCGCTAGCTCAATCAGGCAGCGAGAGCGAAGTCAGTGCGCTTGGATTCGGCACTTATTGGTTTGCACAGGACGTTTACGAGATGACTGTGCTTTCTCGGCCCGCTTCACCAGAATCGACTCACACCGTCGAAACCGATCATCCCCATATGCTGTTGTCAACCAGCTCCGGCGACATCCCCGAATGGGGCTTTCGCCGGACACGTCAGCTTACTCCCCGGAGCTCTGGACGACAACACCCCGCCGGCCGCAGCCGACGGGGTGAGCGGTGCTGGAGAGCGCTTCAGCGCATGTTGCGGTAGCGCATGGCGCGCTGGGCCTCGCGGTTGTCCTGGGCCTCGCGCAGTGCCTGACGCTTGTCGAACTCGCGCTTGCCGCGGGCCACGCCGATCTCCACCTTCACGCGCTTGCCGTCGCGGAAGTACATGCTCAGCGGCACGATCGTGAAGCCGGACTCGCGGGTCTTCTGCGCGATCTTGTCCAGCTCCGAGGCGTGCAGCAGCAGCTTGCGACGGCGCTTGGCGGAGTGGTTGGTCCAGGAGCCCTGCAGGTACTCCGGGATGTTCACGTTCTCCAGCCACAGCTCGCCGCGGCGGTCGAAGGCGCAGTAGCCGTCCACCAGCGTGGCGCGGCCCATGCGCAGCGACTTCACCTCGGTGCCCATCAGGGCGATCCCGGCCTCGTAGGTGTCGAGGACCTCGTAGTCGTGCCGGGCCTTCTTGTTGTTGGCGACGACGTCACGGCCGTCGTCGTTCTGCTTCTTCTTCTTGGTCGCCATGCGGCGTGATCACCCCTCGGACGGATCGGGCGTCGCGCCGGCGCGCCAGCGGATGCCCGCGTCCACGAAATCGTCGATCTGGCCGTCGAACACGGAGGAGGGGTTGCCCTCCTCATGGTTCGTGCGCAGGTCCTTGACCATCTGGTACGGGTTCAGGACGTAGGAGCGCATCTGATCGCCCCACGACGCCTTGACGTCGCCGGCCATCTCCTTCTTCTTGGCGTCCGCCTCCTGCTTGCGCTGCAGGAGGATGCGCGACTGCAGCACGCGAAGGGCGGCGGCGCGGTTCTGGATCTGCGACTTCTCGTTCTGCATGGACACGACGATCCCCGTGGGGATGTGGGTCATGCGCACCGCCGAGTCCGTGGTGTTCACGGACTGACCGCCCGGGCCCGAGGAGCGGAAGACGTCGATCTTCAGCTCGTTCTCCGGGATCTCGATCGTGTCATCCGACTCGATCAGCGGAATGACCTCCACCGCCGCGAACGACGTCTGGCGGCGGCCCTGGTTGTCGAACGGCGAGATGCGCACCAGGCGGTGGGTGCCGGCCTCGACCGACAGGGTGCCGAAGGCGTACGGAGTCTTGACCTCGAAGGTCGCCGACTTCAGCCCCGCCTCCTCCGCGTAGGAGGTGTCCAGGACCTTGGTCGGGTAGCCGTGGCGCTCGGCCCAGCGCAGGTACATGCGCATGAGGATCTCGGCGAAGTCCGCGGCATCGACGCCGCCGGCGCCAGCGCGGATGGTCACGACGGCGTCGCGCTCGTCGTACTCGCCCGACAGCAGCGTGGTGATCTCGAGCTGCGCCAGATCCTTGCGCACGGAGACGAGCTCCTCGTCGGCCAGGGCGAGGGTGTCGGCGTCGTCCTCCTCCTCGGCCAGCTGGACCATGACCTCGATGTCCTCGATCCGCTCGCCGAGAGCGTCCAGGCGCTTGAGCTGCGACTGCTTGTGCGAGAGCTGCGAGGTCAGCTTCTGGGCGTTCTCGACGTCGTCCCAGAGGTCGGGGGCCGCCGCCTGCTCGTTGAGCTGCGCCACCTCTGCGCGCAGAGCGTCGATGTCGACGACCTCGGTGATGGACGAGTAGGTGGAGCGCAGAGAGCTGATCTCGGCGGGAAAGTCTGTGGTGGCCATAGGGACACAGCCTAGTTCATGCGCACAGGCCGCTCCCCTGCCCCGACCCCTGCGATCACGACGGTCGCAGGAAGTCGTCGCAGCAGCGGCTGACGCGCGGCTGACGCGGACACGCCCGAGCCGTCACAATGGGAACGATCACCCCAGCGGACCCGGCCGTCGGTCCGTCGACCCGAGGAGCATCCGTGCCGTCCCTGTCGCTGAACCCGTTCAAGACCCTCGAGAACCTGCTGGACCGCGATGGCAGGCACCTGGGCCGCAAGGGCGAGGTGGTCGACGACATGATCGAGCTGCGCCGGAAGATCGACGCCTAACGAGTCCGGCCAGGACACCTGGGACATCTGGTCGCAGGTCACCCGCGAGAAGATCCAGTGGGCGCGCGTGGACATCGTCCCGACCTACATCGTGGACCGCATCGACGAGGTGCTCGAGGTCATCGATCCGCGCCGCGGCGAGGACTGGCGGGACCGCGACATCGCCCTGTCCACCCTGGACCGGCTGGTCACGGATCAGATCCGGATCAACACGTGCCCCGACGCCGGCCTGCGCCAGCTCAAGCAGCTGAAGTACTGGCGCGACGGGCAGTGGAAGCGCTACCCGCTCCGAGCGGAGTCCTCGCGGCTGCCGGAGCGCTGAGCACCGTCCGTCCCGGGCCCGGCGGGCTGCCTGGCGCCGGGCTGCCTGGCGCCGGGCTGCGGGTAGCGTCCGCGCACGAACCGGCGGAGGTCGCGGGCGAGCTCGGCCAGAGCGCCGGCGGCATGGTGGTCGGGGTCCCAGGCCGCGTGCAGTCGGAGGGTGAGGGGGCTGCCGTCGTCGGCGAGGATCGCCAGCGGCACGAGCTCGAAGCGCGGATCGTCGCTGAGCACCGTCAGACCACGGCCCGAGGCGGCCAGCGCCTGGGCGATCACGGGCGAGCCGACCTCGACCGCCGGCTCCACGCCCAGCCCGGCGGCCTCGAAGGCGGCGTCCAGGCTGCGACGGGCGTGGAACGACCGCTCGAGCAGCAGCAGGTCGGTGTCGGCGAGCTCGCGCACCGTGATCGCCCCCGTCCCGGCCAGCGGGTGCCCGGGGGCCGCATAGGCCCACAGCCCCAGCTGCGCGACCTCGGTGGACTCGAGGCCGGCGGTGGGGGCGATCGGAGCCACCGCCAGGTCCGCGCCGCGGCGCAGCGCCGGATAGAGGGAGTCCACGGGCGCCTCCAGGACCGAGGCCAGCGGGGCCTCGGGCGACCACTCGGCAAGCCAGGGGGCCACGACGTCATCGCGCGTGGTGCCGGCCGATGCGATCCGCACGCGCTGCAGGGATCCGGCGGCGGCGTCGGCGGCCGTTGCCTCGAAGGCGGCCGCGCCGCGCAGCAGCTCCCGCGCCTCGGGCAGCAGCTGCTGGCCGGCCGCGCTCAGGCGCATCCGAGCACCCTCCCGGTCGAACAGGCGCACGCGCAGCTGCCGCTCGAGCTGGAGCAGCTGGCGGCTGACAGCCGGCTGACCCAGGCCGAGCCGGGCTGCCCCGGCCGTGACGGTGCCCTCCTCGGCCACGGCGACCAGGCTGCGCAGCGCGCGCAGGTCCATTCCCACCCCTATTCCTGATCGGCATGGCGATCATCGAGAACCGATATTGGACAGCATAGGCAGGCGCAGACGACAGTGGTGGCCATCACCGTCGTCGCGGTGCCCGCACCGGCTCGCAGCCGGCGCAGCCCGCGGCGAGCATCGCATCGATACGAGCACCAGGGAGCCGTCATGTCCGTCCCGCAGAAGCGCGAGCTGCGCACCGCCATCCCCGGCCCCCGCAGCCAGGAGCTGCACCAGCGCACCAAGCAGGCCGTCTCCTCCGGCGTGGGCGTGGGGCTGCCGGTCTACGTGGAGAAGGCCGGCGGCGGGATCGTCGTCGACGTCGACGGCAACCAGCTGATCGACATGGGCTCGGGCATCGCCGTGACCTCGGTGGGCGCCTCCGCCCAGCGCGTGATCGACCGCGCCCAGGCCCAGCTCGAGGACTTCACGCACACCTGCTTCATGGTCACCCCGTACGAGGAGTACACGCAGGTCGCCGAGAAGCTCAACGAGCTGACCCCCGGCGATCACGAGAAGCGCACCGCGCTGTTCAACTCGGGCGCTGAGGCCGTCGAGAACGCGATCAAGATCGCCCGCCACCACACCGGGCGCACCGCCGTGATCGCGTTCGACCACGCCTACCACGGCCGCACGAACCTCACGATGGCGCTGACGGCCAAGAACATGCCGTACAAGCACGGCTTCGGCCCGTTCGCCTCGGACGTCTACCGCATGCCGATGGCCTACCCGTACCGCTGGACCGGCGATGCCGCCTCGATCGCCGACGACGCCTTCGAGGCCTTCACCTCGGCCGTCTCCGCGCAGGTCGGCGCCCAGAACGTGGCCGCCGTGATCATCGAGCCGATCCAGGGCGAGGGCGGCTTCATCGTCCCGCCGTCGGGCTGGCTGGCGAAGATCGCCCAGTGGTGCCGCGACAACGGCATCGTCTTCATCGCCGACGAGGTCCAGACCGGCTTCTGCCGCACCGGCGACTGGTTCGCCTGCGATCACGAGGGCGTGGTCCCGGATCTGATCACGACCGCCAAGGGCATCGCCGGCGGACTGCCGCTGTCCGCGGTGACCGGCCGCGCCGAGATCATGGACGCGGTGCACGCCTCCGGGCTGGGCGGCACCTACGGCGGCAACCCCGTGGCCTGCGCCGCCGCCCTGGGCTCGATCGAGACCATGGAGCAGGAGGACCTCCCGGGCCGCGCCCGCGAGATCGAGGCGATCTTCCGCGAGCGCCTGGGGCAGCTGGCCGAGAAGCACGAAGCCATCGGCGAGATCCGCGGCCGCGGCGCCATGATGGCCGTGGAGATCGTGAAGCCCGGCACCACCACCCCGGATGCCGATCTGACCAAGGCCGTCAACGCCGCCTGCCACGCCGCAGGCGTCATCACGCTGACGGCGGGCACCTACGGCAACGTGCTGCGCTTCCTCCCGCCCCTGGTGATCAGCGATGATCTGCTGGGCGAGGCCCTGGACGTCCTCGAGGAGGCCTTCGCGGCCCAGGCCTGAGCCGCGGGCCTGTCGAGCACGGGACTGCCCGGGCGCGACCGGCCCCGCGTCGGCGGCCCCGCACGGATGAGGAGGAGCCCATGAGGCTGGCAGTTCTGCAGGAGCTCGCGGTCGTCAACGATCTCGAGGCCAATCTGGCCACGGTGGTGGACGGCATGCGAGCGGCCGCCGACCGCGGGGCCGACGTGCTCGTGACCCCGGAGCTGTTCCTGACCGGCTACGCCCCGCTCGCAGTGCGCGCCGCAGCCGATCCGCAGGCGATCGCCGGCGTCCTGGAGCGCGTGGCGCAGGCCTGCCGGGAGATCGGGATCGCCGCGGTCGTCAGCTTCCCCGCCCAGGAGCCGGGCTCGGGCCCGGACGGCCCATGGCAGATCCGCGCCGCGCTCTTCGACGCCGACGGCAGCCGGCTGCTCGACTACGGCAAGGTCCATCTCTTCGGCGGGGACGAGGCGGCCGCCTTCTCCCCTTCCGAGCAGGCTCCAGCCGTCGTCGACCTGCTGGGCGTGCCCGTCTCGATCGTGATCTGCTTCGATGTGGAGTTCCCCGAGATCGTGCGGGCCGCCGCGGCGGCGGGGGCGGAGGTGGTCCTGGCTCCGACGGCGATGTCCGAGGGCTTCCCGGAGGTCTCGGAGGTGCTGCTGCGGGCGCGCGCTCTCGAGAACCACGCGATCGTGGCCTACTCCAATCACGCCGGCGTGGAGGACGGGACCCGCTACGACGGACGCAGCGTGATCGTGGGACCGCACGGCAGAGACCTTGCCCGAGCGGGCCAGGAGCCGGAGCTGATCATCGCGGACCTGGACTTCGAGGAGGTGCGCCGGGCCCGCGCCGAGATCCCCTACCTGGACCAGCGCCGCCCCGATCTCTACTCCCGCTGGGAGCGCGGCTGAGCAGCGACGCACAGCAGGCGGCGCACGACGGGGACCGACCGAGCCTTCAGCGGCTCGCTCGGTCCCCGTCGTCGTCCGTCCGGGCCTCCTGAGCCTCCGCGGCGAAGCGCAGCGCGACCCACAGGTCGGCGCGCACGCCCATGTCGCCCAGATCCGTCCCGAGCTCCCGCTGCAGAGTCTCGATCTGGCGACGCACCGTGTTGCGATGCAGGTCCAGCTCGCGGGCCGCCGCCTCCCAGGAGCCGCCGCAGGCCAGCCATGCGGTGAGCACGCGGCGCTGCTCGGCCGCCTCCGCGGTGGGCTCGAGCAGGGGCCCGAGCACTCCACGGGCCAGTGCGGCGCCCGCCTGCGGGCCCAGCAGCGAGGCCACGCTCGGCGGCTGCTCCCCCTGACGCAGGCTGCGGTCGCTGCTGCGCAGCTGATCACGCACCGCTGTCACCTCCACGGCCGCCGTCCGCAGGGCGTCGGCCGAGACCGGATCGCCGATGGCCAGGAGCCATCCGCGGCGCCGGGCCTCGGAGACCGCCTGGGCGCTCGGATCGCGGCGCGTGATCGCCGTGAATCCCCAGTCCTCCGGGATCACCAGATCCGTGTCGAGCAGATGGCCCCAGAAGCGAGCACCGGCCGATGTCCCGCCCGGATCCCTGGGCACGCCCATGACGACCCGCAGCCGCCTGCGCTCCGAGGACCCCGCGCTGCGGCTGATCAGCGCCTCCGTGGCCGGTGAGGCCGCGCTGCCCCGCAGCAGCAACCGAGCCGCCAGCTCCCCGACGGCCTCCCTCCTGCCGTCGCGGCGATGCTGCAGGACCTCCAGCACAGTCACCGCCGCGCGGACGGTGCCGGCGGCCGAGGGCTCCAGCGGGCGGCGGGAGCCAGCCACCAGGACCGCCACGGCGTCGTCGCCGCGGGGGCGCAGCGGGTGCGCCTCCACGACCGGCGCCTCGAGCTCCGGGAACCTGGCGATCTCCAGGCGCGACCCCGACCCGCTGAGCACCCGCTCGACCAGCTGCTCGAGCTGCTCCGCGGAGGCCGGACTGGCGCCGGCGCGGACCTGCCCGTCAGCGCCCAGCAGCACGGCCCACTCCACGCTGCCGCGCGTGAGCACCATCATCACATCCTGGACGGGGCTCGATCCCATCGCGGCACCGAGCAGGCGCCGGGTGCCGTCGTGCAGATCGCGCAGCACCCGGGCGCGGGCGGTCTCCATGAGCTGGGCGAAGGCCAGCCCGATCGCGGCGAACGAGACCTCAGGAGGGATCTCGAACAGCCCCAGTCCGTGGCGCCGGCAGGCCTCGGTCACCGCCTCCGGGGTGCGTTCGTGATGCGGGGCCAGCCCCACGCCCAGTGCGCGGACCTCGGCCTGCACCAGGGAGGCCACGTAGCGCTCGGCCTCGGCGGCCTCGGCGTGCCCGTCGGCGCTGCGGAACGGCATCCCGGAGGTGAGCACGACCTCCCCGGGCACCAGGAACGGCACCGGATCATCGAGCTCGCTCGGACCGACCCACCGCACCGCGCTGTCCCCGCGGCCCGGGTGCAGCACGCGCACCGAACCGGGAAGCGCCTGCAGCAGCCGGTCCAGGGTCACGGTCACGAGCGGTGTCTCGAGCGATGGGTCCATGCTCTCCTCCTGGTTCGGGTGCGGCAGGGCCACTGCTCGCAGCAGGGACGTGCCCCTGATCTGCGCCGATGCCGCCGCCGCGCCGGGGCATGCCCCGGGGGGCCGCATCCGCTGCTGCAGCCGATATGGTGCGTTTCCCACCTCGTTGATGAATCTCAGGGCATATCATCCCACGATGAGATGCGGATCACGTCCCTAGAGTGGCATCTGATCCGCCGGAGAAGGGAACCCCATGGCCGATGCACCCGTCGAGCGACTGTCGCTCGGAGCCCAGCTTTCCAGGCGCAAGCCCCTGCCCATGTTCCGCCGCGAGAGCGGCGCTGATGAGGAGGGCAACGAGCTCAGCCGCAGCTTCGGCGTGGTCCAGCTGACCATGATCAGCATCGGCGCGACCCTTGGAACCGGCATCCTCGTGATCCTCGGCGAGTCCGTGCCCATGGCCGGTCCCGCCGTGTGGATCTCGTTCGTGATCGCGGGCTTCGCAGCCCTGCTCTCGGCCCTGTCCTATGCCGAGCTCGCCGGGCGTGTCCCCGTCTCCGGGTCGAGCTACTCCTACTCCTTCGCCACCATGGGCGAGGGCATGGCCTGGGTCTGCGGCTGGTGCCTGGTGCTCGAGTACGGCGTCTCCGTGGCCGCCGTGGCCGTGGGCGCGAGCCAGTACGTCAACGAGACCCTGTCGGTCTTCGGCCTGAGCCTTCCGGAGTTCCTCACGGCCGCGCCGTCGGAGGGCGGGCTGATCAACCTGCCGGCCGTCCTGGTCGTCATCTTCGCCACGATCCTGCTGGTGCGCGGAGCCCGCGAGTCCTCGCTGACCAACGTCGTGATGGTGCTCATCAAGATCGCGATCCTGGTCTTCTTCATCATCGTGGCCTTCACGGCCTTCGACTCCGGGAACTTCGAGCCCCTGCTGCCCATGGGCGTCAGCGGTGTGACCGGCGCGGCTGCCGTCGTGTTCTTCTCCTACATCGGCTTCGACGCCGCCTCGACTGCAGGCGAGGAGGCCAAGAACCCCAAGCGGGACCTCCCCCGATCCATCGTGATCTCCATGGTCGTCATCACGGCCCTCTACGTCCTGGTCGCGGTCACCGCGATCGGCGCCCGCCCCTGGGACTGGTTCGAGGGCTCCGAGGCCCCGCTCGTGCACATCCTCGACTCGATCACCGGATCCCGTGTTCCCGGTCTGATCTTCGCCGTGTCCTCTGTGGTCGCGATCGTCTCGGTCGTGCTCACGGTGCTCTACGGCCAGACCCGCATCCTGATGTCCATGTCCCGCGACGGCATGGTCCCGGCGATCTTCCAGAAGGTCTCCCCGCGCACCGCCACCCCGGTGGCCAACACGGTGATCGTCGGAGCCATCATCACGGTCACCGCCGGTCTGATCCCGCTGGGCGAGCTCGCCAACGCCACGAGCATCGGCACGCTGTTCGCCTTCATGCTGGTCAACATCGCCGTGATCCTGCTGCGCCGCCGCGAGCCCATGAGCCGCGACAGCTTCCGCCTGCCGCTGTTCCCCGTCACCCCGATCCTCGGCGCGCTGATCTGCGCGGCGCTGATGACCCAGCTCGGCGGCGTGACCTGGCTGGTGTTCCTGCTCTGGATGATCGTGGGCCTGATCATCTACCTGGCCTACAGCCGTCGTCACTCCCTGATCGGGAAGCTCTCCGCCGAGGAGTACGGCGTCCTCATGGCCGAGCCGTACCCCGCCACCGGCCCCATCGACTACGCGGCCGCTGACGGCCCCTCCCCCATCGGCGCGCCGAGGCGCCGCGACCAGGAAGGCGAATCACGATGACCACTGCCACCGAGCACCCCATGGACGGCGGCCAGAACCGCCCGCTGACCATGCTGAACCCCGACTTCCCGTTCAGCTACGACCACTACCTGCAGCACCCCGCGGGCCTGGGCCAGGTGCCCGAGTCCGTGCACGGCACCGAGGTCGCCGTGATCGGCGCGGGGCTCTCCGGGCTCATCACGGCCTACGAGCTGATGAAGCTCGGCCTGCGCCCGGTGGTCTACGAGGCCGGCCAGATCGGCGGTCGCCTGAAGACCGCGAGCTTCGACGCCGCTCCCGAGGTCGTCGCCGATCTGGGCGGCATGCGCTTCCCGGTCTCCGGACGCGCCCTCTACCACTACATCGACCTGGTGGGACTGGAGACCGAGGCCTTCCCGAACCCGCTCTCGGACGTCACCCCCTCCACGGTGATCGAGCTGGGCGGTCAGTCGCACTACGCCCGCACACCCGATGAGCTGCCCGAGTTCTTCAACGAGGTGGCCCGCGCCTGGCAGTCGGCGATCGACGACGACGCCGAGGCCGAGCAGATGAAGGACGCCATCCGCGACCGCGACACCGCCCGGATCAAGGAGATCTGGAACCGGCTGCTGCCGCGCATGGACGAGCAGACCTTCTACGGCTTCATCGCCGAGTCCCAGGCCTTCCGCGAGGCCGGCTTCGCCCACCGCGAGGCCTTCGGCCAGGTCGGCTTCGGCACCGGCGGCTGGGACACCGACTTCCCGAACTCGATCCTCGAGATCCTGCGCGTGGTCTACACCGATGCCGACGACGGCCACCGCCGCATCCTGGGCGGGGCCCAGCAGCTGCCGGAGCGGCTGTGGCGCCATGTCCCCGATCAGCTCGAGCACTGGCCCGCCGGCACCAGCCTGCAGTCGCTGCACGGCGGCGCCCCCGCCGGCGCCGTGAGCGCGATCCGTCGCGACGAGACCACCGGCGAGCTCGAGATCACCGAGCGCTGGGGCCGCACCCGCCGCTACGCCGCCGTCGTGACCGCCTGCCAGTCCTGGCTGCTCTCGACCCGGATCGACACCCAGGAGTCGCTGTTCCCCGCGCCCCTGTGGACGGCCCTGGAGCGCTCGCACTACATGCAGTCCTCCAAGACCTTCGTGATGGTGGACCGGCCCTTCTGGAAGGACGTCGATCCGGAGACCGGCCGCGACACCCTGTCCATGACGCTGACGGACCGCCTCAACCGCGCGACCTACCTGCTCGATGACGGCGACGACAAGCCCGCCGTGATCCTGCTGTCCTACACCTGGAACGACGACGCCATGAAGTGGCTGTCGCTGGATGCGGACCAGCGCGTGGAGCTGATGCTGCACTCGCTGAAGCAGATCTACCCGGACGTCGACATCGCCAGCCACATCGTGGGCCAGCCGATCACCGTCTCGTGGGAGTCCGACCCGAACTTCATGGGCGCCTTCAAGGCCAACCTGCCGGGACACTACCGCTACCAGCAGCGCCTGTTCACCCACTTCCAGCAGGACGACCTGCCCGAGCACCAGCGCGGCATCTTCCTGGCCGGCGACGACATCTCCTGGACCGCTGGCTGGGCCGAGGGCGCCGTGCAGACCGCGCTGAACGCGGCCTGGGGCGTCGTGCGCCATCTGGGCGGCTCCAGCGCCGCCGAGAACCCGGGCCCGGGCGAGCTGCTCGACGAGTACGGCCCCATCTCCCTGGACTGAACCGCCCCGCACCCACCACCGGAAGGACCCGTCATGGATCACCCCCGCGTCAACGAGAACGGGCACGTCGGCCCCGTCAACGCCGCCCTCACCCCGCGCTACGCAGGACTGGGCACCTTCGCCCGCCTGCCCCGGATCGAGGACGTCGACCACGCCGACGTGGCCGTGGTCGGCATGCCCTTCGACACCGGCGTCTCCTACCGGCCCGGCGCTCGCTTCGGAGCCACGCACGTGCGCGAGTCCTCGCGCCTGCTGCGCCCGTTCAACCCCGCCCAGTCGGTCTCGCCCTTCGCCGCCAAGCAGGTGGCCGATGCCGGCGACGTGGCCGTCAACGCCTTCGACATCGAGGACGGACTGCGCGCCGCCCAGGAGGCCGCGGCCTCCTTCCTGGCCCAGGACACCTCGATCATCACGATCGGCGGCGACCACACCCTGGCCCTGCCGCTGCTGCGCGCCCACGCCGCCAAGCACGGGCCCATCGCCCTGCTGCACTTCGATGCCCACCTGGACACCTGGGACACGTACTTCGGCGCCGAGTACACGCACGGCACGCCGTTCCGCCGGGCCTTCGAGGAGGGTCTGCTGGACACGGACGCGCTGTGCCACGTGGGCACCCGCGGCCCGCTCTACGGCACGCAGGACCTCGACGACGACGCCCGCTTCGGCTTCGGGATCGTGACCAGCAACGACGTCATGCGCATGGGCCCCGATGCCGTGGTCGAGCTGCTGCGCAAGCGCGTGGGCGATCGCCCGCTGTACATCTCCCTGGACATCGACGTCCTGGACCCGGCGCACGCCCCGGGCACCGGAACCCCCGAGCCCGGCGGCATGACCTCGCGCGAGCTGCTCGAGATCCTGCGCGGGCTGCGCGGGACGAACCTGGTGGGCGCGGACGTCGTGGAGGTCTCCCCTCCCTACGATCACGCCGAGCTCACCGGCCTGGCCGCCGCGCACGTGGTCTACGAGTTCATGTCCCTGCTCGCACTCGGCGCCGGTGCCGAGAAGGGCGGGCCGGCCTACGGGGAGTCGGGCACTGTCTACGGCGGCTGAGCCCTCCCCCGGGCGCAAGTCCCGGGAACCGGGCCCGCCTCCGGGCGGGCCCGTCCTACGCTCGGAAGCAGCGGCTGGAGCAGCCGCCAGAGCAGAGCCCAACGGAAGTGGTGTGCGATGTCTGTCGTGAAGATCAATGTCCTCAGCGTCCCGGAGGGCGCCGGGCCCGAGCTCGAGAAGCGCTTCGCCGCCCGGAAGCACTCGGTGGACGGCGCGGACGGGTTCGAGGGCTTCGAGCTGCTGCGCCCCACCGGCGGTGAATCCCGCTACTTCGTGGTGACCCGCTGGCGCGATGAGGCCTCCTTCGAGGCGTGGCGCTCCCAGCGCCAGCCCTCGCACGAGTCCACCGGCCGCCAGCCGGTGAGCTCGCAGGCCGAGCTGCTGGAGTTCGAGGTCGTCGACCTCGAGGGCTGAAGCCCCGCACCGGAGCAGCCGCCGCGACGGGCCCGCTTCTCGAGCGGGTCCGTCGTCGTCTGTCCGCATCTGTCCCTCTTCCCTGCTCACCAACGGCGCGGAAGACTCGGGTGCGGCTCGCAGCACCGGATCGGGAGGAACTCCATGGGCATCGCCGAGAAGCTCGTCGCACGCAGGAACTGGCGCCTGGCACGGCTGGCCGCCCTGCCGCTGAACCTCTCCGTGCCCGCCGAGGTGCGCATCGGGGACGGACTGCAGCTGGTGCACTACGGCTTCGGAACCGTGATCTATCCGGAGGTCACGATCGGCGATCGCGTGCGGATCTATCAGCAGGTCACCATCGGGCGGAAGGATGCGCACCTCCCCCGCGCCGACTCGCCGTTCGAGCACCTGGAGATCGGCGACGACGTCGTGCTGTTCCCCGGGTGCAAGGTGCTCGGCGGAGCCGGGATCACCCGCATCGGCCGAGGGACGATCGTGGGCGCGAACGCCGTCGTGCTGGGCTCCACCGGCGAGGACGAGATCTGGGCGGGGAATCCGGCGCGCTGCGTGGGGCAGCGCACCGACGGCTGAGCGGGCATGTGCCGACTCACACGAACGCGGAGACCCCGGTCAGCGCGCGTCCGACGATCAGGGTGTTGACCTCCGCGGTGCCCTCGTAGGTGAAGATCGCCTCCACATCGCTGAAGATCTTCCCCATCTCCCGATCGACCAGGATGCCGTTGCCGCCCATGAGCTGGCGGCCCAGCGCAGCGGACTCGCGCGCCATCTGGGAGGTCTTCAGCTTGGCCATAGCCGCCTGGCCCATGGTGGCCGTGCCCTGGGCGCGCAGCTGACTCATCCGGTGGGCGATCCCGACCGAGGCGGTCGTGTTGGCCGCGATGCGCACCAGGTGATCCTGCGTGAGCTGGAAGCCGGCCAGAGGGCGGCCGAACTGCCGGCGCGCCAGGGCGTACCGGCGGGCGACGTCGAAGATCGCCATCTGCGCACCCACGGACTGCCAGGCCAGCCCCGCACGGGACTGCTCCAGGATCACGTTGGTGTCGCGGAAGGAGCTGGTGCCCGGCAGGTGGTTCGAGGCCGGGATGCGGACGTCCTCGAGGGTGATGTCCGCGTTCTGCACGATCTTCACCGCGATCTTGTGCTCGATCTTGGTGGCCGTGAACCCGGGGGTGTCCGTCTCCACGATGAAGCCCTTGACCTGGCCGTCGGCCTCGTCGCGGGCCCACACGATCGCGATGCGGGCGATCGTCCCGTTGCCGATCCAGCGCTTGGTGCCGTTGAGCACCCAGTGATCGCCGTCGCGGCGCGCCGTGGTGGCCAGCCCGCCTGCCACGTCTGAGCCGTGGTCGGGCTCGGTCAGGGCGAAGCAGCCGGTGAACTCCATGCGGCGCATGGGCGGCAGCCACTGCTGCTTCTGCTCCTCGGAGCCCAGCTCGTCGAGGGTGGCCATCACGAGGTCGCTGTGCAGCGCCAGGTAGACGCTGATGGAGATGTCCGCCCGCGCCAGCTCGGCTGCCACGAAGCCGCGGAAGACCGAGTCGGTGTCCGGCGAGCGCAGATCGCCCAGCCCGAACTCGCCGCACTTGGCGGCCAGCTCGGGGGCGAACTCGTCGCGCGACCAGTGCTCGGCCGTATGCGGGCGGATCTCCGCGTCCAGGAACTCCCGCAGCTCGCGCAGCCTGCGCTGTTGGTCCTGCGGCAGCGCGCTGCGGTGATGCAGCAGGTCCGCCTCCGGCAGATCTGCGATGTCGATGTGCTCTGCGCTCATGATGGCACTCCTTCTGCGACGCGATGGGGACGTCGCTGCTGCGGGCCCGGGGTCTGGGTCAGGGGGCTCCGGATTCGGGGCGGTCCGGGCTCGGGTCCGGACGCACGGGTTCAGCCAGAGCGGTGAGCGGGGCCCCGACTCGGGCCGCCCAGTCCTCCCACTCCTGTGCGGTGCGCTCGGCCAGGATCCAGGTGAGCTGCTCCGGGACGTCGCCCTGCGGGTCGAGGCCCAGGCCGACCAGCGCCTGCACGAAGTGCGGCTCCAGGGCCGCCAGCGCCACGTGGCCCTGGGCGGCCGGGTAGATGCGGTAGTACGGGCTCGCTCCCCCGAGCGGCGACTCCGGGCCGGTCATCCCCCAGCGCACCGGCAGTGCCAGATCCTGGGCGGCCTCGCTCAGCGCCATCTGCTCATGGCCGCCGCCGCTGGCCCAGCGGCCGTCGGGCCCGCGGGTTCCGTGGCGCTCGCGGGACAGCAGCAGGGTCAGGGCTGCGCTCACGGCCTGCTCGGCGCCGTGCATGTCCGCGCTCAGCGTGCGGGGCAGACGGTCCGGGTCGAGCAGCCCCGCCCCGGCCTGGAAGCTCAGATCGTGCCCGGGACGATCGGCGTGGTCGCCGGGGAAGCCCACCAGGTCGACCTGGCACAGCCCCGGGTGCCGGGGATGCACCGAGGCGAAGTCCAGGCCCAGCCGTCGCAGCGCCCCGGCCCGCGAGGAGCTCAGCAGCAGGTCCGCGCCCTCCAGCAGGCACTCGAGGCGGTCTCGGCCCTCGTCCGACTTGAGGTCCAGGCTCAGGACCTCCTGGCCCCGGTGGAGGTGCTCGAACAGCTCGGGCAGCTGGTGGCGCAGAGGATCTCCGGACGGCGGCTGGATCGTCACGACCCGCGCGCCCAGGCCCTGCAGGCGCGCCGCGGCCACCGGTCCCGGGAGGTTCTGGGCGATCGACACCACCACGAGGCCCTCGAGCGCCCCGGACGGCACCGCCCCTCCGCGCGCGGCGGGCTGGGCGGGGCCGGGCTCGGGGCGCTCGGTCATGCCAGGCTCCCCTCGTCCGCTCGGGCCCGCAGCCAGTCCGAGGGCGCGAAGCGCGGGCCGTAGGCCGCTGCCAGCTCCTCCGCCCGGGCGATGAAGCCGGCCAGGCCGCCCTCGTAGTTCGTCATGAAGGTGGCCGGGCCGCCGGTGGCCGGAGGGAAGCCGATGCCGAAGATCCCGCCGATGTTCGCCGAGGCCGTGTCGGTGAGCACGCCCTCCTCGAAGCAGGCCGCGGTCTCCAGGGCCATGCGGAACAGCAGCCGGTCCTTCATGTCCTCGGCCGGAAGCTCGGTGCCGCGTGCGAAGTGCTCCCTCAGCCCCGGCCACAGGTGCTTGCCGCCGTCGTCCGGGTAGTCGTAGAAGCCCGCCCCGGCAGCGCGTCCGGGCCGCTCGAACTCCTCGACCATGCGGTCCACGAGCGCCTCACCGGGAGCCACCGGGCGCTCGCGGCCCTCGGCATGGGCGGCCTGGATCTCGGTATCGCGGATGTGGCGCATGAGGTTCATGGAGATCTCATCGAACATCGCCAGCGGCGTGCCCGGGAACCCGGCCTGCGAGGCGCGGCGCTCGATGACCTGCGGATCCGCGCCCTCGTCGAGCATGGCCACGGCTTCGAGCAGCAGGGTGCCGAACACGCGCGAGGTGTAGAAGCCCCGGCCGTCGCCCACGCTGATCGCGATCTTGCGGATCTGCTGCGAGAGGTCATAGGCCCGCTCGAGCGTCCGCTGGGAGGTCTGCTCGCCGCTGATGATCTCGACCAGCTTCATCTTCTCGACCGGCGAGAAGAAGTGCAGGCCGATGAAATCCGCCGGCCGCTCACGAGGGGACTGCAGCGAAGTGATCGGCAGGGTGGAGGTGTTCGAGCACATCAGCGTGTCCGGCCCGACGACAGCCTCCACCTCGGCGAACACGGATGCCTTCAGATCGGGGTCCTCGAAGACCGCCTCGATCACGGCCTCGACGCCCGCCAGATCCGACGCCTGATCGGTCGGCAGGATGCGGCCCAGGACCTCATCGGCCTCCTCCTGCGTCATCCGCCCGCGCTGCACGGCCTTGGCCAGCAGCGACTCGCTGTGCTGACGGCCCTTCTCCGCCTTGTCCACGGAGACGTCCTTGAGGTGCACGGTCATCCCTGCGCGGGCGCACTCGTAGGCGATGCCCGCGCCCATCATCCCGGCACCCAGAACGGCCACCGAGGAGACCTTCTGCGGCTGCGTGGTCCGCTCGCCCAGGAACCGGCCCGCTCGGGCGGCCTGCAGGTCGAAGTGGAAGGCCTGGATCATGGCCGTCGAGACCCGGCCGGTGACCAGCTGTGTGAAGTACCGCGACTCGATCCGGCAGGCGGTGTCGAAGTCGACCTGCGCACCCTCGATCGCGGTGCTCAGCGCCGCCAGCGGAGCGGGCAGGTCCGCTCCCTTCAGCTGCTTGCGCAGGTTGGCGGGGAAGGCGGGCAGGTTCTGGGCGAACGACGGCTGCGAGGGGCCGCCGCCCGGGATGCGGAAGCCCTTGACGTCCCAGGCCTTGACCGCGGCGTCCTCGCCCTGGGCGTGCCCGCGCAGCCAGGCCTTCGCCGCGGGCAGCAGCTCCTCCGGCGAGTCGACGACCTCATCGACGACTCCTGTCTCGAGGGCCTGTGCCGGGGACTTCTGGGCCCCGGGCAGGATCCAGCCCATCAGAGCGGCCTGGATCCCGAGCATGCGGGTCAGGCGCGAGATGCCGCCGGCGCCGGGCAGCAGGCCCAGGCTCACTTCCGGCAGGCCGAGCTTGACCCCGGAGCCGCCGACGCAGATCCGGTGGTGGCAGGCCAGCGCGATCTCCAGCCCGCCGCCGAGCGCTGAGCCGTTGAGCGCAGCCACGACCGGGATGCCCAGGGTCTCCAGGCGGCGCAGCTGCCCCTTGATCGACTGGGTGAGGGCGAAGATCTCCTCCTCGTCGCCCGGCCCGGCCGCCCGCAGCGCCTTGAGGTCGCCTCCGGCGAAGAAGTCCTTCTTGGCGCTGGTCAGCACCACGCCGCGGATCGAGTCGCGCTCGGCCTCGAGCCGCTCGAGCGCCTTCTCCAGGGCGTCCTGGTAGGCGTCGTTCATGGTGTTCACGGGGGCGCCGGGGTCATCCATGGTGAGGATGACCAGGTCGTCGTCGCGCTGCCAGGAGATCATGGTCGGCTCGGTGGTCGTGGCGTCGCTGTCGTGCTGCGTCATCGGTGGGGGTCCCTTCGGATGGCTCATGCGAACCGGGGCTGGCTGCTGTGTGCGGGGTGCAGAAGGCGGTGTCAGATCCGCTGGACGACGGTGGCGATGCCCATGCCGCCGCCGATGCACAGGGTCGCGATCCCGTGCTCCAGGTCCCGGCGCTCGAGCTCGTCCACCAGCGTGCCCAGGATCATGGCGCCGGTGGCCCCCAGCGGGTGGCCCATGGCGATCGCGCCGCCGTTGACGTTGGTCTGCTCCTGGGACCAGCGCATGTCGCGCAGCAGCTTCAGCGGGATCGCGGCGAAGGCCTCGTTGATCTCGACCAGATCGATGTCCGAGGCGCTGAGCCCGGCGACGTCCAGGGCCTTGCGGCAGGCCGGAGTGGGCCCGGTGAGCATGATCGTGGGCTCCGAGCCCACGACGGCGGTCGAGACGATCCGCGCCCGGGGCCGCAGCCCGTGGCGCTGCCCGGCCTCCTGGCTGCCCACGAGCACCAGGGCCGCGCCGTCGACGATCCCCGACGAGCTGCCTGCGTGGTGCAGGTGCTCGACCCGCTCGATCTCGGGGTAGCGGTTGGCCGCGATGAAGTCGAAGCCGCCGGCCTCCCCCACCTTGGCGAAGGCCGGGTTGAGCTCGGCCAGCGATTCGACGGTGGCCTCCGGTCGGATGGTCTCGTCCCGGTCTAGGACCTGCAGTCCGTTCTGGTCCTTCACCGGGATCACCGACCTGGCGAAGCGGCCGTCCTCCCAAGCCCGAGCCGCGCGCTGGTGGCTCTGGACGGCGAACTCGTCGAGCTCGCGGCGGGTGAAGCCCTCGCGGGTTGCGATCAGGTCGGCGGAGATGCCCTGGGGGATGAAATCCGTGGCGATCGCGGTCGCCGGGTCCATGGCCCACGCGCCGCCGTCGGAGGCCATGGGCACCCGGGACATGGACTCTACGCCGCCGCCGATCAGCAGCGACTCCCAGCCCGAGCGCACCCGGGCGGCCACCTGGTTCACGGCCTCCAGGCCCGAGCCGCAGAAGCGATTGAGCTGCACGCCGGCCACGTTCTCCGGCATGCCGGCCTTGATGGCTGCGGTGCGGGCGATGTCGGCGCCCTGGTCCCCCACCGGGGTCACGCAGCCCAGGACGATGTCCTCGATGCCCGCCGGGTCCATGTCCGGGTGGCGCTCGCGCAGGGAGTCGAGCAGACCGCTGAGCAGGTCGACGGGCTTGACCTCGTGCAGGCTGCCGCGGGGCTTGCCCAGCCCGCGCGGGGTGCGGATGGCGTCGAAGATGAGTGCTTCGGCAGGTGCCGTCATGGAGGGGCCTTCCTGGAGGTTCGGGAGATCGGGCTGCGTGGTCCGTCAGGACTCAGGCTGGTAGGCGTCGGAGTACTCGTCGCGCAGCTTCTTCTTGTTGATCTTGCCGACGGAGGTGCGGGCGATCTCGTCGATGAAGCGGATCTCGTCCGGCAGCTGCCACTCGGCGAAGGCGCCGGCCAGGTGCTCGCGCACCGAGGCGTCGGTGACGTCGGAGCCCTCGGAGGTCACCACCAGCGCCAGGGGACGCTCCTGCCACTTCGGGTGAGGGACGCCGATCACCGTGGCCTCGACGACGCCGTCCAGAGCCATCAGGCGGTTCTCCATGTCGATCGAGGAGATCCACTCGCCGCCGGACTTGATGACGTCCTTGAGCCGGTCGGTGATCTTCAGGTAGCCGTGCTCGTTGAGGTAGCCGACGTCGCCGCTGCGCCAGTAGCCCTCCTCGTCGAAGCCGGCCTCCGTGGCCTCGGGATTATCGGCGTAGGAGGCGACGATCCAGGGGCCGCGCAGGCGCACCTCGCCGGCCGTGCTGCCGTCGTTCGGGACCTCCTCGCCTGCGGGGTCCACGATCTTCACGTCCACGCCGGCGACCACGAGGCCCTGGTACTTGCGCATCTCCCAGGCCTCCTCCTCGGAGACCTTCGAGGCCACAGACGGCTTCATCCAGTTCAAGGACACCACGGGCGAGGTCTCAGTGGCTCCGTAGGCGTGGATCACCTCGGCGCCGGTGAGCTCATGGAAGGCCCGCATCATGGACACCGGCGGCTCGCTGGCCCCGCACAGGAAGCGCAGGTCGTCCAGGCGCGGGGGCGTGTCCATGCGCTTGAGGCTGCGCAGCATGGGCATGAGGATCGCCGGCGCCGCCGGGGCCAGCGTGACGTCCTGCTCCAGGATGGCCTCGGTGAGCATGTTCATGTCATCGAGCGTGAAGCGCCCCGGCAGCACCATCTGCGCGCCCACGGCAGTGGCCGCGAAGGGCAGGCCCCAGCACTGCACGTGGAACATGGGCGTGAGCATCATGACCTTGTCCGCGCCCGTCAGACCGCTGTTCGTGCTCACGGCCATGGCGTGCAGCCACACCGAGCGGTGGGACAGGAAGACGCCCTTGGGCCGACCCGTGGTGCCCGTGGTGTAGCAGGCCGCAGACGCCGTGGTCTCGGCCATGTTCGGGATCTGCGCCAGCGGCTGGTAGCCGGCGATCAGCTGCTCGTAGGAGGAGACTCCCGGGAAGCCGTCGAACTGCTCCAGGGAGGAGTCCGGGCCCACGACGATCCACTGGGTGACCTGCGGGATGTGCTCCTTGAGCCCCTGGGCCAGGCGCAGCAGGGTGTGATCGACGATCAGGGTCGCGGCCCCGCTGTGCCCGATCACGTACGCCAGATCCGCCGGCGCCAGGCGCATGTTCAACTGGATCATGGTGGCGCCCACAAGCGGGATCGAGAAGTACGACTCGTAGTGCTCCAGGCTGTTCCACAGCAGCACGCCCACGCGGGAGTCCGGGCCGATGCCCAGACCCTCCAGCGCCGAGCCCATGCGCAGGACCCGGTCCCAGGTGGCGGCGTAGTCCGTGGACTGCCACTGCCCGGAGTCGTCCCGGTAGGAGATCTGCTGATCCCCGAAACTGCGGGCCGCGTTGCGCAGCATCCGGGTGGTGGTCAGCTGCTCGTGATCGCCCATGGTGGACGGTGCTCCGTGAACCAGCGGCGGCTCTGCGGCCATGGTGGGACTCCTGTGGTCTGACTCACATGGTTGGTGCCCGCAGTCAAGCACGAGATTGCACAGTCGTGCAATACTCCGGCTCAGGACGATGGCCGCGCGGGGCGGCGCGCCTAGTCGGAGGGAGCACGGGAATGGATGCGACGACGATCGGCGGGGTTTCGGAGCTGCCGGCCACGGCTCAGCGACTGCGCGCCAGTGCGCTGAGGCTCTACGCACGGCAGGGGCCGACCGGAACCGGCGTGCGGGAGATCGCCGCCGATGCAGGGGCAGCCCCCGGACTGATCCGCCATCACTTCGGCTCCAAGGCGGGACTCACCCGCGCCGTGGACGACCTCGTGCTCTCGGTCATCGCTCAGACGCTGGAGACGGCCACCGCGCAGGCTGCACCCTCGGACACGGCAGCAGCCGTGGGGGCGGCGCGCGACGAGGCCTTCGCGCGCATGCTGCGCGAGCACCCAGAGATCGCCGGCTACCTGCGCTGGTGCCTGATCGCCCCGGTCTGGAACGACCCCACGGGGTCCGAGCCCGCAGCCCACGACGACGAGCACAGGCCTTCCGCGCGCACCCACTCCGCACGCGAGGCCGCACCCGCGGAGGACGGTCTGGCCGAGCGGCTGGTCGACTTCACCCTGAGCGAGGCCCGGCGCCTGCGCCGTGCAGGCGCCAGCAGCCGGGATCTTCGGACCTCGGTGCTGTCCACGCTGCTGCGCCAGATCGGCTCCATGGTGGTCCAGCCGCTCACCGACCGGCTCTGGCAGCGGTTGGAGCCGGCGGCCGATCACGCCGCGCACGATGCCCCGGCACCGCAGGTCAGGATCGCGATGCCCTCCGAGGAGCCCACCGCGCAGGGCTGAGGCCCGCGCAGCCCCGCCCGGTCGAGCGCCCCTCAGGACTGCTCGGTGTAGGCGTCCTCGAACTCGGCCCGCAGCTTCTTCTTGTTGATCTTGCCCACCGAGGTCCGTGCGATCTCGTCCACGAAGCGGATCTCATCCGGCAGCTGCCAGGAGGCGAAGCTCGAGGACAGGTGCTCGCGCACCGACTCGTCCGTGACCGCCGAGCCCTCCGAGCGCACCACGAGCGCCAGCGGTCGCTCCTCCCACTTGGGATGCGGCACCCCGATCACGGTCGCCTCGACCACTCCGTCCAGGGCGACCAGCGCGTTCTCCATGTCGATCGAGGAGATCCACTCGCCCCCGGACTTGATGACATCCTTGAGCCGGTCGGTGATCTTCAGATAGCCGTGCTCGGTCAGGTACCCCATGTCGCCGCTGCGCCAGAAGCCGTCCTCGTCGAAGCCGTTCTCCGTGGCCTCCGGGTTGTCCGCGTAGGAGCGGGTGATCCAGGGGCCGCGGTAGCGGAACTCGCCCACGGTCTCGCCATCCCAGGGCAGTGGCTCCCCCGCCGGATCCACGAGACGGACCTCCACGCCTGCAGGCACCAGCCCCTGGTACTTGCGCATCTGCCAGGCCTCCTCCTGGGAGACCTTGGCGGCCACGGCCGGCTTCATGCGGTTGATCGTCACGAGCGGAGAGGTCTCGGAGGCGCCGTACAGGTGCATGACCTGCGCGCCCGTGAGCTCGTGGAAGGACCGGACCATGGACACCGGGGGCTCGCTGCCGCCGCTGATGAAGCGCAGTCGATCCAAGCGCGGCGGGTCCTCGCGGCGCTTCAGGGCGCGCAGCATGGGCATGAGGATGGCCGGGGCCGCCGGCGAGAACGTGACGTCGCACTCGACGATCGAGTCGATCAGCCCGTCGACGTCATTGAGATCGAAGCGCCCGGGCAGCACCACTCGCGCCCCGACCATGGTCGCCGCGTACGGCAGGCCCCAGCACTGGACGTGGAACATGGGCGTGAGCATCATGACGCCGTCATCCAGGGTGATCCCGGCGTTGCAGGCCATGGCCGCGGCGTGCAGCCACACGGAGCGGTGCGAGTAGTAGACGCCCTTGGGCCGACCTGTGGTGCCGGTCGTGTAGCAGGCGCCCGAGGCGCTGCGCTCGGACATGTCCGGGATGTCCGCGAGCGGCTCGGATCCCGCCACGAGCTGCTCGTACGTGTCGCCGTCGGCGATCTCCTCCCACCCCTCCTCCAGCTCGTCGTGGGAGGCGACGATCCAGCGGATGTCCTCGGAGACATGGCGGCGCAGCGTGCGGGCCAGATCCAGCAGAGAGTGATCGATCACGATCACGGACACGCCGCTGTGCTCGATCACGTAGGCCAGATCCGCCGGGGCCAGGCGCAGGTTGAGCTGGACCATGGTGGCCCCGGTCAGCGGCACGGAGTAGTAGGACTCGAAGTGGTGCAGCCCGTTCCACAGCAGCAGGCCCACCTTGGATCCGGGGCCCACGCCCAGACCGCTCAGCGCCGATCCCATGCGCAGGACGCGGTCCCAGGTGGCGGCATAGTCGGTGCGCTGCCAGGCGCCGTCGTCCGTGCGGTACAGGATCTCCTGGTCGCCGAAGCTGCGCGCGGCATCGCGCAGCAGGCGCGTGGTGGTCAGCTGCTCGTCGTCGCCCATGGTCGACGGCGTTCCCATGATGTGCCCGCCCTGCGATGGCATGGTCTCCCACTTCCTCTGTGATCCAGATCATGTCCTGATGCTCCGCTCAGTAGATCACAGCTCGCCGACGGCACAGGCACGGCCTGGACCCCGCCCCGACGACCCATGGCATAGTGGCGCGCATCACTGCGCGGCGTCGTCGTGCACCATCCGGCGGGAGGACACTCACATGGCCCAGAGCATCAGCGTCAGCCTTCAGGACCGCGTCCTCACCGTGACGCTCGATCGGGCGGACAAGCGCAATGCGCTGACCCACGAGATGTACACCGGGCTGGCCGAGGCTCTCGAGCGCGCCGATGCGGATCCCGACGTCCGCGTGGTCGTCCTGCGCGCCGAGGGCGGGCTGTTCACCGCCGGCAACGACCTGGCGGACTTCGCGGATCTCGCCGGCGACGACCGCCCGGCCGAGCAGTGGCCGGTCACCCGGTTCCTGCGAGCGCTGATCTCCTGCGGCGCCCCCGTGATCGCCGCGGTCCAGGGCCGCGCGGTGGGAGTGGGGACCACCATGCTGCTGCACTGCGACCTGGTGGTGCTGGCCGACGACGCCTCGCTGACCGTCCCGTTCGTCGATCTGGCGCTGGTGCCGGAGGCGTGCTCGACCCTGCTGCTGCCGCAGCGCATCGGCCACGCCCGAGCCTTCGCGATGTTCGCCCTGGGGCAGCCGATGGGCGCCCAGGAGGCCCTGTCCACGGGGATCGCCACCTCCGTGGTCGGCACCAATCAGCTCGACGACGAGGCCCGCCGCCTGGCCGCAGAGCTGCTCGCGCGCCCCTCCACGTCGCTGGCCGAGACCAAGGCCCTGATGCGCGATGTCCCCGCGCTGCTGGAGCACATGCAGCGCGAGATCGAGGTCTTCGCCGACCGCCTGCGCAGCCCCGAGTCAGCGGAAGCGCTGGCGGCCTTCCAGGAGAAGCGACGGCCGGACTTCGCGCAGTTCGAGTGACGCCGACACGCTCAGGATCACGGGGGCGTGCGTCAGCTGTTGAGTCCGGGGCGGTACCCCAATGCGACGTGCACGAACAACTCTGAGCGATGGATCTGCCGAGGTCGAATGCGATCAGGATCGCCAGAGGTCCAGCGATTCCCACGCCTGAGGGGCGCCGAGCGATTCGACGCTCAGACAGTCAGAAGCCGGAAAGCTCTGCAGCAGGTCAGCCAGCCTTTCTGCCCAGTCGGAGTAGGGATCGATGACAGAGAGCAGATAGGCGATGACCGCCAAGACGCTGTACGTCCCGAAGACACGATTGGCATCCTCCGATTCGCGGAGGTGGTCCAGCACGGGGATCTGCCCGATCCCAGGGCGGCCCGGAGCGTTCTGCAGCTCGCGGTTGAACAGCCGGGCGTGGTGAGCCGACACGTTCCGCACGTAGTTGAGGCTGCCCAGCCAGCTCGTCATCAGCTTCTTCGTCGGCACTCCGAAAGCATGCGCGATCTCTTCCGCATCGGCCTGATTGAGACCCCGGTACAAGGTCGACAGGTGGCCGAGCTCCATGATCTCTGTCAGGGCCCAGATCGGCATGCGACCGTCGTAGGCATCGTGGAAGTGCTGAACGAATTGCTCATCAGACTTCTGCTGGCGCTCCCTGACCCGCGTGACCCATTGCTCATGCTTGCTCGTCGAGCGACTCCCGTCTTCTGCCAGCTCACTGGTGAATGACGATGTGAAGTTGGTCGGATCCTCATGAGCGAAAGGAGACCTCCGTCCGAGGACATATCCCGTACGCATACGAAAGGCGACCTCCACCCGTTCCAGCCCATCGAGGGCGAGCATCCTCAGGTGACGGTCGAAGACGATGATCTCTTCGGCGTGGGTCAGGTGCGTACCGGGTCGATAGTCGCTGAGGACTCGGATCCGACGCCTGCCGGTCTCGTCGTCGAACGGCTCCGAGACTCGGAACGGGTACAGATACCCAGTGAGTCTGTAGTAGCCGATGGACGAGAGGACCTGAGCCGCACGGGCGTCGTCGTCGATCACCAGACCATTCGACCTGAGGCGACTGATCTGGTCCTCGACCGACAGCCATGGCTTGTCATGAGCGACCATGGGCCCTCTCCCAGGAAGAAAATCAGCCCGCGCCTTTCGGCAACGGGCTGATCATGATGGTGGCATTTTAGCACCGTCCTGCGAAGCAGTCGTGCTCTGGCGTCACGCTTTGCTGTCCTGCTGGCGTTCGTCCGGCTCCACACCTGCGTGTTCCCCCATTCACCGGCTGAACTCCGCCCTGGCCTCCCCGCTGGCTTCGACGGGAATGCCTGCCGGGATGAACCACGCGACCACCGGCGGGCGAGCCACCGCGGTCAGATGCACCCGGGCGGTGCGGCCGTCGGCGGAGCCCGTTCCCGATCCGACCGCCAGACTGTCCAGATCGTGCTCGGCATCGACCGTCACCAGGTAGGACGTCGCTGCACCGGAGACGGAGGCGTCATCGAGCACCGCGGTGGGGGCCGATCCCGCTCCCTCGGTGCCCTGCAGCTCGGTGAAGGTGTCGGCGGCCGCGAGCGCGGCGTGGTCGGCGTGCGCCTGCAGCTTCCGCTCGGCCAGCTGCACGGAGGTCACCGCCATCACCACGATCACCGCCATCAGCAGGATGAGCATCATCCCGATCACCAGGATCGAGATCTGTCCGTCGTCCTCCTCCCCTGGGTGATCCGGCTGCATCTCCTCTGGCCTCATGAGTACCGCCCGACCACGACTGTCGAGGAGTGCTCCATCTGGACGATCTCGGCCATGCCCACGAACGGAATCCGGGGCAGTCGCACGGTGGCCACGGCAGTGACCGTGGCCGTGGCACCGGCCTCCTCGCACGTCCCGTCGGAGCAGGTCACCGAGACCTCGATCTCGCCGTCGTCGAAGCCCTGATCCGCAGCCGGAAGCGCCGCGGCGGACTGGACCTGCCCCGTCGAGACTTCACCGGCAGGCTGGGAGGCCAGTACCTGCGAGCCCTGCTGGGCAGCCGCCACGGCGGCGAAGGCCGCGGCCTGTGCCTGGGCCAGCACGCCCACGAAGATCAGGATCGGGACCAGCAGGACGACGCCCACGAGCAGGAACTCGACGACGGCTGAGCCCTCGTCGTCCTCGTGCCCGGAGCTTGCAGCCTCAGGACCAGTCGACGGCATGGCCGCTCACCTCGATCGCCCCGGGTGGCCCGAAGGGGCCGACGATCGGCAGCGGCGCGACCACTCGGACCTCGAGCGTGGGAGCCCCCTGCACCTCGGCGGGCACCGCGGTGACATCGCCGGCGAATCGCGCGCCCACCGAGCCGGTGATCAGCTCGCGCGTGCGCTCCTGCGCATCGGCGGGACCGCGGTCTGCCAGCGTGCCGTAGCGCGCCCCGTGCGAGGCCGCATCGATCAGCACGTTGCGCACGTGCAGGGCGAAGACGAGCTGCAGCGTGAGAGCGAAGAGGATCGCGCTGAGCCCGGCGACCATGGCCCACTCGGCGACCACGGAGCCGTCGTCCCCCTCCCTCTGCGGGCCGCGAGTCGCTGGCTCAGCCACCGGTCACCCGGGAGATGGCGTCATTGAACAGGCCCTCCAGGGCAGGCTGTGCGATCAGCAGGAGTCCGGCCACCAGCACCGCCGACATGAGAGTCAGCATGACCCAGCCGGGGACGTCCCCGCGGTCGGGATCATCGAGCGGCCGGAGAGCCGCCGGCTCAACTGGTCTGTGCGCAGAGACGGCCGCAGCGGGGACATCGGTGACGGCGTCGGGAAGGGAGGAGTGCTCGCGGTTCATGGTGCTGCCTTTCGGGAGAGGGTGACGCGGATGGGAAGTCATCACAGATCGAGCTGGAGGATGGCGATGCCGGGGAACACCGCGAAGAGCACGGACAGCGGGAGCACCATGAACACGAGGGGCACCATCATGGCGATCTCCTTGCGACCGGCCATCTCCATGAGCTCGCGCTTGTCCTGGTCGCGGACGTCCTGGGCCTGTGAGCGCAGGACCTCGGCGAGCGGCGTGCCGCGCTCCATGGCCACGGCGATGCCCGCGACGAAGCGGGAGATGTGCGTGACCTCGACCCGGTCGGCGAACTCCTGCAGCGACTCGGTCAGCGGGACACCGGAGCGGGTGCGATCGAGCACGGAGCGGAACTGCTCCGCCAGCACTCCATCGGCGATCCGGCTCACACGCTCGAGGGCGCCCAGGGTGGACTCGCCTGCGCCGACGGACAGGGCCAGAAGCTCGGCGATCGCGGGGAACTCGGCGAGCATGCGGGTCTCGCGGCCGGAGATCCGGTTCCCGAGCCACCAGCTGCGGGCCCAGGCCCCGCTGAGCGCACCGCCGATGAGCAGCAGCAGGACCGCAGGCCCCGGCGCACCGAGTCGCAGGACGGCCGCCGCGCCCCAGACGCCGCCGATGACCGCACCGGCCAAGGCGCAGAGGACCTGCTCCGTCCGGTAGTCGGCGAGGCTGCGGCCCGCCCCCTCGCGCTCCAGCCTGCGCAGGAGCTGACGCTGGGCATCCCCGCCGAGGCGCCGCCCCAGCCCCAGTCCCACCGGAGAGGCCAGTGCCATGCCGATGGCCAGCAGTCCGCGCTGGTCGCGGGTGCGCACGTGCTCGGCATGGCGCACCGCTGGATCCGTGGCGCGCATCTGCATCACCACACGACGCGTGAAGCGACGACGGGAGCTGGACGGCGCGGGCACGAGCATCAGCCACAGCCCGAGCCCCAGCACGGTGCCGATGATCAGCGGGATGGCGAAAGGCAGGCTCATCGGAGCACCCGCTCCGGTTCGGGCAGAGCACCGAGGCGCAGCATGAGGCGATAGGCGATCGCGGAGATCGCCAGACCGCCGAGCAGCACGACCGCGCCAGCCGGGCTGTCATAGGCGCTCACGGCCGCCGGCTGGCTGGCCATGAGCAGCAGGATGAGCCAGGGCGCGGCCACGGACAGCCGCGCCGCATTGACCGTCCACGATTGCCGGGCCTCCAGCTCGCTGCGGGTCCGCGAGTTCTCGCGCAGGAACTCGGAGAGCGTGCCGAGCAGCCGACCCAGGTCCGTGCCGCCCACCTCCCGGGTGACGCGCAGGGATTCGATGATGTTGTCGGCCACCGGATCGGCGAGCTCCTCCTTGAGGGCGTCCAGCGCCGGGAGGAACTGCCCAGTGGCCCGGTAGTCGCCGGCGAAGCGCTCGAAGGCCGGCTGCACGATCTCCGGGCCCCGGTGCTGCAGCTGGGCCAGGGCCTCGGGCAGCGAGAGCCCCGCGCGGATCGCCGAGCGCAGCATGTCCACCACGTCCGGCCACACGGTGCGCAGCTGGTGCGAGCGACGGCGCATGCGCCGCCCCAGCAGGGACCACGGGACGAACAGCGACACGATGCCCGCGCACAGGCCGAACACCGCACCCCCGGACACGGCCCACACGATCACCGCGGCCAGGGCCGCCACGACGACGGACAGCAGCACGAACGAGCCGGGACGCACCGCATGCATCCCGGCACGATCCAGGCGCCGGCGCAGAAGTCCCTCACGACGCCGTCGCTGCGCACGCGGCGTGACCTGGGTCCAGAACGACCACCAGATCAGGCACAGTCCGGCCCCGAGCAGCAGCCCGAGCAGGACACCGGTGATCATCGTCCCGACCCGTCGTCGCGGCTGCGGCCCAGGCACTCGCGCACCTGCTCGGTGGAGATGCCCGCAAGAGCGAACTTCCCCGGGGCCGGAACCTCGGCACCGGCTGCGACCAGATCGCCGCCGACCCGATGGAACAGAGTCGACGTCTCGATGATCCCGTTCTCGACCCGGGTGCCGACGGCCAGGATCTCCTCCACCTCTCGGTGCCCGTCGGGGCGACGACGGCAGTGGACCACCAGATCGAAGCACGCGGCCACGGTGGGCACCACGAACGCCGAGGAGATGTTCTCGCCCGCGAGCAGCGGCAGCGTGCAGATCTTGGTGACGGCGTCCCTCGCGGAGTTCGCATGCAGGCTGGCCATCCCCGGGAGGCCGGCGTTCAGCGCGATGAGCATGTCCAGGGACTCGGCCTCGCGGACCTCCCCCACGATCAGCCGATCAGGTCGCATCCGAAGCGCCTCCTTCACGAGCCGGCGCATGGGGATCTCGCCGGTGCCCTCGAGGTTCGCCTGCCGGCACTGCATCCCGACGACGTCGCGCAGCGGGATCTGCAGCTCGAAGATCTCCTCGACCGTGACCACGCGCTGCCGCGGGTCGATCTGCGCGCACAGGCAGTTGAGCATGGTGGTCTTGCCCGCCTGCGTGGCTCCGGAGACCAGGATGTTCAGCCCCGCCCGCGTGGCCTCCGAGAGGAACGTCCCCGCCTCCGGGCTCATGGAGCCCAGTCGGACCATGTCCGCGATCCGTCGTGCCGCCACCACGAACTTGCGGATGTTCACCGACCAGTGATCACGGGTGACATCCGGAATGACCACGTGCAGGCGCGAGCCGTCGGGAAGGGAGGCGTCCACGAACGGCGAGCTGAGATCCAGGCGACGGCCAGAGCGTCGCAGCATCCGCTCCACCAGTTGCCGGACCTCCTCCGGCTCCACGTGCAGCCCCGTCAGCTCGGACTCTCCGCTGCGGGCCACGAACACCTCATCGGGGCCGTTGATCCACACTTCCTCGATCGAGTCGTCGTCGAGCAGCGGCTGCAGCACCCCGAAGCCGGCGACAGCGTCCAGGATCCGATGGCGGACCTCCTCCAGGTCCTCGAACGACGCGGAGCCCGTGCGCGCCGAGATCTGATCATGCTCATTCAGGACGGCGTCGACAATCGAGGCCACCTCGGTGGGCGCATCGAACGGATCCAGACCCCGACGACGCACCTGCTCGCGGACCTCGGCGATCACCCGTGAGCTGAGCTGCGACTCCTCGACCTGTCCGGCTCGACGACGCCCACGCACCGCAGACAAGCCCCGTGGGCGCGTCTGCCCCTGCAGCACTGCAGCCATCACGGACCCCCATCCGCTCGACAACCCCGATTGCCGAGGAATCTAGAGCTCAGGGTGCAGGCGGTACATGGACCTTGGTCCAGGGTGTGGATAACACTTCTCCGACCTGGGGGAACACACCCGGGCAAGCCGGGAAGTGACCGCAAAGTAGCGACGCAAAATGATCATTCGTGCAGTTATGACCCGTTCAACGCGTCCGCTGATCCTCTCAGGGGCCCTCCCTTCGACGTCGCTGCCGACCCTTTTGCTTCCTCGCAGGCTGCGACCTTCCCCGCGACCGGTCGAAGATTCACTGCAAGGGCGTTGGAGCGGTGGAGAGACGCTCGGTCATAGTGACGGACGGGAAGAATCGGCCTCTCGCGATGGGACAGGGCGGGATGTCGATCGTGTGTCGTCATCTCGGGGAACCCTGAGTGGCACGTCAGGTGAGGAGGGACTGCCGCATGATCAGGTCAGGTCATCTTGACCTGACCTGATCGTGCGGCAGTCCCTATCGACGGCTCCTCGAGCGCTGACGTTGCGTGCCATCCTCACCGTCCCGCTGCACCGCTAGCCAGCATGTACAGGCAGAATGTAGCCGTGTCTCACTCAAACTCATCCCCCCGGGGCATGGTCGGAAGACTCCGCACGGAGTCGGGATCGGCCGTGCTGCTCATCATTGTCACGGCCTTCGCCCTCCTCTGGGCGAACTCGCCGCTGTCCTCTTCCTACTTCGAGTTGTGGCACCAGAACGTAGGGATCGACGTCGGCCCGTTCGGGTTGCACCTGGATCTGCACCACTGGATCAACGACGGGCTCATGGTCGTGTTCTTCTTCGTCGTGGGTCTCGAGGTGCGCCAGGAGTTTGCGTATGGGGCCCTGCGGGACAGCAGTCGCGCGCGCCTGGCAGCGATCGCCGGTGTCGCGGGCGTGGCGTTGCCCGCGCTGGTGTATGTCCTGGTCGTCGGAGCGTCCGGTGGCGAGGGGCTTCGCGGGTGGGGGGCGGTCGTCGGAACGGACACGGCGTTCATGCTCGGTGCTCTCGCGATCGTCGGCCCCCGGCTTTCCGGGCAGCTTCGCGTCTTCCTTCTGACTCTCACGGTGGTCGACGACTTCCTTGCGGTGTCGATCATCGGGGTGTTCTACAGCGAGGAGATCCGGCCCGTCCCGCTGCTGGTCGCTCTCGGCTGCCTCGTCGCCCTGTGGTTGCTGGGACGTTCCCGGCAGTGGAGTGCTGCTCCGTATGTGGGGATCGTCATCGTGCTGTGGCTGGCGACTCTGTCCTCCGGCATCCACGCCTCGCTGACGGGCATGATCGCCGGCCTTCTGATCCCCGCCTACCCGACGCAACGGCACGAGGTGGTCGCCGCCCGGCAGCTTTTCCGCGACTTCTGGCAATCCCCGAGCGCTTCCTCGGCGCATGCCGTCGGACGGGGGCTGTCCAAGGGCGTGTCGGTCAACGAGCGGTTGCACGAGTACCTCCGTCTCCCCACGGCGTTGCTGGTCGTGCCGATCTTCGCTCTGGCCAATGCCGGGGTCGACCTGGGCGGCGGGGTGGTGGCCGACTCGCTGGGCTCGCCTGTGACGTGGGGCGTCATCGCGGGGCTCGTGCTCGGCAAGCTCCTCGGAATCGGGATCGCGACGCTCCTCGCCGTTCGGATGGGCGCAGGCCGACTGCCGGAGGGGGTCGGAATGGGCAGCGTGTTCGGCGGGGCAGCACTTTCGGGCATCGGTTTCACCGTGTCGCTGCTGGTCATCAGCCTCGCTTTCGACTCCTCCTCGGATCTGGGGCGCCAGGCGACGCTGGGCGTGCTCGTGGCGATGGTGCTCGCCACTGTTCTGGGCTGGTCGATCTTCAAGGTAGCGGCCCGTCGGTGGGGAGAGGAGACGGCGGATCTCCCGATGACGCTCGACTCTCCGGTGGACCCCGAGGTGGATCACATCCGCGGACCGGAGGACGCCCGGCTCACCCTCGTGGAGTTCGTGGACTTCGAGTGCCCGTACTGCGCGCACGCCACTGGCTCCTGGGAAGACCTGCACGGACGCTTCGGTGACGATCTGCGCTACGTCGTGCGACATCTGCCTCACCATCCTCACGGCCCCCTCGCCGCACGAGCCGCCGAGGCGGCCGCGAAGCAGGAGATGTTCTGGCCGTGGCTCGACTTCGTCTTCACTCGGCAGAACGCGCTGGAGAGGGAGGATCTCATCGGCTACGCGGCTGAGCTGGGCCTCGATGTCGAGGCGTTCATCGAGGATCTCGACAGCGACGAGGTTGCTGCGAGGGTGCAGCGGGACATCGCGAGCGCGGAGGCGAGCGGCGCCAAGATGACCCCGGCGTTCTTCATCGATGGTTGTCGGATGGTGGGCAGCTACGACGCGCGCTCACTGACCGAGATGCTGGAATCCAGCCGTCGCGGGAGCCGCACCCAGGCGGCGAAGGCCTGAGGCCGATCCGCGAACCCGGAACACGGTGGGACGCGGGCGGTGCCGGAGCGTATCTGTCACAGCTGCGCGTTCACCGCTCTCGCGTCGGGCTGGTCATGGACACCGTGCGGCATCGCCTTCACCGCCGGCCACCAGCTCTTCGAGGTCACGGCCATGAGGTTCACGACGCAGTGGGTGCGACTCCGCAGCCGGGCCGCCCCGGGCAGATGCGCGCCGATCGCCGTGACCCCCCCGCCGCATGCGCATCCGATGTCACCAGACGCTCCCCGGTGAGGTCGCGGGCGACCATGCCGGCGAGGAACCCGTTCCACGCAGGGGACTGCCGCACGGAGAGGTGACATCTGATCTGGCGTGGCCGATGGGCGGCCCAGAAGGATGCGCACCATGTCCGCTGGTGGTCACCATCGCTCGACAGCCCGGACCCACGCCCATGCTGCGGGTACGCCACGGCTCGCAGTGCCGGCCGACCGGTGATGGTGGGATCTTCCGCGCCGGGTGCCAGGTCGGGGCACCGCAGTCACCGTCCGGACGGAGGCCCGCTATCGAGTCCGGGAGCTCGGATGGTGCGCATCATCGGAGTGAGTGATGCTTGCGAGCTCGGCGCGCGTGCGGGCGCCGTATTTCCGCAGCAAGTTGGCCACGTGGTACTTCACGGTGTTCGCCGTGATCCCGAGCTGGTCGCCGATGCGCTGGTTCGAGATCCCGGTCGCGACCAGGCGCAGCACCTGCTTCTCTCGGTCGGTGAGCTCCTCGGCGCCCTCCACGGTGAGCGCTGCGCTGGGTGGGTCCAGCGGGATCTCGATCCGCAGCGTCGTCCCCCAGCCCGGGGTCGTCTCCACGTCCATGGTTCCGTCGAGCGCCGCCACCCGCTCCACGATCGGACGCAGTGTGTCGTCGTCCGCCGTCACCGCGGTTCCCCCGTCGTCACGGACCTCCATCAGCAGGTTGCGGCCATCGCAGTCCCAGCCGATCCGGGCGCGTGCAGCGTCCGCGCGGTCCATGAGCGAGAGCACTGCTGTGCGGGAGATGGCGCGGGCTTCCCGAGCGACCGGGCCCGGCAGCGCCCGTCCTCGCGCAGGAGGCTCGGCGAACTGGACGTGCAGTGGCCCGGAGCGGATCAGAGGACGCAGTTCGGCGCGCAGGCGCGAGAATGCCTCGGCCACCGGCTCGAGCACGCTCTCCTGCTGCGCATGGACCGAACGAGCACGGATGAGCGCGGAGGAGGCGATCTCCGTGGCCTCCCTGCGCGCGGCCGCATCCGCGAGTCGGCCGGAGCGGAGCACGGCGAGGATCGATTCGAGGGTGATCGCATGCTGATCGGCCTGCTCGGTCAGGGCACGGTCCCGCGACAGGGAGCGGGCACGTTCCAGCGGGGTCGGGAGGTCGCTCACCCCGCTACTCTAGCCCGACCTGGGAGACCTACCCGATCGAACGGGGCGCCCCGCTCATCGGGCAGCAGTGGACCGCCGCGGACCGGCCCAAGATGGTCGACATGGAAGAACGAGGCATTCAGGATTCGCTGACGCGGATCGTCAACGAGATCGAGGGGGCAGCTGCCCTTCCCGACGCGCCCGCGCTCGCGGCCGCCGTCGAGCTGACAGCGGACGCCCGGCGGGTCTTCGTCCACGGCGCTGGACGCTCCGGGCTCGCGCTGCGGATGACGGCCATGCGCCTCATGCACCTCGGACTGGAGGTCCACGTCGTCGGTGAGACGACGACCCCGGCGATCGGAGAGGGCGATCTGCTCCTGACCGCCAGCGGTTCCGGCACGACCTCGGGGGTGGTGAGCGCGGCTGAGACGGCGCGATCCGTCGGTGCCCGCGTCATCGGGATCACGACCGACCCCGAGTCACCGCTTGCTCAGCTGTCCCACGCCGTCCTGGTCATCCGTGCGGCGACGAAGACAGACCGGTCCGAGCAGCAGTCGGCCCAGTACGCCGGCAGCCTCTTCGAGCAGCTCCTCGTCCTCGTCGGCGACGCTCTCTTCGACGTCCTGTGGCAGAAGGGCGGACAGAGTGCGGATGCGCTCTGGCCCCGTCATGCCAACCTCGAATGACCTTTCTTCCCCGTTCCATCATCGACACCACCACGAGAAAGAGACACCCTGACATGCGACTGCAGTTCGCCATGGACACCCTGACCACCGAGTCCGCCCTCGACCTGGCCGCGAAGGCCGCCCCTTACGTCGACATCCTCGAGCTCGGCACCCCTCTGATCAAGAGCGAGGGCCTCGCGGCGATCACGGCGGTCAAGGCCGCCCACCCCGACAAGACCGTCTTCGCCGATCTCAAGACCATGGATGCCGGCGAGCTGGAAGCTGACATCGCCTTCTCCGCCGGAGCCGATCTGGTCACCGTGCTCGGCGTCGCCGGTGACAGCACGATCGCCGGAGCGGTCGCCGCAGCGACCAAGCACGGCAAGGGCGTCGTCGTCGATCTGATCGGCGTGTCCGACAAGGCCGCACGGGCCCGAGAGGTCGTCGCCCTCGGCGCCGTCTTCGTGGAGATGCACGCCGGCCTCGACGAGCAGGCGGAGGACGGCTACAGCCTCGACGCCCTGCTCTCCGCCGGCAAGGCCGCCGAGGTCCCGTTCTCCGTCGCCGGCGGCGTCAGTGCGGACTCTGTCGAGGCCGTCCAGCAGGCGGGAGCAGACGTGGCCGTCGCGGGCAGCGCCATCTACAGCGCATCGGACGTCGCCGCCGCGGCCGCCGCCATCCGCTCCGCCATCCGGTGACCACCGCCCACCGCATCCCGTGGTGAGTGGGCAGGTGACGGCACGCCCGGACCCTGTCCCCTCCCACCGGATGCGGTGGACTGATGCCGCAGACGATCCCCGCGTGGCGCAGAGCGCCACGTGACCCTCCTCCCCGCAGGACGTGCCCGGCATCGGCGCCGGTCGGAGGCCCGCTCGATCCCGGCGATGGCTGCTGTCATGACGCGCATACGCCGGACTCCCCGCAACGGCTCGATCGACAGCAGCGGACTCCGGCACTCGTCCGCGTGACACCCCCGCTGGAGCTCCCCGCCAGGACCGGTGCCGGGTGACCACCGGTCCCTCCGCGACGTGCCCGCGCCGGCGGCCCTGGCACCAGTGGTCGCCCCCCTCGCCTCGCGAGGCGATCCGGAGCGGGAGGTGAGGGGCGTCAGGAGCGTCGCAGCGACCTGCCCCGTCTCCCCCGATCACGCCCCTGCGAACTCGTCACCGCCGCTGAGCTCCGGCATGCCGGCCCCACCTTCCCCGGGCCCGCGCCCGGGCATCGTCCAGGCCGGGATCGGCGACGGATCCGTGCACAGAGCCGGCCCGCGACCGCCGCAGGAGCGACGATCGCGGGCCGGGTGCATGACATCCCTGAATCAGGCGGGGATCATGCCATGCGGGTCGATGATGAACTTCTCCGAGACACCGGTGTCGAACGCCGCGTAGGCGTCGGGGGCCTCGTCGAGGCTGATGACCTTGGTGTTGAGCATGTCGCTGAGGTAGGGCATGCGGTCCCACAGGATCGACATCATCAGCTCACGGTTGTAGTGCATGATCGGGGCCTGGCCGCCGGAGATCCGAGGCGACTTGATCCACGCCTTGCCGAAGTCGAGCGGGTAGGTACCCTCCTGCTCGGCCTTGGAGGAGGCCAGCGGGTCGGGGCCGTAGACGCCGACGATGCCGGTGGCACCGCCTGCGCGGGTGGCGTCCATGACCTGGTTGATGGCGTGGGCCGGGCTCATGTCCTCGGCCTCGCGGCCGATCCCGTGGGCTTCGTTGCCGACGTAGTCGACGGCGCAGTCCACCATGGGTTCGCCGAGGATGGCCTCGATCTGATCGGTCAGCGGCACGTCCTGGTTCAGGTCGATGGTCTCGCAGCCGTTGTTCTTCATCAGGTCCAGCCGGTCCTGGTGGTAGTCACCGACGATGATGCAGGAAGCGCCCAGGAGACGGGCCGCCGCGGCGCCGCAGCGTCCCACAGGTCCGGCGCCGGCGATGTAGACCGTCGAGCCGGGCTTGGCCCCGGCCTCGACGAGGCCGTGGAACGCGGTGGGCAGGATGTCCGAGAGAAGGGCGAGGTCACGGATCTTCTCCATGGCCTGGTCCTTGTCCGGGAAGCGGAGCAGCTGGAAGTCGGCGTAGGGAACGAACATGTACTCCGCCTGTCCGCCCTGGAAATCACCCAGGTTGAACCCGTAGGCGCCGCAGGACACGTCGGGGTTCACGGTCTCGCACACCTCGGTACGACGGGCGCGGCAGTTGCGGCATCGGCCACAGGCGACGTTGAAGGGGACCGAGACCAGGTCGCCCTCGGAGAGGAACTCGACGTCGGAGCCGACCTCGACGACCTCGCCGGTCATCTCGTGCCCCATCACCATGCCCTGGGGGACAGGGAAGGAACCGCGGTAGATGTGCAGGTCGGAGCCGCAGATGTTGGTGGCGACGATCTTGAGGATGACTCCGTGCGGGGCGCTCTTGCCGTTCGGCATCTCGAGCTTCGGGAAGTCGAGGGTCTCGACGCGCATGTCCTTGACGTTCTGGAACACGACGGCGCGGTTGGTGCTTGCCATGACGATCTCCTCCAGTTGGGGATGGCCCGGTCGCGGAGGTGCCACGGTCATGTGGATGCCCGTCGCCCGCGGCCCGGCTCTCGTCGAGCTTAAGCGAGGAGGAATCACGCCGTCCACCGAGGTGCCCGCCGCCGCTGCGGCGACAGGCGCCACGGGCAGGTGGACCGTGGAGGACCGGGCCATGCTCCGACCGATCGGTGGAACGCGTTGCTCGTGTCGCCGGCATGGTCGAAGCGCAAGGGGCTCTGCACCTCTCTCGTGCTGTCCACTCCCCCGGCCAGCATCGCCCTGGCCACCGCCGCCTTCCTGGCCGCAGCCAGCCTGGGCGATCAGGCCCTGCTCGGCTGGGCCTGGCGGCTGCCCTTCCTGGTCTCGGCCGTGCTGTTCCTGCTGGCGATCTTCATCAGCCGCAACCTGGAGGAGACCCCGGAGTACCGCGCCGCCGTCGAGGACGCGGGGCAGGGGCGCACCAAGCTGCCCGTCATGGAACTGCTGCGCCGCAGCCCGCGCGAGCTGCTGATCGGCTTCCTGGCCATGACCGGGCACAACTGCCTCAACTACGCCATGGCCGTGTTCGCCATCTCCCTGATGACCTCCCCGCAGGTGGGCCTGGAGCGCACCCCGGCGCTGCTGGCAGTGACGCTCGGCAGCCTCGTCGGCGTCGTGGCCACGCCGTTCGGAGGCGCGGCCACCGACCGCCTCGGCGCCGCCAGGATCCTCGGACTCGGCTGCGCCATCGGCGCCGCCTACGCCTTCCCCCCTGCTGCTCGGGCTCTCCAGCGGCAGCGCCGTCGTGGCCGCCGTGGCCATCGCCGGCGGCTACGGACTGGTCATCGCCCTCGCCTCGGGCTCCCAAGGCGCCTTCCTGGCGCAGCTGTTCCCCGCCGCCGAGCGCTGCAGCGGGATCGCGATCGCCCGAGAGGTCAACGGCGCGATCGTGGCCGGGCTGACGCCTGCATCGCTCGTGTGGATCATCGACCTGGCCGGCGGACGCGTGCTGGCCGGTGCCGTCGCCGTCAGCGCCGTCTGCCTCATCTCGCTGCTCCCAGACCACAGGAGCCCACTGACATGAACCGCACCCGCCTCTCCCGCCAGGTCCCGCGCTGGTCCGAGCTGCGACCGCTGCTGTCCTTCGAGCGCCCCGACCTGCCGGATCGGGCGCACCGGCTGCAGCGCGCCGCCGACATCGGCGACCTCCGGTGCATCGCACAGCGCCGTACGCCCAAGGCGGCCTTCGACTACGTCGACGGCGCCGCCCTGTCCGAGCAGACCGCCCGCGGGTCCCGCCGGGGCGGCCGCCGCGAGGCTCTTCGACATCCCGTTCAGTCTCTCGACCATGGGCACCCGCTCGGTGGAGCAGGTCGCCGAGGTCTCCGGCGAGGGACGGCGCTGGTTCCAGCTCTACCTCTGGAAGGACCGCCGCGCCTCCGGGGAGCTGGTGCGCCGCGCCGGGGAGACCGGCTACGACACCCTGCTGGTCACTGCCGACACCCCCGTGGCCGGACTCCGCCTGCGCGACACCCGCAACGGCATGACCATCCCGCCCAAGCTGCGCCTGTCCACCGTGCTGGATGCCTCCTACCGCCCGGAATGGTGGCTGAACTTCCTGAGCACGGACCCCCTGAGCTTCGCCTCGCTCTCCGGCAGCGGCGCCTCCCTTCCCGAGGTCATCAACTCGATGTTCGAGCCGACCCTGGACTTCGAGGATCTCGAGTGGATCTGCTCGGTCTGGCCGGGGAAGCTCTTCCTCAAGGGCGTGCTCGGCGTCGAGGACGCCCTGGGGGCCGTGGCCGCCAGCTCGACCGCGTGCTCCAGCCGCTGCGTGCGCTGCCGCGCATCCGCGAGGCCCTCGGCCCGGATGCGGAGATCATCTACGACTCGGGTATCCTCTCCGGCACGGACGCGATCATCGCCCTGGCCCTGGGGGCGGACTTCACGCTGATCGGCCGCGCTTATCTCTACGGGCTCATGGCTGGCGGGCAGGGGGGCGCGGAGCGCGCGCTCGAGCTGCTTGAGCAGGAGATGCGCGTGACCATGCACCTGCTGGGGGTGGCCACGGTCGACGAGCTGCACCCGGGTCTCATCACAGGGGCCTGAGGCTCGACCTCAAGAGACGATGAAGGGGGCCGGTCGGATGACCGGCCCCCTTCAGTGCGCCTGCACGACCCTCGTTCCTCACAGGCCCTTGGTCCGGCGCACCTTCGAGGGGTCGTCCAGATCTGCGGGGTCATCGAGCTCGGGGTCGTACTCGGGCACGTAGGCCTCCCCGCGCTCGGCGGCCTCCTCGGCCGCCTTCTCCCGGTCCACGCGCTTCCAGTGCAGGCGGCGCTCCACGCGTTCGTTCTGCTCCCGCTGGACCTCCTCGACGGGGCGATCGCGCAGCATGGCCACCGCGCCCACGGAGGAGCCGTCGTAGACGATCTTCCCGTGCTCGAGCACGATGCCGCGTTCGCAGATGTCCATGATCAGGTCCAGGTCGTGGGAGACGACCACGAGGGTCTTGCCGCGGCGCACCAGGTCCTTGATGCGCCGGATGCACTTCTTCTGGAAGGGCTCATCGCCCACGGAGAGGATCTCGTCGACCAGGAAGACCTCCGGGTCGGTGTGGATCGCCACCGCGAAGGCCAGGCGCAGGTACATGCCCGAGGAGTAGAACTTCACCTGCGTGTCGATGAACTCGCCGATCTCGGAGAAGGCCACGATCTCGTCGAACTTGGAGTCGATCTCCTCCTTGTCCATACCCAGGATCGCGCCGTTGAGATAGACGTTGTCGCGCCCCGACAGATCCGGGTGGAATCCGGCGCCGACCTCGATCAGGCCGGCCACCTTGCGACGGGTGCCCACGCTGCCGGAATCGGGGTGCATGACCCCGGAGATCATCTTCAGTGACGTCGACTTGCCCGAGCCGTTGAAGCCCAGCAGCGCCACGGTCTCACCGTCGTGGATGTCGAAGGTGATGTCGTCGAGGGCCTTGAACTTGTCCGAGAGGTCGTTCTTGCGCCCGCGCAGGATCCACAGCACGGCTTCCTTGATGGAGCGCGTGTGGCGCAGGGTGAACCACTTGACCACGTGATCCACGCGGATGGCCACGGAGTCCTCGGTGAAGACGGCACCGGGCTTCTTGAAGGGAAGAGCGGTGATGGGGATCAGAGCTCCTGGGCGAAGTTGCCCTCGTAGCGGCGGAAGATGCGATCGCCGACGAGCACGGCAGCCACGGACACCAGCAGGGCGAACGGGGTCCAGAACGTCATCAGGTGATCGGCCACGTGCCAGCGCGGCTGCTCGAGCTCCACTGAGGCGAACCAGAACCCGTAGTGGAACAGCTCGACGGCCACGGTCAGCGGATTGGCGAAGTAGATGTAGTACACCCACTGCGGCAGCTTGTCCTGGACCATGGTGAAGGGGTAGAGCACCGGGGACGCCCACGTGGAGACCATGAGGATCAGGTCCACGAAGTTCTCCGCATCGCGGAAGAAGACGTTGAGCGTGGCGAAGATCAGTCCCAGGCCCAGGGCGAAGATCGCGACGATGAAGAATCCGGCGATCATGGACAGGAACTGCTTGGGCCCCGGGTGCCATCCTGCGGCCAGACATGCGATGAGCAGGATCAGCAGCTGCGGCAGGAAGTGCACCAGGGCCACGAAGAGATTGGCCACCGGGAAGAGCTGCCGCGGCAGGTAGATCTTCTTCAGCAGCCCGCCGTTGTCCGTCATGGACCGCGAGGCATTGCCGAAGATCTCCCCGAAGAGATTCATCAGCACGATCCCGGAGAACAGGTAGATCGCGAAGTTCTCCAGGCCCTTCTCGAGCTCCAGGAAGATGCCCATCGCGATGTAGTAGACGAAGAACTGCACGGCCGGCTTGAGATAGGACCACACCAGGCCCAGCACGGTCCCGCGATAGCGGACCTGGATCTCCTTGTCGACCAGCAGCCTCAGCAGATAGCGGTTCCGGAAGACGTCCAGCAGTCCGCGTCCCTTGCCGGGTGTCATCAGCTCCGGCACTGTCGTGCTCATCCTTGCTCCTTGCGTCAGTGCGCGCACTGCGGCGCTGGGGCGGCCGTGCGCTGGGATCACGACGACGCCGGGCGCAGCGGCTGGGTGCGCCGCTGCGCCCGGCGTCGTGGTGGATCGGTCATGCTCCGCGGATCAGCGCTGGACGTCCACCGGCGGGTTGTCCTCGAAGGTCTTCGCCCACGCCTCGGGCGAGGTGATCTCGCCCAGAGCCTCGCGGTACCGCTCGGACAGCGAGTCCCAGCGCGAGAGCAGCTCGGCGTGCAGCTTGGCGCTGCGGGCGGTGAGCTCGCGCACCGCCTTGGGGTCGCGCTTGTGCCAGGCCGCACCGGTGCCGTCGGCATTGGAGACCACGGCCGAGTCCAGGGTGGCCAGGTGGTACCACTTGCCGTCCTGGTGGGCGACCCACTCCTCGGGATGGCTCTGCGCCAGCTCGCGCACCGGCAGGACCGTCTGCTTGAGCAGGGTCTTGACCGCCCACGGCGGCAGCTGCCAGTAGGCCGGCGGCTTGGGCAGGCCTAGGCGCTTGGGCGGACGACGCCGCTTGGCCGCCGGGAACGCGCCCTGGTCCTGGCTGAACTGGGCGTCCGAGAACTCGGACTTCAGGGAGCGGATCTCCGGCATCCTGGTGCCGATCATCCCGTGCAGGCCCTCGGGGCCGCGCAGGACGTCCTCGATGGCCATCAGCACGCACGTTGCGGCGTAGTACTGCATGGAGACCGTGTGCTTGGTGTCCACGGCCAGGGACTCGCGCACCATGCGCCCGCCGCGCGGGAACGGCGAGTGCAGCAGGGCCGCGATCAGGCGGTTGCGCTCGTGGAAGTAGGCCTGCCAGTCGACGGCGTCGTCCTTGTCCATCCAGGACACGTGCCACACGGCCGCCCCGGGCAGGGAGACGGTCGGGTACCCGGCCTCGGCGGCGCGCAGCGAGTACTCGGAGTCGTCCCACTTGATGAACACCGGCAGCGACAGCCCGACGTCCTGCAGCACCTTGCGCGGGATCAGGCACATCCACCAGCCGTTGTAGTCGGCGTCCCAGCGGCGGTGCAGGTTCGGTCGCGAGCGCAGGCCCGCCTCCGAGAAGTCGATGCCGCCCAGATGCTCGATCGGGCCCCACAGGAAGCGGTAGCGGTCGACGACCTCGGCGTAGCCGTTGAGCACCGGGCGGTTGTACATGTCGAACATGTGCCCGCCCACGATCGTGGGAGTGCGGCAGAAGTCCGCGAAGGCGACGGCGCGCAGGACGCCCTCGGTCTCCAGGAGGATGTCGTCGTCGAGGATCAGGACGTAGTCGGAGGCCGAGCCGTCCGCGCGTCCCTGCACGACCTCGTACATGTTGCGGGAGAAGCCGCCCGAGCCGCCCAGATTGCCCTGGCGGATCATGCGCAGCTTCCCGCCCATGGCCTTCTCGGCCTCGGCGAAGTCGTCCTCGTCCTCCACGAGCCTGTTGCCCTGGTCCACGATGATCAGCTCGTCCAGGACGTCGTCGAAGCCGTCGGCCTCAGCGATCGTGCGGATCGTGTTCACGCAGTAGTCCGGGCGGTTGAACGTCGTGACGCCCAGGGTCACGGTCCCCTGGGGGGCCGTGTCCGGAACCGACCAGGCGGCCGAGTCGAGGACCATGCCCTCCTCATCGGCGATCAGGTCGAACCAGTACCAGCCGCCGTCGCCGAACGGCGCCAGGGTGAGGTCGAACTCGCTGGTCTGCGAGCCGCCGGGCAGCCGCACGTTCTCCACGCGCTGGGAGATGCCGCGGGCGTTCGAGCGGTAGACGATCAGGGAGCCGGCGCCGGTGGTGGCCACGGACAGCACGACCTTCTCGGCGACCGTCCAGCGGCGCCAGTACGAGGCCGGGAACGCATTGAAGTACGAGCCGAAGGAGACGCGGCGCCCCGAGCGGATGCGCATGGAGCGCCGGCTCAGGATGTCATCCGGGTGCTCGGCGACCTCGTCTGACGAGCCGGAGGAGCGCTCCTTCCTCAGCGGCCCGTCGACGTACAGGGGGAGCGCGTCAAGGTCCTTGGCCTCGGGCAGGACCACCCGGGCCACCTCGCGCAGGGAGCCCTGCGACGACGACGGCGCGTTGGTGATCCGGCCCAGGAAGCCCTGGGCGTCCTGCTCGGCGCCGGTGCTGCCGTTCTGCTCGCTCACGCGTCGATGCCTCCGCTCGTGATCCGATCCCCGCCCCGGAAGTGGGGGGCGATCTTGTTGTCCACCATGGACAGCGCCGACCCGATGGCCATGTGCATGTCCAGGTACTTGTAGGTGCCCAGCCGCCCTCCGAACAGGACCGAGGACTCGCCGGCGGCCAGGTCGCGGTAGGCGAGCAGCTTCTCGCGGTCCACCGTGGTGTTGACCGGGTAATAGGGCTCATCGCCCTTCTCGGCGAAGCGCGAGAACTCGCGCATGATCACGGTCGCGTCCTTGGTGTAGTCCCGCTCCGGGTGGAAGTGGCGGAACTCGTGGATGCGGGTGAAGGGGACGTCGGCGTCCGGGTAGTTCATGACGGAGGTGCCCTGGAAGTCCTCGATCTCCAGGACCTCCTCCTCCAGATCGATCGTGCGCCAGGACAGATCGCCCTCGACGAAGTCGAAGTAGCGGTCCACCGGGCCGGTGTAGATCACGGGCACCTGGCCGACGACCTTGGACTTCGAGAACTCGTGCGAGTCGTCGAAGAAGTCGGTGTCCAGCCGGACCTCGATGTTCGGATGATCCGCCATGCGCTCGAGCCAGGCGGTGTAGCCGTCGGTCGGCAGCCCCTCGTGGGTGTCGTTGAAGTAGCGGTTGTCGTACGTGTAGCGCACGGGCAGCCGCTTGATGATCTCTGCGGGCAGGTCCTCGGGGGCGGTCTGCCACTGCTTGGCCGTGTAGTGCTTGATGAACGCCTCGTAGAGGGGGCGTCCGATCAGCTGGATGCCCTTGTCGTTGAGGTTCTGCGGGTCGGTGCCCGCCAGCTCGCCGGCCTGCTCGCGGATCAGCTCCCTTGCCTCGCCCGGTGAGTAGGCCGAGCGGAAGAACTGGTTGATCGTGCCGAGATTGATCGGCATGGGGAACACCTCGCCGTTGTGGCGCGTGTACACCTTGTGCACGTAGTCCGTGAACGTGGTGAACCGGTTCACGTACTCCCACACGCGCTCGTTCGAGGTGTGGAAGAGGTGAGCGCCGTAGCGGTGCACCTCGATCCCGGTGCGCTGCTCCTTCTCGGAGTAGGCGTTGCCTCCGATGTGCGAGCGGCGGTCCAGGATGACGACCTTCAGACCCAGCTCATCCGCAGCGCGCTCGGCGACGGTGAGCCCGAACAGGCCCGATCCGACGACCACGAGGTCAGCATTCATGCAGTTTCTCCCGTTCCGGTCCGCTTCCGAGCCTGCTCGGCCGACGGACCACATCTCACCCGGCGCGACGCAGCGCGACCGGTCGGCGTGGCCCCCACGGTACCGGAGCGATCCTGGGAGCTCCTGTGGGACGCGCATGATGAGGCGCTTGCCACACCCGGCCGTGCGACCGGTCACGGACTGCTCACGGGCTGGGCGGGACGACGGAGACTGGCCGTCAGCGCCGATCCGGCGCGACGTCCTGCGTGGTCCAGTCCACGACGTCCTGGCGGAAGAGGGAGCCGCCCGCGACCAGGGCGGCCGCCGCCACGAGAAGGGCGAGCCACCGGCTCAGCGGCAGGAGGATCGCCACGGCGATGATCACCGCGAACAACTGGAAGGTCAGCGCCGCGGCACGGGGCCAGCGCCTGCCAGCCCACAGCGCCATGGAGGTGCGCGCCACCCACAGCCCTCCGGCTGCCAGCAGGACGGTGAGCATCAGCGTGGTGACCGCGGAGGCGGCGTGGCCCGTGAACAGCCCGGAGAGCGCCCACAGCGCGCCGGCGAAGACCACCACCGACTCGGCGGCCACGATCACCACCAGGGGCACGAGGGCCTGGGGGCGCAGAGGCCGAGCGGCCTCGGCGGTGTCTCGGTGACCGGCGGATGCCACGGGCAGCTCCTGGAAGGGTCTTCGGGGCAGCCGCGGACTCGCGCGGCTCCTTGCCGCATCAGCGTATCGCCGCAGGGCACCGACCACGTCCACGAAGGCCGATCCCGCCCGACGACCCGGCCGCGTGATCGGCGCTCGCAGCGGGCTTCAGGAATTCTCCGGGGATTCGGGAATTCACCCCCGAGATCCCCGTCGGGAAGGGGTGTGACGAATGTCCCATCCCCTTGTTCACGTGCCGTTCACATGGAAAAGTGGAGGAGATCTTGAACGGGTCGCTGACGACCTGTCACCCGCCCTCCAGGGCACCCCTCACCTCGCCGGGCATTGCCCCTGCCCGGCCGTCGCGTGCCTTCTGAAAGGAGTCGAATCGTCATGGATTGGCGTTCACACGCAGCTTGCCTCGAGAAGGACCCGGAGCTGTTCTTCCCCGTGGGCAACACCGGCCCGGCCCTGCTCCAGATCGAGGAGGCCAAGGCCGTGTGCCGCACCTGCGACGTCATGGACGAATGCCTCTCGTGGGCCATGTCCTCCGGCCAGGACGCCGGAGTCTGGGGCGGCATGAGCGAGGACGAGCGCCGCTCCCTCAAGCGCCGCAACGCCCGCGCTCGCCGCGCTTCCTGATCAGCTCATCGCCTCGTCACGACGAGGCCTCGTACACCGGCACGGTCATCTCGATGACCGTGCCGCTGTCGTCTCCGGGGCGCCAGCTCACCGATCCGTCGAGCTCCCCCAGCACCAGGCTGCGCACGATCCGGCTCCCCAGCCCCGCCGAGGGCATCGACGATCCCTCGGGCTCATCGGCCGACCATCGTCCGCTGCTCATGGAGGGATCCATGCCCAGGCCGTCGTCGACGATCGTCACGACCAGCTCCGCGCACGGAACCGGACGGCCTTCGGCGCGAGCCTCCCGGCAGGTCGAGGGGTCCGGATCACGGCGCTGCGCGCTGACCTCGATCGTGCCGTCGCGACCGCTCAGCCCGTGCTCCACGGCATTGGTGAGCATCTCGTTGAGCACCAGGGCCATGGCCGTCACCTGCTGACCCGGTAGCCGGCCGAACCTCCCCGTGACGCGCGTGCGCACGGTCTGCCCGGTGGCGGCCAGCTCGGCGATCGCACGGATCTGGCGGCTGAAGTGCTCGTCGAAGTCCACCGAGCCCTCGGGAGTGTGCGACAGCGTCTCATGCACCGCCGAGACGGCCTCGAGCCGTCGCATGGCCTCCGACAGCCCGCGCCGTGCCTCCGGGCTGTCTGCGCGGCGCGACTGCATGCGCATCATGGCCGCCACGGCCTGCAGGCTGTTCTTCACGCGGTGGTGCGTCTCGCGGATGGCGGCGTCCTTGGAGGACAGCTCGCGCTCGCGCCGACGCAGCTCGGAGACATCGCGGCACAGCAGCAGCGCACCGACCCGCTGACCGTCCTCGGACAGCGGGACCGAGCGGAACATCACGACCACGCGGCCCCGGCGGACCTCCGCGTGGCTGGGGACCCGACCGCGCAGCACGCCCATCAGGCCCTCGTCGACCTGCTCCCCCGCGAAGGCTCCGGAGCCCAGCGCCTCCGTGAGCCGCTGCCCGAGCGCGGCCTCCCCGGCGCCCAGTCGGGCGACCGCGGAGACGGCATTGGGGGACATGAAGGAGACGCGGTCGTCCTGGTCCAGTCTGATGACGCCATCGCCCACGCGCGGATTGCCGCGCCGGGGCGACGGCTGGGTGCCGGCCTGCGGCCACTGCCCCCTCCCCGCCATGCGCATCAGCTGAGCCGCGACCTCGCGATAGCTCTGCTCCCCCGGAGAGGTCGTGGTCCCAATGCTGCGCTCCGAGATCAGCGACAGCAGCGCGATCGGCTGCCCGTCGAAGAAGACGGTGGTCACTATGGCCTGGACGTCGGCAGCCAGCCCCGGCAGCAGCCGCTGGCCCGTGTTGCGGTGGGAGCTCACACCGGCAGCGCCCCAGATCTCGCGCAGCAGAGCGCTGAGCGGGGGGCCGAGATGCTGGCCGATCTGGTCAGCAGGGAAAAGGGTCTGCGTGGTCCCCGGCCGGGCGTGATCGAGGATCAGGAAGTCCGTGTCGCGAGCCGGCAGGCGCATGGCGCCCGGAGCGGGCTCGAAGCTGCGATCGGGGAAGGTCAGGTGGACATCGCCGAAGCCCAGATCGGCGAGCATCTGCCACTCGCCCACGAGCAGATGGAGGTGCTCGACGGCCTCCTCGGAGAATCCATCGCGGCTGCTCAGCTCGACGAGGGACACGCGCTCGGGCTCCTTCCGCTGCAGCGGGCGGCATTGCCCGCACAGGATCGTGGCTTCGAGGCTATCACCGGCGCAGCCAGCCTCCCACGGCCCGTCCCAGACGGGTTCCGCGGACGTCCTCGATCTCCTCCGCATCCTGCTCAGGGCCCAGATCTCCGTCCAGGCGGCGCAGCACCGAGCCGGCCAGATCGCGCAGCTGCGCGCGCAGGCTCGACGACGGCGCGGATTCTGCCAGCACGGAGCCGGCAAGGGCCGCCGCATCCACGGTCTTCGGCTCCCAGGACAGGTGGGCGTCCCACTGCCCCGGTGCACCGATGGCCGCCCATGCCTCCTTCAGGGCGGCCCGGGGCGAGCTTCCGGCGGCAGAGCGGCGCACCCGGTTGGCCACGAGCATGACCGGGGCCGGCGTGAGCTCGAGCAGTCCCGGAAGCGCCCGGGCCGCACGCGGGATCCCGAGCACCTCGGCCGAGCAGACGGCCAGCACCAGGTCGGCCTCGGCCAGCGCGGCCGTGGTGGCCGCCGATCGCCGCGGCATCTCGATCTCCGAGACCAGCTCCTCGTCCTCCTCCAGGCTCGCCCCGACGTCGACCACGATCACCGGCGCTGGCCCGCGCGACGGGGCGGCACCGGAGCCGTCGGCGAGCTGAAGAGCCCGGGGCATGTGCTGGCAGGCGCGCAGCATTCGGCGCACGCTGCCGGCGCGCAGCTCAGGCCAGCGCTCAGGGCGCGTGATCCCGGTCAGCACCATCAGCCGGCCGCGGCCCACCTGGACCTCCACGGCCGCCCGCTCGAGGGCCTCCGGGCTCAGCCGATCCCGGTCCGCGGCTCGACAGGCCAGGGCGACGCCGGCCGTCTCGTCGAGCAGCCCCAGCAGCGCCGCCGTGGACGGGCCCCAGGTGTCCAGGTCCACGAGGGTGGTCTCCACGCCCTGCTGGGCCAGCTCCGCCGCCAGGTTGATCGCCACCGTCGACCGACCCGGGGAGCCGTGCGGTCCCCAGACCACGACCACGCGCCCTCGAGGAGGCAGACCGCTCGAAGCGTCGAGGCCCACCGCCTGCTCGGGCTCCTCGAGCAGGCGGCGCCATGCGGCCTCTGGATCCTCATGATCGGCATCGAGCCGATTGCCGCTTCCCTCGGACTGCCCGGGCGCGCCCCTGCCAGGGTCGACGACGCCCTCGACCTCGTCGCCGCCGAGCATCATCGGCGGATCGCCGGGGCGGAAGCGCGGCCCCTCAGCAGCCTCCAGGAGGCGCTGGGCGATCTGTCGCGCCGGCAGCTGGGCAGGGACCTCGAGCGCACCGAGGCGCTGCCAGTCGATGGCATCGGAGGCAGGATCGTGGGCGTCGTGGGCCAGGCGGTCATCCGGCGCGTCCTCTGCCTCCGCCCCGTCGAGCACGGCGACGAGCGGCTCGTGGACGACCACGGCCACCACGGCGCCGTCGCGGTGCAGCGCATCCAGGGCCGGTGCCGTCAGCTCGGGCTCATCGGCGTCCACCAGAACGGCCAGCGCCAGGCCCGAGCGCACCACGGCCAGCAGCTCGACCAGGTCCCCGCAGCGGCGCACGAGCGTCACCGGCCCGTGCAACCGGTCGACCTCCTGTCCGAGCAGATCCGCCTGCTGGCCGAGGCAGGCCAGCGGAAGGCTCATCGTCCGCCGCCCAGGTGCGGCACCAGCGTGATCCTGGATTCGCCGGACAGCGCCCCCACGACCGCCTCCACGTCCGCGGAGTCCACGAGCACCTGGGCGGTGGCGTCGTCGTCAGCGGCCAGCCCGCCGGCGGATTCCTCCACGCCGGCGAGCTCCGCCCCCTCCAGGATCTGCACCGGTTCGTCCCACTGCCCGCCGGTCCGATCGCGCTGGGAGGCCCAGATGTCCACGTGGTCCCCGGGCTCGGTTCCCGACGGAAGCGGAGTGGCCAGCGGGATCCCGATGGGACGACGGTCGATGTCCTCCTGCCGCCCCAGGGATTCCGTGGGGATCAGCTGCCCCTCCGGAACGCGCTGGAGCACGACTGAGCCCTCGTGCAGCTGCTGCGCCCCGGCCACATACTGCTCGCCCGTGGACTCCAGCCGCAGGTCGACGGTGCGCAGGTCCTCGGCCGTCACTGTCTGACCGACCTCCAGATCCCGATCAGCCACGACGAAGGACTCCGTGGCATCGCCGTAGGTCACGGTGGCGGTCGTGGCGGCGATCGCCACCACGACGAGCCCCAGCCCGACCAGCAGCCGCGGCTCGCGCCAGCCGGGACGACGCAGCCGTCCGGCCGTCGCGGTGCCCGAGGCGCCCGAGGCGCTTCGGGATGAAGTGGTCGAACCGGATCTGAGCACGTTCGCCTCCTGGACTCGGCACAGCGCCGCGGGCCGTCCGTGGCGCTGCGATCGGCCACGCCCGCTTGCGAGCGGACCGATCCGGTGCTCATCGTGACCCGGCGAGGGCCCGCCCGGGAGACCTCGACTGGAACTGTGGACGACTCGATGACTTCAACTGCGCCCAGACGGCACGAACTGCATGCCTCTCCACGGCAGTGCGCATCATCCGGGGGCGAACCGCCTCAAGGCGGCTCATCCACAGCCTCTGCCCACGTCAGCGCACTGGATGGCAGAATGTCCACGGTCGCAGCCGGCCTCGGCCCCGACCCCGGAATCTCAGGAGATCACCATGGCAGAGCCGCAGTTCCTCACCCTGGCCGATGTCGCCGACATTCTGGCGATCTCGGCCTCCCAGGCCCGGGCCATGGTCCGCTCGGGCGAGCTGCCGGCCATCCAGGTCGGCGGCCGCGGTCAATGGCGGGTCGAGAAGGCGCGCTTCGATCAGTGGATCGAGAAGCGTCACCAGGAGACCGCTGAAGCCGTGCGCGCGGGCGCCTCCCTGGACTGAGGCCTCAGGCGCGCCCGGCCGCCGCGGCGTTCGAGACCACGCAGGCGATCGCCGAGAAGGGTACCGTCCGCATGGCGCGCACCGCCCGACGACGCCGGAACTCGTCGTCCGGGTGCATCGCCAGATCCAGGTGATCGCGCCCGGCCCGGTCGATCGTCCCCTCCAGCGCTGCGCCCGGCACGCCGTCGACCAGGATCACCCGCACCCCCGCCCTGGCCTGCGCCAGCGCCCGCACCGCCTGTCCCAGCCCGAGTCGGCTGCGGCGCTGCGGATCGCCGCGACGCCGATCCAGCCCCTCGACCCACAGCACCGACTCCAGCGGGATCAGCAGCTGGGCCGCGGAGCCGTCGAGCATGACCCAGCCCATCCCGGCACCGGCCGCCTCGCCGCGCACCGACGAGCCCCCTCGCAGCCCCACATGGACCGCTGCGCCCTCGCACCCCAGGAACCGGTCCTGCAGCAGCGCCTCCGCGATCTCGGCGCGAGTCAGCTCGGCCGCCTCCCGCTCCACGTCCCGGAAGCGCTCGGCCGCCAGCTGCGCTTCCATGTCCGCGAACAGCTCATCCCAGCGCATCGGCTCCCCCGTCTCCCGAACGCCCCGCCCGCGGCAGGCCACTGCGACCAGCCGTGGACCGACCTGCCCGGAGTCTACGAAAGACATCCCTTCACGGCGCTTCATATTGAGAATCATCGTTGATTGACACCTGACGCGTCCTCCTGGAAGCTATGAGCATCAACAGTCACCAAATGGCATCAAATGACAGCATCTGAGAGGATCTGCCGCTCCGGGCCTCCGGCTCGGGCGGGGTGCGCAGAGCAGGTGACCATGACGCCTGGAGGCAACCATGTCGGTGCAGTGCGCAGCCCGCTTCGCTCCCCCGCCGCCCGTCGAATCCACCGCCGGACTCAGCGCATCCGGCCGGCCCCACGGCTCGTCCGCCCGGCGCGGTCTGGGCACCGGGACCGTCCTGCTCCTGGCCGGCGGTGCCGCCGCGAGCGCTTGGGCGGCCCCCGCCTCCGCAGACGCGCAGGTCGAGGCCCCGGCACCTGACGAGCAGCGCGAGAGCGCCAGCGATCTGCCGGTCCAAAGCCCCCGCACCGCGGTCAGCTCGCCAGTGAGCCCCTTGTGGAACGCTGCGACGATGCCCGGCGCCCTCGACGCAGCACCCACCGGAGTCGCGACCGCAGAGTCCGCACCCATCGTGCATGCGTCTCCGCCGCAGACCTCGCCGGAGCGGATCCAGGACCGCCTGGCCCAGGCCACGCTGGTCCTGCGCAGCGGAGAGAGCCTGTGGTCGCTGACCGGTCAGCTGCTGGGGCCCGATGCCTCGGCGGCGGAGATCGCCCGGTCCTGGCCTCTGCTGTGGGAGGCCAACGCCGATCAGATCCGGGACCCGGATCAGGTGGCCGCCGGGACCGTCCTGCAGGTCCCGCCGCAGCTGCTGCCCGAGCAGTGAGACCGGCCGGCCCGGCCCGCTCGAGACGCTGTCACCGGCCCGGCCCGGCCCCACCC